>NZ_JAMYTH010000006.1:0-239840 GCF_040322415.1 Mesorhizobium sp. M0152
CCCACCCCCCCGGGGCCGGGGGGGCGGCTTTTTTTTTAATACTCACCCCCCCCCCCCCACCCCCGCGGGGGGGGGGCGCCCCCCCCCCCCCCCCCCGCCGGTGTTTGGGGCGCCCCGCGCCACACCGGCGAGACCGACCACGGTGTTGGCCACCACCGGCAACAGCGAATAGAGGAACAGCGCGACGAAAGCCGGCGCGGTGCCGATACCGCGAATGCCGATCGCCGCCGCCCCAGGTATATGCGCGGCAACCCAGCCGAGTGGTGCGATCAGCAGGCCGAACAGCGCGATCGAGGGAATGGTCTGGATGATGTTGAGCACGTTGAGCACGCCGGCTCGGAGCCTTTCGACCCGGTGGCACAGGATGCCGAGCGGAAGGCCGCCAATCACCGCGGCAAGCAGCGAGCCGAGCGCCAGCGTTACATGCTTGGATCCTTCGGCCCAGAAACTGTCGGCACGGTTGGCGTATTCCTTGAGGATGGATAGGTCGTTCCAGCTTCCCGACATCAGCAGCAGTCCGATAGCAATCGCGGCAGCGACAAGTATGCCGAGGCGCGCCCATGGCGACAGGTTGAGCCGTGTCAGCACGTCGGCCAGCAGCAGTGTGAAGGCAAAGATGAACATCCAGAAACCGGAGGCAGGCGAGACTCTCGCAAAAGTGTTGCCCGCCGGTGTGAGGAAACTGCCGGCGACACCGATCAGCAGAGCGAGCGCGGCAAGCGCCACCACGCTGGCGGCGAAGCGAAGCACAAGCGGCGTCCTGAACAGCGCGACAAGCAAGGCCGCGACCACGATGGCGAGCAGCAACGGCCCGGTCGCTGCCGGCAATGCCTCGAGAATCGAGCGCGGCTGGCCGGGAACGATGCGATTGGCGCGGAAGGTGGCGAACGGGGCGAGGAGCGCCGCATAGGCAGCGATGGCTGCGATGACGACGCCGAGCTTGTCGAAGCGGGCGGTCATGAGGCGCATCTGTGCGAAGGGACAGACGCTTGGAGAGATGCGGCTGCGCTGATGTAACCTCTGCGCGAGGCGCCCCCCTCTGGCCTGCCCGTCCTCCGCAGCTGCAGCGCAGCTGCTGCGGAGGGTGGACCGGCCATCTCCCCCTCAAGGGGGGAGATCGGATATCGTGATGGCTTTCGCCAATTCTCAACGCCGTAGAATGAAGCGGAGCGCAGAAGCTGCCAGTCTCCCCCCTTGAGGGGGAGATGTCCGGTCCACCCTCCGCAGCAGCTGCGCTGCAGCTGCGGAGGACGGGCAGGACAGAGGGGGGTGCTTCGCACCGGTGTCCCGATCCCGCGCTGATTACTTCAAGAAGCCGTTCTTCTTCAAAAAGTCCTCGGCGACGCCCTTGACCGGCTCGCCGCCGACCTGCACGCGGCCGTTCAGTTCCTGCAATGTGACGAGGTCGAGCTTGGCGAAGACCGGCTTCAGCAGCGTCTCGATCTCGGGATGCTGTTTGAGCACCGCTTCGCGGATGATCGGCGCCGGCTGGTAGACCGGCTGCACGCCCTTGTCGTCTTCCAGCACGACCAGGCCGGATGGCGCGATGCCGCCATCGGTGCCGTAGACCATGGCGGCGTTGGCGCCGCTGGTCTGATTGGCGGCCGCCGCGATGGTCGCCGCCGTGTCGCCGCCGGAGAGCGTGATCAGTTGGTCCGGCTTCAGCGTGAAGCCGTACGTCGTCTGGAAGGCCGGTAGCGCGGCCGCCGAATTGACGAACTCGGACGAGGCCGCCAGCACCACCTGGCCGCCGCCAGCGACATATTTGCCGAAATCGGAAAGGGTGGCGAGCTTGTTGGTCTCGGCCACCTCCTTGCGCAGCGCGATCGCCCAGGTGTTGTTGGCCGGCGACGGCGACAACCAGACGATCTTGTTGGCGTCGTAGTCGAGCTTCTTGGCCGTCTCATAGGCCTTGGCGGCGTCCTTCCACACCGGATCGTCGGCCTTCTCGAAGAAGAAGGCGGCATTGCCGGTGTATTCGGGATAGATGTCGATCTCGCCGGCGGTAATCGCTTTGCGCACGACAGGCGTGCCGCCGAGCTGGATGCGGTCTGACGTCTTGATGTTGTTGGCGTTGAGAACGAGTTGGATGATATTGCCGAGCACGCCGCCCTCGGTGTCGATCTTGGACGAGACAACCACCTGGGCGCCGGCGGAGCCCATGGTGATGCCGAGCGCCAAAATCGCGCTGGCCAGAACCTTGACTGAAAACATCGTGAAAACCCCTTGCTTGGACCGGAATGCGGTGGCCGCATATGAGCATGGCTTCAGCGGCCAGTCGGGGCACACGGTTTCATAACAAGGGGCTCGGGCGCAATAATTTTGTTTCGGTTGGGCAGATTCTGCCGAACCAATCCTGACAGCACCATGTCAACCTTGCAGCGATCCGGATCAGGCGCTGGCCTTGCGCAAGCCGGTCACCTTGAGGGCGCCGAGCGCGGCGAAGCACAGGATGACGACCGGAAAGATCATCCAGTTCAGCATGGTCCAGCCCCAGGCATTGTAGACCATGCCCGACATCAGCGATGCGCAAGCGACGGAGCCGAACAGGACGAAGTCGTGAAAACCCTGAACCTTGCCCTTTTCCGACGGCCGGTAACTGGCCGCCACGATCGCCGTGGCGCCGATGAAGCCGAAGTTCCAGCCAAGGCCAAGCAGGATCAGCGACGTCCAGAACTGCCACAATGCCAGACCCGACAGGGCGACGATGGCACAGCCGATGAGCAGGACCAGCCCGGTGGCCACGATCCGCTCGGCGCCGAAGCGGTGGATCAGCGAACCGGTGAAGAAGCTTGGCGCGAACATCGCCATGACGTGCCAGGAGATACCGAGCGTCGCGTCGTTCTCGGACAGGCCGCAGCCAACCATGGCGAGCGGCGCGCCGGTCATGACGAAGCTCATCAGTGCATAGCTGCCGACGGCGCAAAACAGCGCGGCGACGAAACGCGGTTTCGTGACGATTTCAACCAGGGGCCTGGCGTCGCCGTCGGCAATGTCCACCTTGCCAGTGGCCTTCACCGGCAGGCGCAGGAACGACAGGATGATAGCGCCGACCGCGGCCAGCGGCAGGATGGAAGCGAACGAACCGGCAAACATGACCGGCGCGAACAATTCGCGGGTGAAGATGACGATCTGTGGTCCGAGAACAGCGGTGACGATGCCGCCGGCCAGCACGAAGGAGATGGCGCGCGCCTTGAACCCCGGCGGCGCATTGTCGGCGGCGGCAAACCGGAACTGCTGGACGAAGGCGCCGCCGACGCCGATGGTCAGCAGGCCGAAGGCGAACAGCCAAAAACTGCCGTGGAAAAGCGCCAGGGTGGCGACCAGACCGCCAACCGCGGTGACCACGGTTCCGGTCATGAAGCCGCCGCGCTGGCCCATCCGGCGAATGATGGCCGCCGCGGGCAGCGCGCCGAGTGCGACGCCGAGATTGAAGCCGGTAATCGGCGCCGTCGCCAGGGATTTGTCGGCACCAAGCAGATACTGCCCGGCCAGCGCACCCATCGAGATGGCGATCGGCGCCGCCGAGCCGATGATCGCCTGCGAAGCGGCGAGGATTAGAGCGGTGCGCCGCGCCTCCCTCCCCGCCTCGATGGCGATTGCCGTCACGATGCGTCCTTGCCGCGCCCCTCGCCGCGCACCCGGCGTGACACGCGGTCGAGCACGGCATTGACCAGCTTCGGCTCGTCTTCTTCGTAGAAAGCCTTGGCGATATCGACATATTCGGAGACGATGACGGCGACCGGCACATCCTCTCGCTTCATCAATTCATAGACGCCGGCCCGCATGATGGCGCGCAGCGTCGAATCGAGCCTCGACAGCGGCCAGTCCTCCGTCAGCGCCTGCCGGATAATTGGATCGATGGTCTTCTGGTTCTCGACCACACCGGTGAGAATGGCGCGGAACCATTGCGCGTCCGCCTCGCGATACAGCGCGCCATCGACTTCCTTGCCGAGGCGAAACGCCTCGTATTCGGCGGTGATCTCGAAGACACCGCTGCCGGCGACATCCATCTGATAGAGCGCCTGGACTGCTGCGAGGCGGGCGGCGCCGCGTTTGTTGGCGTGGCGCACCGTTGGCTGTCCGGTCGAGGCGGGCTCGGTCACGATTGCGCTCCGAGTTGTTGTTTCAGCGCGATCATGGTCAGCGCCGCGCGCGCCGCGAAGCCGCCCTTGTCGCCCTCCGAACGCTTGGCCCGCGTCCAGGCCTGAGCGTCGTTCTCGGTGGTAAGGATGCCGTTGCCGATGCAGACCGCTTCCTGCACCGACAGGTCCATCAACGCGCGGCTCGATTCATTGGCGACGATGTCGAAATGATAGGTGTCGCCGCGCACGACCGTGCCGAGCGCGACGAAGCCGTCATAGCTGGTCCCGCCCTCGACGGCGCCGTCCAGCGCGAAGGAGATCACCGCCGGAATCTCCAGCGAGCCGGGAACGGTGACGACGTCGTAGCTTGCGCCGGCCTCGTCCAGGGCGCTTGTCGCGCCTTCGAGCAGCGCGTCGGCAAGGTCGTCGTGAAAACGCGCCTCGACGATGAGAATGTGCGCCTTGGTCTTCGGACGAATGAACGCCTTGCCGTGTTGGGATGTACCAGCCATTAATGTCTCCGGGGTCGCCGGTGACTTAGGCCGAAGCCGGGTTGATCGCAAGCACAAGATTGCCGAACCGACATCGCCCCCTCATCCGCCGACGATCCTCGCCTCGCGAAATCGCGCCGCGCGATCTTTCGGGACGTTCCTTGGCTAGGCAGGCGATGCCTCGAGGATCGCGATCGGTGCTCCGGTGCCGATCACCCGCTCAAGCTTCAGACCTGCGCCTTCGAACAAGCTGGCAAATTGCGCCTCAGTCCGCTCCCGGCCGCCGGTGATGGCGAGCATGACCACGTCGATGGATTTGATCTGGGCCGGCTCGTCGCCCGGAGGCACGAGCGTCTCGGCGACGAGCACCCTGCCATGCTTTGGCATGGCCTCGCGGCAACGCCGCAGGATCAACCCCGCGCGTTCATCGTCCCAATCGTGGATCACCTTCTTGAGTACATAGACGTCGCCACCGGGGACGCTGTCGAAGAAATTTCCGGCGACAAACTCCGTGCGCGGCAAGTCGCCTCCGGCCCCCTGGCGCGCCGCCGCAACACCGGAGGCCAGATCCACAAGAACGCCGCTCAAATGGGGATTGCGGGCCAGGATGGCCGAAAGAAGCTGTCCATGTCCGCCCCCGACGTCGACGACCCGCGTATATGGGCCGAAATCATAGGCCGCCGCGACGGCCTCGTTGCTACCTTGGCCTAATGCGACCATGGCTCGCTGGAACAGGGCAGCCTGCTCCGGGTGGGCCGACAGCCAATCAAATCTCGAACTTCCGAACACCTTTTCGAAAGCGGGCTTTCCTGTGCGAACGGAATGCAGAAGCTGCTCGAATGCAAGATAAGCCTCGCTGTTGATCATCCGGATGAAGTCAAGCGGTCCGGGTCGATCGGACCGAAGCGCCGCCCCGACTTCAGTCAAGGCGAAACAACGAGGACGAATTTCAGTGAACACCCCCTCGGGCGCCAGAAGCCGCATGACTCGATAGAGCGATTCCGCATCCGCCTTCGCGGCGGTCGCCAAGTCCTCGACCGACTGTCCGCCGGCGGCCAGAAGATCGGGAATGCCGAGTTCGACAATGACGCGCAGCGCCTGTGACACGGCAAATCCGAGCCCCAGCCTCATGATTTGTTGCGACGGGTTGATCATGGCTTTCCCTCCGGCCCAGGTGGGAGCTTACGAGAGGTGCAAGAAGAAGTGAAGCCGGTCTGACGGCGACCTCCCCACAACCTGCCATTTAGCGATCCGGGTCGCCTTGCTGGACCCGCCTGACCGGGTTCAAAGCCCTTCGGCCGCCGCTTCAGCCAGCCGCGCCGCGTAGCGGGCCATGGTGTCGATTTCGAGATTGACGCGGTCGCCGACCTTGCGCTCGCCCCAGGTGGTGACGGTCAGCGAATGATGAATCAACAGCACGTCGAAGCGTGTGCCCTCGACCTTGTTGACGGTGAGCGAAGTGCCGTCGAGCGCCACGGAGCCTTTCGGCGCGATGAATTTCGCCAGGTCGCGCGGCGCCTCCAGCGTGAAGCGCACCGCGTCCCCCTCGTCCTTGCGCTCGATGATCTCGGCGGTGCCGTCGACATGGCCTGACACGATATGGCCGCCGAGTTCGTCGCCGATCTTCAATGCCCGCTCCAGATTGATGCGCGTACCCGATTTCCAACCCATCGCCGTCGTCAGCCTGAGTGCCTCTTCCCAGGCCTCGACCTCGAACCAGCGGGCATTCGAGCCGCTGTCGGGCAGAGCCGTGACGGTCAGGCAGACGCCGCCGCAGGAGATCGAGGCGCCGATAGCGATGGTCTCGGGGTCATAGGCGGTGTCGATGCGCAAACCCACGCCTTCCCGCAGCGGCTTGACGGCCGCGACGGTGCCTATATCGCTGACAATTCCCGTAAACATCAGATTCTATCTTCCCGTTTGGCCATGACCTTGTCCGAAAACCAGTTCCCACTTTTCGGGATCATGGCCTAGATATCCCTTATCCATTCGCCGTAGCTGTCCTCGCCAAAGCGCATCTCGCGCAGCTTGCGAAAGCCCGGCGGGATGTGGTCGGCGTCGATGGGGGACGCAATGCCGTCATCGCCGATCGCCTCAGGCCCTTGGAACAGTACGATGCGGTCGACCAGCCCATCGGCCAGGAAAGCGCTGGCTACCCTGGCGCCGCCTTCGACCAGCACACTTGCCATGCCAAGTGCGGCCAGGTCCTCGAGAAGCTCCGGCAGCGCCACGCCGCCTTCATGCGTTTCGGTGCCGATGAAGCGCACGCCGGCGCGCTCGAGTGCCGCGCGCCGCAGCGGATCGGCCTCCAGGCTCGCGGCGACATAGAGCGGCACCCGGTCTACGCCCGAAACCAGTTTCGAGGCCTCCGGCAGCCTGATCTGCCGGTCGAGCACGATGCGCGCCGGCGAGCGGTTCTCCAGTCCAGGCAGGCGTACCGTCAGCGCCGGGTCGTCCTCAAGCGCGGTGCCGATGCCGACCAGAATGGCGTCGGCCTCTGCCCGCATCAGGTAAACTTCGCGGCGCGCGACATCTCCTGTGATCGCGACCTGGCCGGCGCCTTGCCTGCCGATCTTGCCGTCACTGGAAAGCGCAAGTTTCAAAATCACTTCCGGGCGTTTTTTGAGGGATCGAATCAAATAACCGGCCATCTGCTCGCCAGCCTCCGCCGCGAGCACCCTCTCCACCACTTCAACCCCGGCGGCGCGCAGGATGGCGTAACCCTTGCCGGAAACACGCGCATCTGGATCGCTGGCAGCGCCAACGACGCGCGCGACACCCGCATTGACCAGGGCATTGGCGCAAGGCGGCGTGCGGCCGTGATGGGCGCAGGGCTCCAGCGTGACATAGGCGGTGGAGCCACGCGCCAGGGCGCCCGCCTCGGCCAGAGCCTCGGTCTCGGCATGCGGCCGGCCGCCGACGGCGGTGACGCCGGTGCCGACGATCATCGGCCCCGCGCCGTCATCGCGCACGATCAGCGTGCCGACGGAAGGGTTGGTCGAGGTCCTGCCCGCGTTCCTGCGCGACAATCTCAGCGCCGCGGCCATGAACCGGCGATCAAGGGCCGCCTGTTCGGCCCCGCTCAGTTGCGGTGCTGCCATGCTCAGCCGGCGTCCTCTTCGCTCTTTTCGTCCTCGCCCTTCAGTTCGCCCAGCAGTTCATGGAAATCC
The DNA here is from genome assembly GCF_040322415.1 of Mesorhizobium sp. M0152. Classification (NCBI taxonomy): domain Bacteria; kingdom Pseudomonadati; phylum Pseudomonadota; class Alphaproteobacteria; order Hyphomicrobiales; family Phyllobacteriaceae; genus Mesorhizobium; species Mesorhizobium sp. M0152. The sequence continues at coordinate 7,747 of NZ_JAMYTH010000006.1, forward strand.
TTCGCCTCGCGGAAATTGCGGTAGACCGAGGCGAAGCGCACATAGGCGACATCGTCGAGCGACTTCAGCGCGTCCATGACCAGCCGGCCTACCTCGCCGGAGGCCACCTCGGTCTCGCCGGAGCTTTCGAGTTGGCGCACGATGCCGGTCACCGCACGGTCGATGCGCTCGGGATCGACATTGCGCTTGCGCACCGCAATCTCAACCGAGCGCAGCAGCTTGTCGCGATCGAAAGGCACTTTTCGACCTGACTTCTTGACCACGACGAGATCGCGCAGTTGTACGCGCTCGAATGTGGTGAAACGGCCACCGCAATCGGGGCAGACACGCCGGCGCCGGATTGCCGCGCCGTCCTCGGCGGGGCGCGAATCCTTCACCTGCGTATCTTCGGACTGGCAATAGGGACAGCGCATGGAGAGCCTTGGGTTCACGAATCTGGCGAGGCGAAAGGTTTAGTGCCTTTCCGGTCGGGATTGAAGCAATTCCGTCTCCGCGACGGCCTGCCGATCAGAGATAGCGAGGCGCGAGGAAGATTGCCAGCGCGGCAACCGGCCAGACGGCAATGCCGCCGACGACCGCCAGGCGGCAATCGACCCGGTCGACAGCCAGGAGGCGCGCTCGATCCTGCCGGACCGCCGCTTCAGGGCGCGACGTCGGCTGTGGCGAAACCACAGGACGCACCGAGATTGCGATAGGCCTTGGAGAAGCCGTCCATCGAGATACTGGCGACCGGCTGCTTGCCGAAGACCACGTCAAGCGCGGATGCGCGGCGCATGGCGCGCAGCAGAGCCAGGCTGGTCTTGGTCTGATTGACGACCGTCCAGCCGAGGCGGCCAGCGACGGCGTTGTCGGAATAAACCGTCGCCGACACCTGGCCGCCGGTGTCGCCGAACGTCGCGGCGATCTTCTTGCCCATCGGAAGATCCTTGTTGGCGACAGCGATCGTCACCGCCGGATAGGCGTCCGGCGGCAAGGCGTCGCCGTTCGAGATCGCAAGCGTCAACGTGCCCGGATTGCCGGCGGGATCGACGAAAGCCGTCGAAGCAGCGCAGGTTTTGCGCGCGTCCTGGCCGGTGTCCTGAATGTCGACAATGGTGGTCCACCTGCCGAAGGTGCCGGTGGCGGGTATGTCGGGAGGCGGTTGGGTTTGCGCGAAGGCAGCCCCGGCCAAGATCAGCAAAGCGGCCAGCCAGGCGGCGCCAAGGGGAACGAGGCGGGATTCGTGCATCATCTGGTCTCCGGTTCGGCCCGCCGCCCGGTCATGGGGCGGCACGCCGCTGGCGGATAAGAGACGACGCTTCGCGCTGGGTCAACCGAGATAGGGATAGAGCGGGAAACGATCCGTGAGCGCCACCACCTTGGCCTTCACGGCCGCTTCGACCGCGGCATTGCCGTCGTCGGAATTGGCGACCTTCAACCCATCCAATACCTCGGCGATCAACTTGCCGATCTCGCGGAACTCGGCCTGGCCAAAGCCGCGCGTGGTGCCGGCCGGCGTGCCGAGCCGCACGCCCGAGGTGACGAAGGGCTTTTCCGGGTCGAAGGGGATGCCGTTCTTGTTGCAGGTGATGTTGGCGCGGCCGAGCGCTGCCTCGGCGCGCTTGCCGGTGGCATTCTTGGGGCGCAAATCGACCAGCATCAGGTGGTTGTCGGTGCCGCCCGACACGATGTCGAGGCCCGTCTCCTGAAGGCTGGAGGCCAGCGCCTTGGCATTGGCGGCGACGCTTTCGGCATAGAGTTTAAAGCTCGGCTTCAGCGCTTCGCCGAAAGCGACTGCCTTGGCGGCGATGACATGCATCAGCGGACCGCCCTGCAGGCCGGGAAATACCGCCGAGTTCATCTTCTTGGCGATGTCTTCGTCATTGCACAGGATCATGCCGCCGCGCGGGCCACGCAGCGATTTGTGCGTGGTGGTGGTCACCACATGCGCATGCGGAAGCGGCGACGGATGAACGCCGCCGGCGACCAGGCCGGCGATGTGCGCCATGTCGACCATCAGGTAGGCGCCGACCGCGTCCGCGATCTCGCGGAAACGCTTCCAGTCCCAGATGCGCGAATAGGCGGTGCCGCCAGCCAGGATCAGCTTCGGCTTGGTCTCGTGCGCGGTCTTCTCGATCGCGTCCATGTCGAGCAGATGGTCGTCCTTGCGCACGCCGTAGGAGACGACCTTGAACCATTTGCCGCTCATGTTGACCGGCGAACCGTGGGTCAAATGGCCGCCGGAATTGAGGTCGAGACCCATGAAGGTGTCGCCGGGCTGCAAGAGCGCCAGGAACACCGCCTGGTTCATCTGGCTGCCGGAATTAGGCTGGACATTGGCGAAGTTGCAGCCGAACAGTTTTTTCGCGCGCTCGATCGCCAGTTCCTCGGCGACGTCCACGAACTGGCAGCCGCCATAGTAGCGCTTGCCCGGATAGCCCTCGGCGTATTTGTTGGTCATGATCGAGCCCTGCGCTTCCAGCACGGCGCGCGAGACGATGTTTTCGGAGGCGATCAGCTCGATCTCGTGGCGCTGACGGCCGAGCTCGTTGCGGATGGCGCCGAAGATCTCAGGATCGGCATCCTCGAGCGTGGTTTCGAAGAAGGATTCGAATTTGTTCGACGCTGCCGCTGCTGTTGCCATGGCCTGAAATCCTCGGGGTTCGGGGTCTGCCGCGCCATTAACACAGTTGTTTTCGCCCCGCCACGTTTGCGGCGCGAAATTTGCTGGCCGGATTGCGGCAAGGATGGCCGCCGACGCTATTTCCGGTCAAAACAGTTCCGGTCCGTCCTGAAAACAAAAAGGCCGCCCGGAAGGCGGCCTTTTGCGATACAGAGAGGCTGCTCAGAGCGAAGACGTGATCTGCAGCTCGTTGGCACCGTCGAGCGCGTAGACGTCGTCGCGGAACTGGACGACGCCCGGTCCTGTCGACCATGCCGAAAGGTAGAGGAAATGCACCGGCACCGGGTTGGTAACCTGGATCGGCGTGTTTTCGCCGGTCTTGATGGCTGCCTCGAAATGCTGGCGGTCCCAGCCAGGCGTGTCGCGCAGGATCCAGGTGACGAGATCGCGCACGTTCTGCACGCGCACGCAGCCCGAGGAATCGAAGCGCATCATCTTGCCGAACAGGCTCTGCTGCGGCGTGTCGTGCATATAGACGCCATCAGGGCTCGGGAAGTTGATCTTGACCGAGGCCATCGCGTTGCCCGCACCCGGATCCTGGCGGAAGCGATATTTGGCCGCGTCGTCAGTCGACCAGTCGACATTGAGCGGATCGACCTCGCTGCCGTCCGGCGCGAACAGGCGGATATGGCTGTCCTTCAGGTAGTCAGGATTTTTCCGCATCAATGGAATGATATCCTTGCGCACGATCGAAACCGGCGCGTTCCAGTACGGATTGACGATGATCTCGTTGATCTTGGAATTGACGATCGGGGTCTGGCGATCGATCTTGCCGACGATCGCGGTGTGGCGAAGCACGACACGATCGTTCTCGACAGCCTCGATCTGCGCCGCCGGAATGTCGACCAGCACATAACGGCTGCCGAGCGTGCCGGCCTTTTCGCGCAGGCGCTGCAGATTTGTCTGCAACTGGCCAAGCCGAATCTGTGCCGATACGTTCATTGCCGCATAGGTGTACTTGCCCAAAGCGCCGTCAGCAGGCAGGCCATGACGGGTCTGGAAGCGCTTGACCGCTGAATCGACATAAGAATCGAAGGCGGTCGAAACTCCAGCGCCTTGCGCCAGGTCGCCGGAAACCATCAACCGCTTGCGCAACGGCACGACATCGGGATCATCGACGCCGAGCTGCAACTTCTTGGTCGCGGGAACCTCTACCCAGCCGCCCTGCCCGACGATGTTCTGATACTGGGCGACAGCCTGTTCGGTGAAAGCGACGGTCTGCAGGCTGAAAATCGGCAGCGTCGAAGCCACTTTGCCGCCTTCGCTGGCGCGGGCGTCGAACTGGTCGTCCCAATTGCCGCGGGCCGAGGATTTCAGGATATCCCCGATCACATCCTGAGCACTCGCGTGGCCCGCCACCATGGCGGCAGCGAGCGCTGAGGCTCCGGAGAGGAAAAAACGGCGGCTGGTTCTCATGGACGTTCCAGACATTTGTAGCAGTTCGTTCACTTGTTGCGTTGATCATCGGGCGATCTCGCCCGCACTCTAAAATTGGCAATCTTAACAATTAGCCAACCATGGTCCGCATCGTCGAGCGCGAACGGGTGCCGGCGCGACGCGGTTTGCGGGTGAACGCTTGGTCTTGACCACAGCATCACTGCCATCCTCGGTTCCATTGGATTATGGCGGCAACGTGGCCTCGTCTCCAAATCGGGCCAGGCAGCGCTCCGAAAAGAAAAGACCGGTGCTTTTCGGCACCGGCCCTGACTGAAGGTCGCTGTTTCGGCCGCGCTTCTATGGCGCGGGCCAGATCCGATGCGGCGGACGTCAATTACATCCGGTAGGCGATGGTGTCGTTCCAGAAGCGGTCGAGCCGCTGCAGGGCGCGGTTCATCTGCTTGAACTCGTCGGTGTTGATGCCGCCGACCTGCTCGATCGAGCCGACATGGCGCTCGTAGAGACCGGCAACCACTTCCGCCACCTCGTTGCCCTTCGGCGTCAGCGAGATACGGACCGAACGGCGGTCGATGCGCGAGCGCTGGTGATTGATGAAGCCGAGATCGACCAGCTTCTTCAGATTGTAGGAGACGTTCGAGCCGAGATAGTAGCCACGCGAGCGCAGTTCGCCGGCCGTCAGCTCGGAATTGCCGATGTTGAACAAAAGCAGCGCCTGGATGGCATTGATGTCGGAACGGCCGTTGCGGTCGAATTCGTCCTTGATCACGTCAAGCAGACGGCGGTGCAGCCGCTCTACAAGCTGGAGCGATTCCATGTACAGCGAACGGATTGCCTCGCGGCGGTCGTCGGAAACGTTGGCGGTCTTCGCCGCCGGACGCGAATTGATCATTGTCTTTGCCTCTCGTTTGTCGCCCTGGTGATTTTTTGTTTTTCACCTTGATCGCGACACTATCGAATACTCATAAAATTCGACTTAAACGCTAGGGCTAACAAGAGCTTACCGGTAACAGGTTTCGAAAGAGGCTTAACGAACGGTCACCCGAACAAGGATGATTAACCTAAAGATTTAGGCAATGTTCCGAGGGCGGAATCCGGGATATCGCCAGGTCGCCAATCCGCTCAACGGCTTACCCCCGCCTCGGCCGTTTCTGCATGTAGATGACGATGCGAAAAACGATATAGAGCAGCGTCACCGCGGCATGCGAGACGACAATGAGCGGACGGTGGCCGAAGAGCTCGGGGAAGCCGGCGTACATGACCGTCTCGGTCACCGCGCAGATGAACCAGATCACCGGGCCCCAGGAGGCCAGCATCCACAGGCCGGCGGCGGCAAAGGGAAAGAACACGGCGAGCACCACCGCCGCCACTTGCCAGTGCACCGGCATCAGGTCGAAGCGCCACAGGGGGCCTGGATAGAAGCCAATCAGCTTGATCCAGTAGAGAACGCCGAACAGCAGGCAGTAGCCCGATACGACGCGCTGGAACCAGGCGAAGATAACTTCCACCCCGGAGGGCTGAAGTACGACGCGTCTGGAGGTCACCTCGCTCATAGCCGAAGCTCCCGTTCGCCGAGCGGGGCGAAATAGGCGTCGACATCCGCCTCGCCGACCGCGTCCAGGGTTGCCGGCCGCCATTGCGGCGTCGATCCCTTGTCGATGATGGCGGCGCGGATGCCCTCGTAGAAATCGTGGCCGGCAAGCATGCGGTTGAGAATGCGGAACTCCATCTTCATGCAATCGTCCATGGACAGGGTCGACCCGGCGCTGATCTGGCGCCAGGCGACGCGAAGGCTGGTCGGCGAGCGCGTGCGGATCGTCGCCAGCGTTCTTGCGGCGAAATCGTCGGCGCCCGCGGCGCGCTCCAGACTACCGATGGCGTCCTGCAGCGACGGTTGGGCGAAATGGCTGGAGATCGCCTCCAGCGTCGGCCTGTCGGTCTCCCGCCTCGCCTGGACGAAGAAACCACGCAGCACCGATTCCGGATCGCCGGTCAGGGCCAGCCGGTCGAGGAAGCCCGACTGGTCCTCGGCCTTGATGGTGTGGGTAGCCAACCCCGACCACAGCGCGTCGCCATAGCGGATGCGGTTGCCGGTCAGGGCCAGATACATGCCGAAGGAGCCGCCGAGATCAGGCAGCAAATGGCTGGCGCCGACATCCGGGAAAAAGCCGATGCCGACTTCCGGCATGGCGAACTGGGCATTCTCGGTCATCACCCGGTGCGAACCGTGGAAGGAAATGCCGACACCGCCGCCCATGACGATGCCATCGATCAGAGCGACGTAAGGCTTCTTGAAGCTGTTGATGCGGGCATTGAGCCGATACTCGTCGGCGAAGAATTCGACCGGCGGCTTTCCGGCCCGTCCGGCCTCGTAGATGTGCAGGATATCGCCTCCGGCCGAAAACGCCCTGCCCTCGGCCTTGACGACGACGACGTCGATGCCCGGATCCCGCTCCCAGGCGCGCAAAGCCTTTGCCAGAGCGTTGACCATGCGATGCGTCACCGCATTGAGCGCGTGCGGCCGCGTCAGCGTGACGATGCCGGCCCGGCCCAGATGCTCGAAGCGGATCTCGTCGCCTCCGCCAAAATCCATCGTGAAAGAATCCCTTCCCGTGCCGCCGGGACTGAAGTGCTAAAGCGTGGCGCATGGATGCGTCAATGCCGGGACGCACCGCACGGCTCCGAACGTTGGCAAAAGGCGGCTAACACCGGCGGTGCCGGCGCTTTTTATGCCGGCAGCTTTTCACGATAGGAATTTTTTCTTGACAGGGTGAGTGCAGCTATGGTAGATATTTACCTATGGTGCAGATTTGCGCCAATGACCCGCCGCACAGGCGGGTTTTTCGTTTGATGCTTCTCAACCAACGCGCCGGCGAACGCTCCAGTGGAGCGCCGGCGAACGCTCCAGTGGAGCGCCGGCGAACGCTCCAGTGGAGCGCCGGCGAACGCTCCAGAGGAACCCGTTGAACCGGGTTTCGTTGCCGTGCCACCGCAACCGCTTGGCTCGCGTCGGGGGCCGGTGCTAAAAATCGAACCGTAATGCCGGCAACGATGAGAAACCGGGCGGCATGCGTGCTGCAACGCGGCGCTGGCGGGTCTTTGAACGGGGGGTGTCCATGACTCGATTTTTGCGCCGAGCACTGGTGTCGATGGCGCTGATCGGCATCTGCCTGGCTGTCCATCCAGCCTTGGCGACAAACCTCGCCGAACTTTACCGATCGCAGACCATCGTCAACGGCAAGTACGAGAAAAACCGCCAGTCCGGTTTCAAGCGCTGTCTCGACGCGGTTCTGGTCCGGGTTTCCGGCGATCAGCGCCTGCCGGCCAAACCGGAGATGTCAGTCCTGCGCGAGAAGGCCGGCAGCTTCGTCGCCGGCTTCAGCTACCGCGACCGCATGGAAGGCATTCCCAACCATGACGATCAAGGCACGTACGATCGGCCGCACAACCTCTATTGCCAGTACACGCCGGCGGTGATCGACCCGCTGCTGGCATCGCTCGGCAGCAAGCCGTGGCTGATGGAGCGGCCACGGCTGGCGGTATTTTTGGCGACCGAGCGCGGCGCCAGGCATTTCGCGCTCGATGCCGACGATGAGCGCGGCCTGCTGATGCGCGAATCCTTCAGCAATGCCGCCGCGCCGCTTGCCATGCAGGTGGCGTTTCCCACGGCAGTGCAACTGTCGCAGGCAGCGTTGGACGACAGAAGCCTGCGCGACGCCGAGATGATGGTGCTGGACGCTGTTGCCAAGAAAGCCGGCGCCGACCAAGCGCTGGCCGGCAGTATCGTGTGGAGCGATAAGGAACTGGGCTGGATCGCCGACTGGCGCCTGGCGACGGCTGGGAATACCTATCGCTGGCAGGTGCGCGGGGTTTCCTTCGACGATGCCTTTCGCGTCGCCATGCGCGGCGCGGCGCAGATCCTGTCGGGCAATGGGCAACCGGAATAGAACGCGGCCGCTTGCACAAACGTGTCGCATTGGTCAGCGGCAAGGGGCCGTGGTAAAAACCCACCGATCCGGAGTTTAGGCAAATGAACAAATTCACCCCGACAAAGCCAGCCGGCGCGCGCAGCGTCGACGACATCACCGGCAGCCGGCGTTTGCGCCGCATGCGCAAGGCCGACTGGTCGCGCCGTCTGGTGCAGGAGAACCGGCTCACGGTCGACGACCTGATCTGGCCGATCTTCATCGTCGATGGCAAAAATGTGCGAGAGCCGATCGCCGCCATGCCCGGCGTGTTCCGCCTGTCGATCGACCTTGCCGTCAAGGAGGCTGAACGCGCGGCAAAACTTGGCATTCCCGCGCTTGCCACCTTCCCCAATGTCGACATCTCGTTGCGCGACCACACGGGCTCGCACATCCTCGACCCGGAAAACGTCATCAACCGCGCCACGCGGGCGATAAAGGACGCGGTGCCGCAGATCGGCATCATCACCGATGCCGCGCTCGACCCCTTCACCAGCCACGGTCATGACGGCATCCTGCGCGACGGCATCATCGTCAACGACGAAACGGTCGAACAGGTCGCGGCGGCAGCCGTGGTCCAGGCGGCCGCCGGCGCCGACATTATCGCGCCGTCCGACATGATGGACGGCCGGATCGGCGCCATCCGCCACGCGCTCGACGCCAACGGCTTCCAGGACGTGGCGATCATGTCCTACGCGACCAAATTCGCCTCGGCCTTCTACGGCCCCTACCGCGAGGCGGTGGGGACCGCTGGCCTGCTCAAGGGCGACAAGAAGACCTATTATATCGATCATGCCAATTCCGACGAGGCGGTGCGCGAGGCGGAGCAGGACCTCGCGGAAGGCGCCGACATGCTGATGGTCAAGCCCGGCTTGCCCTATCTAGACATCATCCGGCGGCTGAAGGACGAATTCCAGATGCCGACCTTCGCCTACCAGGTGTCGGGCGAATATTCGATGATCAAGGCGGCTGCCGCCAATGGCTGGATCGATGGCGAGAAGGCGATGCTGGAATCGCTGCTCGCCTTCAAGCGCGCCGGCTGCGACGGGATCCTGACCTATTTTGCGCCCGAAGTGGCGGAGCTGCTGAAGGGATAGCAGTCCGGCCGTTTTGGAATTTTGGCAACAATCCGCTAGAATGAATTTATGAGCAGGAATGACGTCATACGGCAGTTGCAGAGAAACGCGGATGCTATCAAAGGCATGGGCGCGACTTCGCTTTATCTGTTCGGATCGATGGCGCGGGACGACGCGCGGCCGGACAGCGATCTCGATCTGTTCATCGATTATGATCCTGCGAAGCGTTTCTCGCTGATCGACCTGGTCGGCATCAAGCAATTTCTCGAAGAGACGATGTCAGCAGAGATTGATATCACCACCCGCGACAGCCTTAACCCAATGTTGAAGGCCGATATCGAACGATCGGCTGTGCGCATATTTTGATGGCAGCGCGTCGGATCGAACCGATTCTAGCCGAAATAATAGAGGCTTTGGATGGTATTATCGCTGCCACAACCGGTAAGACTCTGGATGACTTCAACAGCGACTGGCTGCTTCGACATGGCACCGAGCGCGGGATCGAAATCGTTTCCGAAGCTGCGCGACATATTCCGGAGGATCTGACAGCTCTTGCTCCTGAGATTCCATGGAAACAAGTTCGTGGAATAGGCAACGTTTTGCGTCACGAATACCACAAGACTTCCGGCGCGATAGTGTGGGCCGTGGTGACGGATAACCTGCTCCCCCTACGTCTTGTCGTCGAACGTATGCTCGAAGCGTCGAAGCCCCGATAATTCTGACTTCCAGCACGAGCTGCGGCGCACCCTGTTTCGCCCACTGTGCAAGTGCGATGTCGCTCTCGTGATATACAACCTCTCTCCTGACGATGAAGCATTTCGGACGTCGGCTTCGTCGGGCGTCGTCGAAAAATACCGCTTGCAAATCGCAATCAGTTTGCTACAAGGAAACTACTTGCAAAACACAATCGGTTATCGAGGAGACCTTTCATGTCCAAGCTTCGCGTCAATGCATTCAGTCTGTCGCTTGACGGCTATGGTGCCGGTCCGGACCAGGATCTGCAAAATCCGCTCGGCGTCGGCGGCCCAGCCGTGCACAAATGGGCCTTCAGCACCCGCACCTTTCGGAAAATGTTCGGCGAAGAGGGCGGCGCGACGACCGGCGCCGATGAGGATTTTGCGGCGCGCAGTTTCGAGAATGTCGGCGCATGGATCCTCGGCCGCAACATGTTCGGGCCGATCCGCGGCGAATGGCCTGACGACAGCTGGAAAGGCTGGTGGGGCGACAACCCTCCCTACCACGTGCCGGTCTTCGTGCTGACGCACCACGAGCGGGCACCCATCACGATGGAAGGAGGCACGACCTTCTATTTCGTGACCGACGGCATCCATTCGGCGCTGGAGCAGGCGAAGGCGGCGGCGGGTGGCAAGGATGTGCGGGTCGGTGGCGGCGTCGCCACCATCCGGCAATATCTGCAGGAGAGATTGATCGACGAGATGCATCTGGCGATCTCGCCGGTGTTGCTTGGGAGGGGAGAGAGCCTGTTTTCAGGGTTGGATATGCTCAAGCTCGGCTATCAATGTACCGAGCAGGTAGCTACGGCGCTTGCCACGCATGTGGCCATCAAGCGGGCTTAAGAAATAGTGTGAACGTGTCGTCTGCGACTGTGGTGATTGGCAAAACCCGTGGTGCGGATTTCTTTCTCCCCGTCACTATACGGGGAGAAATGCCCGGCAGGGCAATGAGGGGCGGCGCAACCGGTCGAATATTGCGTCGCCGGGAATATCACTGATGGCAACATGGTAGCAGAATAAATTGAGCCTACGCAGCGATTTGTGAGGATTCAACCATCGACGTCGGCGCCGCCCCTCATCCGCCTGCCGGTCCTCCGCAGCAGCTTCGGAGGGTGGACCGGCACCTTCTTCCCGTATAGTGACGGGAAGAAGGGAGTAGTCCATCAATACTTCTCCGGCACGTAAAGCTCGCCGGGCAGCACCTGGCGCTCGTATTCCGGGTTGAAGACGCGCTCCGGCAGCGATATCTCCTCGTGCGGCACTTCCTCGTAGGGAACCTGCTGCAGCAGATGGTCGATGCAGTTCAGCCGCGCCCGCTTCTTATCGTTGCCCTCGACGATGAACCATGGCGCCTCGGGAATGTTGGTGCGGGCGAACGTCTCTTCCTTGGCCTTGGTGTATTGCTCCCAGCGCACGCGCGACTCCAGATCCATCGGCGACAGCTTCCACTGCTTCATCGGATCGTGGATGCGCATGAGGAAATGCATCTGCTGCTCCTCGTCGGTGATCGAGAACCAGTATTTGACCAGCGTGATGCCGGAGCGCACCAGCATGCGCTCGAACTCCGGCACGTCGTGGAAGAACTCTTCCACCTGGTCCGGCCCGGCGAACCCCATCACCCGCTCGACGCCGGAGCGGTTGTACCAGGAGCGGTCGAAAAGCACGATCTCACCGCCCGCCGGCAGATGCGGGACATAGCGCTGGAAATACCATTGTGACTTCTCGCGCTCGGTCGGCGCCGGCAGCGCCACGACGCGGCAGATGCGCGGATTGAGCCGCTGGGTGATGCGCTTGATGACGCCGCCCTTGCCGGCGGAATCGCGGCCCTCGAAAATCACCACCAGCTTCTTCTTGTGATGGGCGACCCAGGACTGCAGCTTGATCAATTCCGACTGCAAGGCGATCAAGTCGCGAAAATACTGCATGCGATCGATCGAGGGCGGATGCGAGTTCTTGTAGATCTTGGCGATCTCCATCGACAGCGCCGGCTCCGATAATTCGAGCTCATAGTCTTCGTCGAGCGTGTCGGCGAGTTCTGCTTCGAGCCAGTCCTTGGCGGGAGAATTCTGTTTTTCCTCGGTCATTTTCGCTGCTCCGCTTGCAAGCCCTGTCGGTCACGTCAGGCGCTCCAAGCTCCTGACCTGCGTCCGGGAATGGCAACACCTGAGCCGACTTCAGTATAGGCCGGCAATGACGGTTTTATTGCAGCCTGGTCTTGACCGCCGCCGCCGCTACAAATCCGCGAGGCATGATCGATCCGTCGTCGTGGCATGGCGACAAACGATCCAAATTGTCCTACAAATACCTGCTACATCGGGGCTACCCTTCCCCTCCTTTTCCCAATGCAATCGCGAGGACCGACATGGAATACCGCACCCTCGGCCGTTCCGGCTTGAAAGTTTCGACACTGACCATGGGAACCATGACCTTCGGCGGCGCCGGCGCGTTTTCGGCTGTCGGCAAGACCGACCTCGACGAGGCACGCCGGATGATCGACATCTGCATCGATGCCGGCATCAACCTGATCGACACCGCCAATGTCTATTCGAACGGCATTTCCGAGGAGATCATCGGCGAAGCGCTCGGCGGCAAGCGCAAGGGCGACGTGCTGATAGCCTCCAAGGCGCGGATGCGGATCGGCAATGGTCCCAACGATGAAGGCCTGTCGCGCTATCATCTGATCCGCGAATGCGAGAAGAGCCTCAAGCGCCTGAAGACCGATGTCATCGACATTTACTTCCTGCACGAATGGGACGGTGCAACCCCGCTGGAGGAAACCATTGCCGCGCTCGACACGCTGGTTACCCAAGGCAAGGTTCGCTATGTCGGCTGTTCCAACTATTCAGGCTGGCAGGTGATGAAGGCGCTCTCCATCAGCGACAGCCACCACCAGCCGCGCTTCGTCACCCAGCAGATCCACTACACGCTGGAGGCGCGCGAGGCCGAATACGAGCTGCTGCCGATTTCGGTCGACCAGGGGCTGGGCGTGCTGGTGTGGAGCCCGCTCGCCGGCGGATTGCTTTCCGGCAAATACCGCCGCGACAGCCCGACCGCCCGCCAACTCGCCGGCTGGTCGGAACCGCCGATCCGCGATGAGGACCGGCTGTGGCGGATCGTCGATATCCTCGTTGAGATCGGTACTCAGCGCGGCGTGTCGGCCGCGCAGGTGGCCCTCGCCTGGCTGCTCGGCCGGCCTGCCATCAGTTCGCTGGTGATCGGCGCGCGCAGCGAAACGCAGCTCAAGGACAATATCGCAGCCGCAAGCCTTGCGCTCTCGGACGACGAACGCGGGCGCCTCGACACGGTCAGCAGGCCGCCCCTGCTCTACCCCTACTGGCACCAGCAACTGACGGCAAAAGACCGTTTTGGCGCCGCCGACCTCGTGATTGACCGATGCGGCGTCTGACCCGCGATTTTCGATCATCTGGCGGGCGATACCCGCCGGCGGCTAACCCGAAATGAAGCGCCAGACCTCTGCGTCCGGTTTGACCTGGCCGCTGAGCACAAAGTATTTATAGAGCACGAGCAGGGAGATCGCCTGCTCGGTCCGCTCGTCGGCGAATGTCCGGCAATAGGCGTTCGCGGCGGCGATGATGCGTTCGGCCCGTTCGGGGTGCCGCTCGAAATAAGCCACGCGTTCCGCGAGATCGGCGAAGTCCGATTCGAGCGGCACATAATGGACATCGGGTTCGAGTTGCTTTTCGGCAAACCATGTCTCGTATGTCGGCGGCGGCATCAAGCAAAGCGAGTTGGAATTCAGGATCCATTTGAGATTGGTCGCCACGTCATTGCCTTCGAGCGAAACAATGTAGCGATAACGCTGGTGCTGGCTGATGCTGAGATAGGGTTTGCTGTACTCGGCCGGTGCGTTCGGCTTGTGCGAGCCGGCGTCGCAGAACCGCAGGTCACACACCGCATCCAGAAATCTTGTCCGGATCGGATTGTTGAGATCGCCGCGCCAGACCACGGCCGGGAGCTTGTCGGCGAATGCGGTTGCATCGGCCGGCATCTGGAAGTGACGGAACTTGTCGAGCTTCATGATGACCGCGTTCTTGTCGTCGGCGCGGATCGGCCTATCCTTGACGATCGACGGCACCTTCGGCACGTCGATCACGTCGCCGAACTCCAGGTCGATCAGCAATCCGGGATCGAAGTAGCGGGCAAATTCCTTCAGGTCGTAATAGTACATGGTCGGCGTGAAGGGCAGCCTGTTGATGCGCACGGCATCGGGGCTGGGCACGAAGCCATCCTGCAGCTTGTTGTAGTAATTCAGGCGCCGGCGCGCCGCTTCGCCCGAAAGCCTCGCCATCTCCAGGTGAGCGCCCAATCTGCGGCGGAACAATGCCTGCGGGACGGCATCGCGCGCAAAGTTGCGCGCATAGTAGAAAACCCTTGCGGTCGTTCGCGCAATTGTGGCCATAGCTCACTTGATCAAGATAAACAGGCAGCTCTCAATAGGTCGGCGCCCCGGCACTTCCTACACCATTGTGCCGCGCATCTTGCAAGTCCCCGAACAGATCGTTGTGACGTCCGGATAGTTTCGCTCCGGCTGTTGTGTTTGGCAGCCAATGCTCCTAGGCAGGGTCAGAGCCCCAGGGCCAATCAAAAAAGGAGCCGGTATGGCGCGAGCACCAAACTACGATCAGGAACGCAAGGAACGCGACCGCCAGAAAGCGGCCAAGAAGGCCGAGAAGCAGGCGGCCAAGGTCGCGGCGCGGGAACGTTCGAAACCCGAGGGCGAAGGCGAGACTGAGACCGAAACGGAAGAATGACGGCATGCGGCCCGCGAATGCGGGCCGTGCCTCAATCTCCATTGTCGTCCTGTAATCAGGCAGGAGCCTTGTCGCTGACGAAAACGTCCACTTCACGCGCCGCCGCGATAAAGGCGCGCCTGGCGTTCATGGCCGGCTTGTCCCCGGCCAGCGCGTCGTGGCAGGCCTGCAGCGCCGCGCGATGCTTAGGGCTGCGCTTTCCGGGCCAGCTGTTGAGAAGGTAATCGGAAGCCTCCCTTGCCGAGCGCAGGACCTGAGTGCTTCCCGCCGTGACGGACTTGACGGTCACGGGTGTTTCAAATCGGTTGTTTTCCATCGCCGCTCTTACGCCATCGGCGCCCGTGAAGCGAGGCCGAAAGTGCGCTTCACGTTCGGCCGGAAACTTTTCGCATGGCCCTGCCCCAGCTAGGCAGCGACGACGGCAAATCCCCTGGCGCGAAGACCGCGTCGATCGTTGGCGAGCGACGTGACCAGCCGGTCGCGGCTGCCGATGATATGGGCCGAAAGCAAGCGCGCGGCTCCATCGCCGTCGCCAAGGCGTGTCGCCGCCAGAATGGCGCGATGCTCGGCCCAGGCGCGAACAAGCGCAGCTTGATCGCGAACCTCCAGCCAGCGAGCCCGCGACAGCCGTGTCATGGCATCGCGAACGGCCCGGAACAGGAATTCGTTGCCTGACAGGCGCGCCAACTCGATGTGAAAATCCATGCCGATACGATGCCATTCCTCGCGCGGCGTTTCGTTGTCGCAGGAATCGAGCATTGCCTCGATCACATCGACGGCGCTTCTGTCGGCTTGGGCGCTCGTCAGCCGCACAGCCGCGATCTCGACCGCCTCGCGATAGACCGCGATCTGCTCGAGTTCGGCCAGATTGATGGGTGAAACCGTCCAGCCGCGCCCGTCCCTGCCGACCAGCCCCTCGGTCTCCAGCCGCAGCAGCGCCGCCCTGACCGGGGTGCGCGAGGCGCCGAAGCGGCCTTCGATCCAACGCTCGGTCAGGCGCTCGCCGGGCCCGATCTCCAACCCCAGGATCATCTCGCGAAGCTGCCGCTCGACGTTCTGCATTTGCGACATCGCGTTTCCCTTTCGAGGCCGCATTGACAGCGGCGAGGCTGAGGTCCATGACGGATACCAGCTTGGTATCCCAAATTGGTATCCGCTACAATCCCCCCGACATTCGGCAGGCAAGGCAATGGCACAGGACAATACGCAACAGCAGGGCTACAACATCCACTGGCGGCGCAATCTCGCCGTCTGCTTCGCCGGCTCGTTCAGCACGCTCATTGCCATGACCCTGCTGTTGCCTTTCCTGCCGCTCTACGTCGAACAGCTGGGCGCCGAGGGCCATGTGGCGATCGTGCAGTGGTCGGGCATCGCCTATGGGGCGACCTTCTTCGCCGCGGCGATGGTCGCGCCGCTGTGGGGACGTCTTGGCGACCGCTACGGCCGCAAGCTGATGCTGGTGCGGGCCAGTTTCGGCATGGCGCTCTGCATGTCGCTGACGGGAATGGTCGAGACCGTCTGGCAACTGGTGCTGCTGCGCCTGCTGATCGGTTTTGCCGGCGGCTATTCCTCGGGTTCGACCATATTGGTGGCCATGCAGACGCCGAAAGACCGCTCCGGCTGGGCCCTGGGCGTGTTGTCGGCGGGGATCACGGCAGGCTCGCTGGTCGGCCCCCTGCTGGGCGGCGCGCTGCCGCCACTGATCGGCATTCGCGCGACCTTCCTGTTGTCCGGCGGCGTCATCTTTGTTGCCTTCCTGGCAACGACGTTCCTGATCAAGGAGAACACGCGAACCGAGGCGGCAAAAGCCGCGTCGGCGGCGAAACCGAAAAGCGGCTGGTCGCAGGTTCCCGACAAGCGTCCGGTCGTCGCCATGCTGACCACCGGCATGCTGCTCGCCTTCGCCACCATGTCGATCGAGCCGATCATCACGGTCTACGTGCAGCAGCTCATCGAGGATCAGAGCCGGGTGACGCTGGTCGCCGGCGTCGTGATGTCGGCGACAGCGCTCGGCGCGATTGTCTCCGCCTCATGGCTCGGCAAGCTTGCCGATCGCGTTGGCCACTGGAACGTCGTCGTCGGGGCGCTGGCCGTCTCGGCCCTGCTGCTCATCCCGCAGGCCTTCGTCACCAATAGCTGGCAACTGATCGGCCTGCGCTTCCTGATGGGCCTGGCGCTTGGCGGCCTGCTGCCGTGCATCACCAGCGTTATCAGGCACAATGTGCCGGACGGCGTCGGCGGCAATGTGCTGGGCCTGTCGATCTCGGCGCAGTATGTCGGACAGGTCGCAGGGCCGCTGGCCGGCGGCTTCGTGGGCGGCCGTTTCGGCATGCCGGCTGTGTTTCTCGGCACATCGGTGCTGATGGCAGGAGGAGCGGTCTACAACTGGATTGTTCAGTCGCGGCGAACGCGGCATATGATGCTTGAGGCAGGCGAGCCCTGAGGGTTTGCCCGGCCGGACCAACCGCACAAGGGAGCGCTCCAACATGAACCTCGCCGATCCAAACGGCAGCCGTGTCCTTGTGTTTGCCGGCGGTCTCGTCGGCGCGGCGGGGGTGGCGCTATCGGCGGCGGCGGCGCATCGTGGCGGCGCCTTCACCGGCACGGCCGCGTCCTTCCTGCTGATGCACGCCCCGGTCTTTCTGGCCGTTGGCCTCATTGGCGCGAACCGCTTCCTGCGGATCGCCAGCCTCGTGCTTTTGGCCGGGCTCCTGCTTTTCGCTGGCGACCTTGTCGCGCGCGATTTGTCCGGCGCGAGATTGTTTCCGATGTCGGCGCCAATCGGAGGCAGCCTGCTCATCGCCGGGTGGATGGCGATCGCGGTCTCCGCCCTGGTGCGTCCGCGTCCCTGAGCATTCGGCGAGGCTCAGTCCCGACGGCGTCCTGGCCGGCCCCAGAAGTCACGGTTGCGCGTGGCGGGCTTTGCCAGGCGCCGCGCCTCCGGCCGCTCGGCAGCCGGCGAGATGCCCCAGTAATTGCGGTAAATGTCTGCGAACAGATGATTGATGGGATGCATGGTCTGTCTCCCTGTGCTTGAATCGATCCAATCGATGGGCAAAAAAATGCCGCCGGTCAGCTCCGCTTGCGCCTCACGAGAAAACGCAGGTCGCGAACCCACGGGCCGGCACCGTCGCGCGGCTTACGCCTGGCGGTGGTGGGCCCGATATTCCAGTCGTTGCGATAGATATCTTCGAACAGATAGTTGACGGGGTGCATGATGCTCCTCCTCGGCAATCCAGCAGGCGAATGTGCCACTTTGGATCGATTCAAACATAGGTCTTCGGCCAGCGCCGGTCAAGCAATAAATTGAATCGATCCAACGAAAATACTAGATGCAACTCAAGAACGTGCTAAATGCAGGTCAGGAGGCACGCAGAATGGCGCCACTTACCGCAGGCAATCGACGACCCGTCCGGCTGGCCGACATCGCCAAGGCTGCCGGTGTTTCGCACGGCACCGCATCCAATGTTTTCAGCCGCCCCGAGATCGTGCGCGAGGAAGTCCGTGAACGGGTCAAGGCTGCGGCCGAGGCGATGGGCTATGGCGGCCCGGATCCCAAGGGCCGGCTGCTGCGGGCCGGCAAGGTCAACGCCATCGGCGTGGCGACGGCAGAGCCCCTCTCCTACTTCTTCGACGATCCCTTTGCGCGTGTCATGATGGCCGGCATCTCCCAGGCCTGCGACGCAACGGGGGCCGGGATCTCCCTTGTTTCAGCCGCCAACAGCGAACAGCTTGCCTGGAACATCCAGAGCGCCCTGGTCGACGGCTTCATCGTCTTCTGTATCGAAGGCGGCTCGCGGCTGGTCGAGCTGGCACGAGAGCGCAAGCTTCCCTTTGTGGCGCTCGACCTGGATTCCGAGGACGGGTCAGTCGCGGCGATCGGTGTCGACAACATCGCCGGCGCCGGCCTGGCGGCGCGTCATCTGACGGATCTCGGGCATCGCCGCTTTGCCGTGCTGGCGCTGCCTTTCGCCGATGGCAGGACAGGCCTTATTTCGCCCGAGGAGCTTCGCGCCGCGGCCTATGCCGGGACACGCGATCGCCTCACCGGCTATTTCCGCGAGCTTTCGCGGGTTGGCATCGATACGTCCACAGTGCCCGTCTATGAAACCGCCAACGATGCCGCCAGCACAAAGGCCGGGCTGGAAACGATCTTTGCTTCCGGCGAGCCACCCACGGCCATCCTGGCGATGTCGGACAGAATGGCCCTGGCAACGCTCGAATGGCTGAGCGCGCGCAACTTGAACGTCCCCGGCGACGTTTCCGTCGTTGGCTTCGATGGTGTTCCGGAAGGAGCGGTATCGGAGCCGCCATTGACCACGATCGCCCAGCCGATCGCGGAGATGGGGCGCCTGGCCGTCAAGGCGATCCTGGAAAGCGATGGCCAGGCTCGCCGGCAGCAACTGCCTGTCGAACTGATCGTGCGGGGTTCGTCGGCTCCCCCAGCCGGCTGAACCGCCCGAAGCAATTCCGGGAAACAGCTCCAGGCGACTCATCGATTGGCTCTCGCCGCCACGGCCGAGATGCCGAAAGACGCACGGACGGGTTGGGGCGTCCGGGCCTTGCCCGAACCGCCGATGGCCGACAGCCATTCGAGATAGAAGGCAAGCGCGAACTGCATGGCGATGCCGGCCGATATCAGCAGGCCGTCATAGGCAAGGCCACCCGGATTGATCAGTTTCATCACCTGGGCGACCATGGCGATCACCGTGCCGGCGATGAAGACCGGCAGCGAACGCTTGCCGAGTATCGCCAGCGGATGATCGGGGCTGGTGCGGAACAGGTTGGAGAACGCCGGCAGAGCCACGAACAGGTAGCTGACCGCGAGGATATGCAACAGCCGCGGCAGCGACAGGAAGGTCTTGTCGAAACCGCCGAGCACCACGGGCAGGTTGAACCACGTTACGTGTCCCCAGAGCGGGCTGTGCACCCATACCGCCGCCGTCAGCACATAGGCGGCGGCCGCGCCGACCAGCCAGCGGTTGACCGGAATGACACCGCCGCGCCTGATATGCAGCATGGCGGCAATGCCGATGTTGAACAGGAACTGCCAGGACAGAGGATTGAGGAACCAGAAACCAGGCTCGGGATAGTTCGGCGGAGCGATCTGCCAGATGCCGGCGAAAAGCCACAGCAAGCCCGACACGGTCAGCCCAGCAAGCGGCCTGTGGCCGATGAACAGGACAAAGACCGGCGCCATCAAAAGCAGCGCGGCATAGACCGGCAGGATGTTGTTGTAGCCGAGCTGATGGCCGAGCGTGACAATACCGACCAGCACTTCGGGCGTGTTCTTCATCAGCGGCTCGATGTTGATCAGCTTCAAGAGCTCCGGCTTTTTGGCGAACACCGCCACGGCGCAGAACAAGCCCATCACCACCATTGTCGTCACGATATGGGCGATATAAAGCACACACGCCCGCCGCCACATCTTCAATGTCGCGAGAAGACGGCCGCCCGGCCGGAACTTCGTGCCATAGGCAAGCGCGACGGAGATGCCGGAGATGAGCACGAACGCCTCGGCGGCGTCCGAAAAGCCGAAATTCTTGTAGGTCAAGGCCTCGAAGGCCGTACCCGGCACATGGTCGATGAAAATGGTCAGCAACGCGAGCGCGCGCACCACATCGATACGCGTATCGCGTTCCGGCGAAGCAGGGGTGGTCATCGAGAAAAGGCCTCAAAGCTGGTCGTTCATAGGGGCAATGCGATGCCGGCGCACCGCTTCGATTCCTCCCGCAGGAAATGTATCGGCCCGAAAACGGGCTGGAGTGCGCCCGGTTCAATCAACTTTCGCAGAGCATGAAAATATTGCGTTTTGAAGCCGGCAAATTGAGCGAAACGAAATGTAATCAAAGGGATGCGGAATGACCGACGAGAACGTCGAAAACGGCAAGCTGCTGCTGGATCTGGCCTTTCCCTATCGTCTTGACGCAGCCGGCGGAACCAGCCGCGCATGCCTCTTCCTGCTGCATGGATCGGGCGTCGACGAGACAAGCCTGTTGCCACTGGCGAAAAGAATAGCGCCCGGTGCCACACTGGTCGCGGTGCGCGGACGCGTCCCCCAGGAGGATGGCTTCCGCTGGTTCGAGCGGATCACCCCGACGCGCTTCGACCAGACAAGCATTCTTGCCGAGACGGCTGCTTTCGGGCAGTTCGTCGCCAAGGTCGGGGATCGGCACGGGATCGATCCCGCAGGCGCGGTCTTCCTCGGCTATTCGAACGGCGCCAATCTGGTTTCCAGCCTGATGCTGCTCCATCCAGGCATGGTCAGGGCGGCGGCGCTGCTCAGGCCAATGCCGGTGCTTGACCAGGCGCCGGCGACGGATCTGCGGGGAACGCGGACGCTGATCGTCGCCGGCGCCGCCGACGAGACCTACGGGCCCTTCGCACCGGCGCTGGTGAGGCTGCTCAGCGAGCACGGCGCCGAGGTCGACGCACGCATTATTTCCTCAGGCCATGAAGTCGGTGATCCAGACGCTGCGATCGTCAGGCAATGGTTGGCAGGATCGGCGGCGGTGGCGCAGGCAAGCTGACCGACCCGCACGAATCGATCGCGGCGCGGAGTAAGTGAGATCCGTCTCTCTCAGATGGTCTCTGGGTGGCCCTAGCCCCGCCCCATCCTGTTCCAGGCGTCGAGACCGGCGATCTTATAGGCTTCGGCGAGCGTCGGATAGTTGAAGGTGTTGTTGACGAAGAAGTCGACGGTGCCGCCGAGATTGATGACAGCCTGGCCGATGTGAATGAGTTCGGTTGCCCCTTCGCCGACAATATGCGCGCCGAGCAGCCGGCGCGTCTCGATCGAAAACAACAGCTTCAGGAAGCCGGTGTTGACGCCCATGATATGGCCGCGCGAGGTCTCGCGGAAGCGTGCCACGCCAACCTCGTAGGCAGCACCGCTCTCGCGCACCTGCTCCTCGGATTGGCCGACGGTGGAGATCTCCGGCACCGCGTAGATGCCATAAGGAAAGGTTTCCGGCGGCGGCGGCAACGAAACACCGAAGGCATGGCAGGCGGCCACCCTGCCCTGCTCCATCGAGGTCGAGGCGAGGCTCGGAAAGCCGATCACGTCGCCGGCAGCATAGATGTTGGGCACGCTCGTCTGGAAAGTCTGCGGATCGACCTTGATACGGCCTCTGGGATCGGCATCGATGCCGACGACGTCCAGCCCCAGGCTGCCGACATTGCCGGTGCGGCCGGCGGCATAGAGCACGACCTCCGAACGGATGGTGCGGCCATCGGCCAGTTCTACTTCGGCTGCTTCAGGCTTGGAGCGGATTTCCTTCACCGCGCTGCCCAGCCTTATCGTCATGCCGCGATCGCGCATCTGGTGAATGAAATCGTCGACGATCTCGCGATCGACGAAATCGAGCATGGAGTTGCGCGGCTCGACCAGCGTCACCGGCACGTCGAGCGCCGAGAAGATCGTGGCGTATTCGACACCGATCACGCCGGCGCCGATGACGGTCAGCGTGCGCGGCAGGCGGTCGAGTTCGAGCATCTCGTCGCTGTCGAAGACGCGGCTTTTGTCGAAAGGCACGTCGCCCGGCCGGTGCGGCCTTGTGCCGACCGCGATCAGCGCGTTGGAAAAACCGACTTCGCTGTAGTCGCCATTATCTGATGTCAGGCTGACCTTGTTGGGGCCAAGAAACTTCACCGACGCACGCGCGCTCTTGACCGTATTGCGCATGAACTGGTGCTGCAGCACCTCGACCTCGTGATCGAGTGTCTTGTGCAGGCGCTCGATCAGATCGCCGACCGAAATATCCTGCTTGACGCGGTAGCCGCGGCCATAGAAGCCACGTTCGCGCCAGCCCGAGAGGTTGAGCACCGTCTCGCGCAACGTTTTCGACGGAATGGTGCCGGTATGGACGGAGACGCCGCCGAGGCGCCGGCCTCGGTCGACCACCAGCACCGACTTGCCGAGCTTGGCCGACTGCACGGCGGCGCGGCGCCCGGAAGGGCCGCTGCCGATGACCAGCATGTCGTAATCCATATTGCCCCGTCCCCTTTGCCCCAGAACGCTCTGTTGCGCCGCAGCAAGCTAATGCCATCCGTGCGGCAAATTCAACCGGTCCAGATTGTACCTCACCCCTTTCGGGCCTTGCGTGCGCTGGGGAAGCTCAACCTTGATTCCGCCGCGTGTCTTCACCATTTCATTGCTGAGCGGCCCACACCCTATGTCGGGCCTTGTTACGAGGAAATAACATGAACGCTCGCGTTCTCGACGGCGAAATCATCAACACCCGGCTCGACGATGTCAGGGCCTATGAAGGCGTGCGCACAAGGCGCATCCTGGCCTTCGTGCTCGACTACATCATCGTCGCCTTGCTCACCATTCCGTTCGCCATACTGGTGTTTTTCCTCGGACTTTTGACGCTCGGCCTTGGCTGGATGCTGTTTGGCATCCTCGTTCCGGCCGTTGCGATCCTCTACATCTGGAACACGCTGGGCAGCGCCGACCAGGCCACCACGGGCATGAAAATGATGGGCATCCGCCTCGACCGGCTCGACGGCAGGCCGATCGACGGCCTGACCGCGGTCGTCCATTCCGTATTGTTCTGGGCCGGCAACGTCATTCTCTCGCCGCTGGTCCTTCTGGTGACCCTGTTTGCCGACCGCAAGCGCACGCTGCACGATCTTCTGCTCGGCACGGTGGTCAGCCGCACCGGCCATTGACGGCATTTCTGGGAAGCGCTACCGGCGCGTCAGCGCAAATGTGAAGGCGTTCACCCAGCCGCGCCTTCATAATCCTGTTGAATTTTTCGCTTTCCGCGCCAAAGGTAGAGCGACTCGAAGGAGCGTATCCTAGACTCGATGACGCAGCATCCGACCCAGTCGCCGCAGTTCTTCCTGACCGCGCCATCGCCGTGTCCCTATCTCGACGGCCAGTTCGAGCGCAAGGTGTTCACGCATCTGGTCGGCGACAAGGCTTCGGAGATGAACGATCTCTTGACGCAAGGTGGCTTCCGGCGGTCGCAGAACATCGCCTACAGGCCGGCCTGCGAGACCTGCCGCGCCTGTGTTTCCGTGCGCATCCTCGCCCAGGAATTCGTTGCCAGCCGCAATATGAAGCGCGTGCTGCACAACAATTCCGATCTGGTCGGCGCGATGCACAATGCCGAGCCCTCGACCGAACAATACTCGCTGTTCCGCAGCTACCTCGATGCCCGCCATCGCCGTGGCGGCATGTCCGACATGACGGTGCTCGACTACGCCATGATGGTCGAGGACACCCATGTCGACACCAAGGTGATCGAATACCGGCGGCGCGGCCCCGACACGTTCATAACCGGCAAGGGCCAGGGCGAGCTGATCGCGGTGGCGCTGACCGACAAGATGGCCGACGGCCTGTCGATGGTCTATTCCTATTTCAATCCCGATTACGAGGAACGTTCGCTCGGCACGTTCATGATCCTCGATCACATCGCCCGCGCACGGGCGATGGGCTTGCCCCATGTCTATCTCGGCTACTGGGTCAACGGCTCGCGCAAGATGAACTATAAGATGCGCTTCACGCCGCAGGAGCATCTCGGCCCGAAAGGCTGGGAGCGCTACACCAACGAAGCGGTTTCACGCTGAGTTTTCCCACGGTCCACGCTTAAACTGTTTCAAGGCAGGGATGCTGGTCTTTCCACCGCTTGGCTGGAGAGTGCGCCATCGCACCGGTCACACCTGCATTTCATTGCGAGAGCTGCCGCATGTCTTCCCACAACGATCACCAGAAGGGCCTGCTGATAACCGCCATCGGCGGCCTGACCCTGACCGTCGACATTCCCTTGATCCGCCTCGCCGACGGGGAGGCTTGGACGATCCTTCTGCTGCGCGCCGGCACGACCCTGATCGCGTCGCTGATCATCTGGGCGGTCTGGCGTGCCCTGAGCAAGGATGCGCCGCAACTCATTCCCGGCAAGGCAGGACTGGTGGTTGCCACACTCTACGGACTCGGTTCGATTGCTTTCATCACCGGCGTTTTCCACACCTCGACGGCCAATCTCGTCTTCATCCTCGCCTTCACCACCATGTTCTCGGCGCTGCTGTCCTGGCTGTTCCTGAAGGAGCGGCCACGGCCGCTCACGCTGGCCGCGCTGGCGCTGATGATCCTGGGAATCGCGATCATCGTCGGCGATTCCATCGGCACCGGGCATCTGTTCGGCGACCTCATGGCACTGTGCTCCGCGCTGTGCATTGCCTGCGCTATCACCATTTCGCGTGCGAGCGGCAAGGATATGGGCTTTACGGCGCTGGTCGGCGTCGCCCTGCCCTTCGCCGTCGCCGCATTGATGGTTTCGAAGACCGGCATCCAGGTGAACGCGCCATGGTGGATCATCTTCAACGGCGCTGTCATCATGCCGATCTCGTTCTTCTGCCTCGCTGCCGGGCCGAAGTACATTTCAGGACCGGAAGTGGCGATGTTCTACCTGCTCGAAACCGTGCTGGCGCCGATCTGGGTGTGGATGGTCTTTGCCGAGACACCGAGCCGTAACAGCATGATCGGCGGCGCGATCCTGATTGTCACGCTTGTCGCCCACTCGCTTTGGCAGTTGCATCAGGGACGCAAGCGCCGCAGCGACTTTGCGGTGCATCATCCGGCCTGATACCCGGGTGATCCCGGCCTGCAAACGGCAATTTCCCACGTCAGGCGCTGGCCTTCTTCGCCGCGCCTGGCTCCGGCAGAATCTCGATCTGTGGACCGGCCTCGATTTCGGCGGCCGAGCCTGAGGCCATCTCGTCAGCCAGCTCCACCTCGCGCAGCCATTCGCGCCAGATCGCGACCAGCAGTGCCATCAGCACCGGACCGATGAACAGGCCCAGGAAGCCCATGGTCTTGACGCCGCCGATCAGGCCGAAGAAGGTCGGCAGGAAGGGCAGCTTGATCGGCCCGCCGACCAGCTTCGGACGCAGCGTCTTGTCGACGATGAACAGTTCGACCGCGCCCCAGATGAACAGTGCCAACCCAGCCATCGGTGAGCCGCTGGCCGCCAGGTAGATCGAGACCAAGGTGAAGGACAGCGGCGCGCCGCCGGGGATGAGCGCCATGACGCCGGTCAGGGCGCCGAGCGTAACCGGCGACGGGACGCCCGCCAGCCAGTAGGCGATGCCCAGCACCAGCCCCTCGCCAATGGCAATCACGGTCATGCCGGTCACTGTCGAAGAGATGGTCGCCGGCACGACGCGGGAGATCCGTTCCCACCTCGTCGGCAGGATGCGCTCGCCGAGGCGGTCGACCTGACCCGCGAAGTGCTCGCCGTCGCGATAGGCGAAAAACAGCGCGATCATCATGAACAGCAGCGTCAACAGCAGCCCGAAGGCACTGCCGCCAGCGGCCAGCACACCACGGTAGATGCTGCCGATATTGGCGCCGCTGACCAGTTGGATCAATTCGCCGATGCCGCCGGGATGACCAAGATTGGTTGTCCACTGCTCGTTCAGCCACTCACCCACGATGGGCAGCGTCGCGATCCAGTGTGGCGTCACCGCGCCATGCCGGTTGGTCTCGATGGCCCAGCCGACCCATTCGCGCACTTCGTTGATGGCGTATGTGCCGGCAAGCGCGATCGGGATCACCAGGAAAGCAAGGATGAAGAGGATGGCAAGGGTCGCGGCGATGGTGCGGTTGCCGCCGACGCCGGCCAGCAGCCGCCGGTAGAGCGGCCAGCTGGCGAAAGCGATGACAAGCGCGGCGAGCACCGGAAACAGGAAGCCGTGGAAGAAATAGACGCCGGCGGCGACGATCAGCACCAAGAGCCAGCGCGCCGCCGACAGCGGCGGAATGACGGCGGCCCGCAGCGGCGTCGACAGTCCGAACAGGCGCTGCTGCCGTTCTGGTTTCTGGATTCTTGCTTCCTTCAAACGCCCGTTTCTCCCGACACCTTCCCGTTTATGCCCTGATATAGTGCAGTAATCGTGACGATAGTCCAAATGGTGATGACGACGCTGTAATCTCCCTCGAGGGGAAGATGGCCGGCAGGCCAGAGGGGGGTCGCCGGGCAGCGAGCGCCAGCCTGCTTCGTCCGCAAAAAGAGGTCGCGTCAGGACGTACCGACCCCCTCTGTCGCCTTCGGCGACATCTCCCCCTCGAGGGGGGAGATCGCAGCTTCAACCAAACTTTCCAGTCCTCGGAAATCCCTTCGGCACCATGCGCCCTGCCGATGCCCGGGCGCCGATCCATTCGGCCAGTTCCTCGCGCGACCTTGTGAACGTGCGGTCGGCCGAATCCTGCCAGGAAAGGCCGCTTTCCAGCGTAAACGGCTTGAGGTCGAGAAGGCCGCCATCCTTGTACTTCTGCAGCCGCACGCCCTTGCCGCGGCCCATCTCCGGGATATCGGAGAGCGCGAACACCAGCATCTTGCGGTTCTCGCCGACGATGGCGAGATGATCGCCGGTGACCGGTATGCAGCGCTTGGCCTCGTCCGGCGCCTTGACGTTCATCACCTGCTTGCCCTTGCGGGTGTTGGCGATCACCTCCTCCTCCGGAACGATGAAGCCGTTGGCGTCATGTGAGACCAACAGAAGCTTGCGCTTCGGGTCGTGGACGAAGGCGGTGACGATGTCCTGGTCGTTGTCCATGTCGACGATGATGCGGATCGGCTCGCCATGGCCGCGGCCGCCCGGCAACCTATCGGCGCCGATGGTGTAGAACTTGCCGCCGGTGGTGAAGACCAGCACCTTGTCGGTGGTCTGTGCATGGAAGGCGAGCTTGAGGCTGTCGCCCTCCTTGAAGGTCAGCGTCGAGAGATCGGCCAGATGCCCCTTCATCGCCCGCAGCCAACCCTTTTCGGAAACCACGACGGTGACCGGCTCGCGCTCGATCATGGCGTGCGCGATGTCGGTCAAATCGTGCTCGGGCGCGTCCGCGAATTGGGTGCGGCGCTTGCCGATCTCGGTCTCCGGACCGAACTTGTCGCGGATGTTGGCGACTTCCCACTTGATCGTCGCCCATTGTTTGTCGTTCGAGGCAAGCAGTGCCTCGATCTGCTTCTTCTCGGCGCTCAGGCCATCGAATTCCTTGCGGATCTCGAATTCCTCGAGCTTGCGCAGGGCGCGCAGGCGCATGTTGAGGATGGCTTCGGCCTGGGTATCGGTGAGTGACCAGCGGGCCATCATCACCTGCTTGGGCTCGTCCTCCTCGCGGATGATCCTGATCACCTCGTCGATGTTGAGATAGGCGATCAGATAGCCGGCAAGGATCTCCAGCCGTCTTTCGATCTCGCGCAGCCGATGTTTCGAGCGGCGGATGAGCACGTCACGGCGATGATCGAGCCATTCCTGCAGCACGCCCTTCAGCGACAGCACGTTGGGCACCTTGCCGCGCGACAACACGTTCATGTTGAGCGGAAAACGGCTTTCAAGCTCGGTGAGCTTGAATAGCGATTCCATCAGGATGCCGGGATCGACCGACCGGCTCTTCGGCACCAGGACGACGCGGATGTCCTCGGCGCTCTCATCCCTGATATCCTCGAGCAGGGGCAGCTTGCGCGCCATCAACAGCTCGGCGATCTTCTCGATCAGCCGCGCCTTCTGCACGCCGTAAGGGATTTCTGTGACGACGATGCTCCAGGTGCCCCTGCCCTGATCTTCCTGGTTCCATTTCGAGCGCACGCGAAAGCCGCCGCGGCCGGTCTCATAGGCTTCGAGGATCGAGGCGCGGCTGTCGACGATGATGCCGCCGGTCGGAAAATCCGGACCCTGAACGAAGTCCATCAGCTTCGCCACCGGCGCGTCGCGATGCTCTATCAGGTGCAGCGCGGCATCGCAGAGTTCGGCCGCGTTGTGTGGCGGGATCGAGGTCGCCATGCCCACGGCGATGCCGGACGAGCCATTGGCCAAAAGGTTCGGGAAGGCACCGGGGAGCACAACCGGCTCCTCGTCCTCTTCATTGTAGGTCGGCCGATAGTCGACGGCGTCCTCGGTGATGCCGGACAACAGCTCGGTCGCCACGTCGGTCATGCGCGCTTCGGTGTAACGCATGGCGGCGGCGTTATCGCCGTCGATATTGCCGAAATTGCCTTGCCCGTCGACCAGGGGATAGCGCATCGAAAAATTCTGCGCCAACCGCACCAGCGCATCATAGATCGACTGGTCGCCGTGCGGGTGGAACTTGCCCATCACCTCGCCGACGATGCGGGCGCATTTGGCGAACCCCTGGTCAGGATTGAGGCGCAGCAGGCGCATGGCGTGCATGATGCGGCGGTGGACCGGCTTCAGCCCGTCGCGGACATCGGGCAGCGCCCGATGCATGATGGTCGACAGCGCATAGGCAAGATAGCGCTCTTCCAGCGCCTTCTTCAGATCCACCGGTTCGATATGATCGCCGCCGCCATTTTCAGGCGGCAAAAGCCTTTTTCCCATGGGCTCGACCTAGCCGAGCGGGTGATTCGCGGCAAGAGCGCATGCGGAGCCGGTGGAGTTGCGCGCGCGGTTTCTGCAACATGAAACCGCAAGGTCGAACTTGCCGGCCAACATCAACCTGTTACACGCCGCATCTATTGCAAAGCGCGATGGCACTCATCGGTCGGGTCTTCATTCCAAATTCACCGCTTTGCCCGATGACGTCCGGATCGGGTTTGCCTTTCGCCGGGATTTTTGACCAATGTGGCGGGATGCGCCATTTTCCCGTCCAGTTCGTCGCGGCATGGTGATGGTGCAAAGAATTCAAAAACAATTTCAGGCTCTCAGGGAATTTGCGATGACAATCAAACGCTCAACTCTCAGGAAATTCGCTTTTTCGACCTTTTTGCTTACGCTGCCGCTGAACGCGGCCCTGGCCCAGGATACCGCGGTTGCCGACCGGCTGAAGGCGGCGCTTGCCGCCCAGGGCGTCGACATCTCCTGGACCGGCGTAACCGGCGACGATACCGCCATGGTGCTGCAGGGCGTGTCGGTCAAACCGGCCGCGGAAAAGGAGGCGCTCCCAATCGGCGACGTCAAACTCGAGGGCGTGACCGAGGCAAACGGCGGCTATGATATCGCCACCGTGTCGACATCGGCCTTCGAACACAGCAAGGACGGCGTCACCCTCAATCTCAGCCCCTTCGTCATCCACGACATGACGGTCCCGGCCGATGGCGCCACCAGCCCGCTGGGCTCGTTGATGATGTACAAGTCCGCCGAACTCTCGAACATGACAGTCAAGGTCGCCGACAAGACCGCGTTCTCGATGGACGGGCTTGCCATCGAGATCACACCGCCGGCAGACGGCAAGGCGATGGAATTCACCGGCACCACGGAAAAATTCAACGCCGACCTGACGCTGGTCGAGGATCCCAAGTCGAAGGAAGTCATCAATGCGCTCGGCTACCAGAACATCTCGGGCAATCTTGAGATGGCCGGCACTTGGCAGCCCTCGGACGGCAAGTTGGAGCTGTCCAAATACGACATCTCGGTCGAGAATGCCGGCACGCTCGGCATGACCTTCGACCTTGGCGGCTACACGATGGACTTCATCAAGTCGCTGCAGGAGATGCAGAAGAAGATGGCGGCGCAGCCAGAAGGTGCCGACAATTCGGCGCAAGGCATGGCCATGCTCGGCATTTTGCAGCAGCTTTCGTTCAACAGCGCCTCGATCCGCTTCGACGACGATTCGCTGACCAACAAGGTGCTGGACTATGTCGGCAAGCAGCAAGGCATGTCCGGCAAGGACATCGCCAACCAGGCCAAGGCGATCGTGCCGTTCGGGATGGCGCAGCTCAACAATCCGGAACTGACCGCGCAAGTGACCGCCGCCGTCGGCAAATATCTGGACGATCCGAAGAGCCTCGAAATCTCGGCCGAGCCGCCGGCATCGGTGCCGTTCGCGCTGATCATGGCCGGCGCCATGTCCAATCCGCTCGACCTGCCGAAGACGCTCGGCGTCAGCGTCAAGGCCAACGAAGACTGATCGAAGTTAGCTCCCTTCTCCCCGTCACTATAGACGGGGAGAAGGTGCCGGCAGGCGGATGAGGGGCAGCGCCGACGCCTGCAAATTGCAATTCAATGCCGAACCGATTGCCTGACAGCAGGTGTCAGTTTGCTACGGCCGTTCGCCAATCACATGCAGCCGCGCTGCCCCTCATTGTCCTGCCGGACATTTCTCCCCGTATAGAGACGGGGAGAAAGGGCAGTTGCAACGCTGCCGTCAGTCCTTCTTGGGCGTCGCGACGCGCAGTGCCAGTTCGCGAAGTTGCTGCGGGCTTGCTTCCGACGGCGCACTCATCAAGAGGTCGTAGGCCTGCTGGTTCATCGGGAACATGGTCACCTCGCGCAAATTCTTGGCCCCAACCAGAAGCATGACGACGCGATCGATGCCAGCCGCCATGCCGCCATGCGGCGGCGCGCCGTACTGGAAAGCGCGGTAGAGACCGCCAAAGCGCTCCTCGACCGTGGCGCGATCCAGCCCGACCGTCTCGAACGCCTTGACCATGGTTTCGGGCAGATGGTTGCGGATACCGCCGGAAGCGATCTCGAAGCCATTGCAGACCATGTCGTACTGGAATGCCTTGATGCCGAGCAGATCGTCGCCATTGAGCGCATCGATACCGCCCTGCGGCATCGAGAACGGGTTATGGGCGAAGTCGATCTTTTTCTCCTCCTCGTTCCATTCGAAGAACGGGAAGTCCACGATCCAGCACAGTTCGAAGCGTTCGCGATCGACGAGGTTCAGCTCCTCGCCGGCGCGGGTGCGCGCGGCACCTGCAAACGACACGAATTTCTTCGGGTCGCCCGCGACGAAGAAGGCGGCGTCGCCATCGGCAAGGCCGAGCTGCTGCCGGATCGCCTCGGTGCGTTCCTCGCCGATGTTCTTGGCCAGCGGACCGGCGCCTTCGAGCTTCTCGCCCTCCTTGCGCCAAAAGATGTAGCCCAGCCCCGGCTGTCCCTCGCCTTGCGCCCAGGAGTTCATGCGATCGCAGAAGGCGCGGCTGCCGCCGGTCTTTGCCGGAATGCCCCACACCTCTGCCTTCGGGTCGTTGGCCAAAATGTTGGCAAACACCTTGAAGCCGGAGTCGCGAAAATGGTCGGAGACGGCCTGCATCTCGATCGGGTTGCGCAGGTCGGGCTTGTCGGTGCCGTATTTGCGCATGGCGACGTCGTAGGGAATGCGCTGGAAGTTCTGCGTCACCGGCTTGCCGTTGGCGAAGGTCTCGAACACGCCGCGCATCACCGGTTCCATGGTCGACAGCACGTCGTCCTGCTCGACGAAGCTCATTTCCAGGTCGAGCTGGTAGAATTCGCCCGGTAGCCGGTCGGCGCGCGGGTCCTCGTCACGGAAGCAGGGCGCGATCTGGAAATAGCGGTCGAAGCCGGACACCATGATCAGCTGCTTGTACTGCTGCGGCGCCTGCGGCAGCGCGTAGAAAGTGCCGGGATGAATGCGCGACGGCACCAGGAAGTCCCGCGCGCCTTCCGGCGACGAGGCGGTCAGGATCGGCGTCGAGAATTCCGTGAAGCCGACATCGCCCATGCGCTTGCGCATCTCGGCGATGATTTTTGTCCGCGCAATGATGTTCTTGTGCAGTGTCTCGCGGCGCAGATCGAGGAAACGGTATTTCAGCCGGATGTCTTCGGGGTAGTCCGGCTCGCCGAATACCGGCAGCGGCAATTCCTTGGCCGCCGACAGCACTTCGATCTCGCGGGCGAAAATCTCGATCTCGCCGGTCGGCAAATTGGCGTTGGTAGTCTCTGGCAAGCGCGCCTTGACCTCGCCGTCGACGCGGATGACCCATTCGCCGCGTACGGTCTCGGCAACCTTGAAAGCCGGCGAATCCGGATCGGCGACGATCTGCGTCAGGCCGTAGTGGTCGCGCATGTCGATGAACAGCAGGCCACCATGGTCGCGCACGCGGTGCACCCAGCCCGACAGGCGAACGGTCGAGCCGACGTCGCTCTTTCTCAACTGGGCACAGGTGTGGCTGCGGTAACGGTGCATTGTCATTGCTAAAAGTCCGGGGTGCTGGGTTGCGGGCCGAAGCATCAGAGCCCGGCCTGAAAATTTGCGCGAAAAGCGCATGGGAGGCCGGATTTGTCAAGGCAAGCGGACTTCGGGTTGTCTCACGACATGACCTTCAGGGTTTAAGTCTTTGCCTGCCTTGGTGCATTGCCACTAGAAGTGCTTCCTACGACCGCGCAATTATCAAGCGATCTGGAGATGCTTCGTGCCAAAACGCACTGTCCCACCGGTCATTGGGCCACATAATGGCCGCGAGTTGGAAATGATGCTTCGGGGCGACAAGCCAATGGCCTTGTTCGCGGCGGAACCGGGCATGGACGCGGAAGATGTCTTGCCGCCCCAATGCCTGCTTGGAATTGCCGCTGGCGTTGGCGGAAGCGATGGTCCAAAAGAGATCACCGATACGTGATTGCCTCTTCATGTCCTCCATCCGCCCGCTGATACCGCTCCTTCTCGCCGCAGGCATCCTGCTTGGCGGCAACGGGCTGCAAAGCACGCTGATCGCGCTGCGCGGCGCGCAGGAGGGGTTTTCGGCTTCCTACATCGGCCTGATGGGCACATTCTACTTCGCCGGTTTCCTGCTCGGCTGCCTGGCCATCACGCGCATCATGAAAGCCGTCGGCCATGTCAGGGCGTTTTCGGCGCTGGCGGCGATCGCCTCGGTCGGCACCTTGCTCCTGGTGCTGGTTCTCGATCCGGTGATGTGGTGCGCGGTGCGCTTTGTCGGCGGGTTCTGCTTCGCGGGGCTGTTCACGATCGTCGAAAGCTGGCTGAATTCCGGCGTCAGCAATCATGATCGCGCGCGCGTGCTGGCGATCTACAGGATGGTCGATATTGGCTCGGTGACCGGCGCCCAGTTCCTTATTCCCGTTTTCGGCGCCGGCGGTTTCGCCATCTTCGCCATCATGTCGATGATGATCACGCTGTCGCTCGTGCCGGTGTCGCTCGGCGACCGTTCCAACCCGACGCCGCCGGAAGAGGTCAAGCTCGACCTGGCGCGCGTCTGGCGGATCTCGCCGCTGGGCTGCTTCGGCTGCATCGCCGTCGGCGTCACCAACAGCGCCTTTCGCACATTGTCGCCGGTCTATGCCGAACAGATCGGCATGTCGGTCGCCGATGTCGTCACCTTCGTCAGCGTCGGAATCTTCGGCGGCGCCATCATCCAGTATCCGCTCGGCTATCTCTCCGACCGCTGGGACCGGCGCCGGGTGCTGTTGATGACAACCTGCTGCGCGATGTTTTCGGCACTGGCGCTGGTGTTCATCGCCGGCAGCAATCCATTGCTCAACTTCGTCCTCATCTTCGTCTTCGGCTGTTTCGCCATGCCGCTCTATTCATTGTCGGCGGCGCATTCCAACGACCGAGCCGACACGGGGGAGTTCGTTCTGATCAATGCGGCGCTAATGCTCTTCTACTCCTTCGGCGCCATTGGCGGCCCGTTTGCCGCCTCGACGGCGATGCAGTATTTCGGGCCGAGCGCGCTGTTCGTGTTCAGCGCCATCGTCTATGCGATATTCATCGCGGTCATTCTCTTGCGCATGCAGGCCCGGTCCGGCGTGCCGGCAGGCAAGCGTAGCCGCTTTACCGCGCTGTTGCGCACCTCGACGATTTTCGCGCGGCTGGCCAGAAAAAGCGGCGATGCCGACGGCCCGCCGGAACCGTGACTATGGCGCCACGGCTTGACGAAAGCCCTGCCGGCTGAAATCTAGGAAGACCTTACTCCTGCCAAAAGCGATTTGATGCACGTCATCACCACCCAGCAAGAGCTCGAGACCGTTCTCGCCGCTTTCGAAAAGTCGGATTTCGTCACCGTCGACACCGAATTCATCCGGGAAACGACCTTCTGGCCGATCCTGTGCCTGATCCAGATGGCCGCACCCGGGGTGACCGCGCTGATCGATCCGCTGTCACCAGACATCGACCTGAGGCCGTTCTTCAGGCTGATGGCCAACGAAGCGGTGGTCAAAGTCTTCCACGCCGCGCGGCAGGACATCGAAATCATCGTCCATCTCGGCGATCTCGTTCCGCACCCGGTGTTCGACACGCAGGTGGCGGCGATGGTGTGCGGCTTCGGCGACAGCGTTTCCTACGATCAGCTGGTACAGCGCATCACCGGCGCGCGGCTCGACAAGTCGTCCCGCTTCACCGACTGGCGCCACCGTCCGCTTTCCGAGAAGCAGCTCGAATATGCACTGGCCGACGTCACCCATCTGATCGAGGTCTATCGGCATCTCAGCGCCGAACTGGTGCGGGAGAACCGCGCCCACTGGCTCAACGAGGAAATGGACGTCCTGACCTCGCGCGAAACCTACGATCCACATCCCGAGGACGCCTGGAAGCGGCTGAAGATGCGGCTGCGCAAGCCGCAGGAACTGGCGATCGTGCAGGCCGTGGCCGCATGGCGCGAGCGCGAGGCGCGCGAGCGCGACGTACCGCGCGGCCGCGTGCTCAAGGACGACGCGATCTATGAGGTGGCGCAGCAGGGGCCGCGCGATATGGCGGCCTTGGCCAAGCTGCGCACGACGCCGAAAGGCTGGGAGCGCTCCTCGACGGCCACGGCTTTGCTTGGCGCGGTCAATACCGCGCTTGCCCTGCCCAAGGAGCAGATGCCGAAGCTGCCGAAGAACTTCCAGCCGCCCGAAGGGTCGAGCGCTGCGGCGGAGTTGTTGAAGGTGCTGCTGAGGATCGTCGCCGAAAAACAGGGCGTGGCCTCGAAAGTGCTGGCCTCCAGCGACGACATAGACCGCATCGCGGCGGAAGGCGAGGATGCCGACGTACCGGCTTTGCAAGGCTGGCGGCGTGCCGTGTTCGGCGAGGCGGCGCTCAAGCTGGTGCGCGGCGAAATCGGCATCAAGTTCGACAAGCGCAAGATCGCGGTATTCGACCTGTAGCGTCAGCCGCGTGTCTCATCTCCCCTTGCTGGCGAAAGGGAGTTGGCGCAACACATGCGCCGATATCGTGGTCCGGTCTTGAGGTGCCGGCCCAGCCATCTGTACAGCGTCAATCCTGGCGTCGTCTCTGGTCAACCAGGGTGAAAGCCGCCACGACGACCACCGGGATGGCGAGAAGCGCGAATTTGGTCACGATCAGCGCCGAGGCGAACGACAGCGAATCCGGGTTGGCATATAGGAAATCGGACAAAAGCCGCGCCACCGCGATGTTCTGGGCATAGTCGGCGATCGTGTAAGGCAGCACCAGCACCAGCGCGAAAATGGACTGGAGCTGCGCCGGCATGGCGCGAAAACTCTTCAATCGCCGGCCAGTGGCCAGGATCAGGCTGACCAGCATCACCGACAACAGCGCCGGAAACAGCAGATCGAAGGTCAGGTAGTGCCAAACGAGAATGATCTCGCCGCCGCGCCGGCCGAGTGCCGTCAGCCAAGCCATGCCTTCGTCCGGAGTGAAACCGAGAATGCGCATGTCGAGTGACGGCAAGCCGCCGCTCAACTGGCGGAAGTAGAAGAATTCCAACGCTGTCATGGCGATGAAAACCGCCGCCGTCAGGAAGCAGAACGGGGCGGCGTGACGGGACAGCCGCAGGATCGCCGCCGTCAGGCTCCGCCCGAGCCCGTATTGGTCAGGCTCCACCGGGATAGTTCGGGCTTTCGCGGGTGATCGTGACGTCATGGGCGTGGCTTTCACGAAGTCCGGCGTTGGATATGCGCACAAAAGTGGCGCGCTCGCGGAAATCGGCAAGATCACGGCCACCAACATAACCCATAGCGGCTTTCAGGCCGCCCGCAAGCTGGTGCAGCACGCCAGACACAGGTCCTTTGTAGGGGACCTGCCCTTCAATGCCTTCCGGCACCAGTTTCAGCGTGTCGCGCACCTCGGCCTGGAAGTAGCGATCGGCGGAGCCGCGCGCCATGGCGCCGACCGAGCCCATGCCGCGATAAGCCTTGAAGGAGCGACCCTGGTGCAGATAGACCTCGCCCGGGCTCTCGTCGGTGCCGGCCAGCAGCGAGCCGATCATGGCCGCACTGGCGCCGGCGGCAAGCGCCTTGGCGAGATCGCCGGAATATTTGATGCCGCCATCGGCAATTACCGACACGCCAGATTTATACGCGGTTTCCACCGCCGACATGATCGCCGAGAGCTGCGGCACGCCGACGCCGGCAACGATACGGGTGGTGCAGATGGAGCCTGGACCGATGCCGACCTTGACCGCATCGGCGCCGGCGTCGATCAGCGCCTGGGTGCCTTCGGCGGTGGCGACGTTGCCGGCCAGGATACGCACCGAATTGGAGAGCTTCTTGGCACGGGTCACCGCGTCCAGCACGCGCTGCGAGTGGCCGTGGGCGGTGTCGATCACCAGGAGGTCGACGCCGGCCTCGATCAGGCGTTCGGCGCGCTCATAGCCGTCATCGCCGACGCTGGTGGCGGCTGCCGCGCGCAAGCGGCCCTGCGCATCCTTGGTGGCGTGCGGGTTGAGTTGCGACTTCTCGATGTCCTTGACGGTGATCAGCCCGACGCAATTGCCTTGCTTGTCGACGACGACAAGCTTCTCGATCCGGTGCTGGTGGAGAAGCCGCTTGGCCTCGTCCTGGTCGACATTCTCCTTGACCGTGATCAGGTTCTCACGGGTCATCAGTTCGTAGACTTTCTGCGCCGGGTCGGACGCAAAGCGGACATCGCGGTTGGTCAGGATGCCGACCAGCCGCCCGGTCTTGTGGCCGCCGCTGCCGCCATTCTCGACCACCGGAATGCCCGAGATCGAGTAGGTGCGCATCAGCGAAAGCGCATCGGCAAGCGTGGCGTCGGGGCCGATGGTGACCGGGTTGACCACCATGCCGGATTCGAACTTCTTGACCTGCCGTACCTGCTCGGCCTGTTCGGCAGGCGAGAAATTGCGGTGGATGACGCCGATGCCGCCGGCCTGGGCCATGGCGATGGCAAGGCGCGCCTCGGTTACGGTGTCCATCGCCGCCGACAGGATCGGAACGTTGAGGTCGATGTCGCCCGCGATGCGGGTACGCACATCGGTTTCGCCGGGCATGACCTCGGAATGACCGGGCTGCAGCAGCACGTCGTCAAAGGTCAGCGCCAGTGCGCCGGTGGACGTTTCGATGATTTTTGCCATGGCCAGTCCTCGGAATACAGAAAAAGCGCTTGACCGGAATGGACAGCGCCGACTCGTCTTCTTCCCTTTCAGGATTGGCGCTGGCTCGTAACACGTCCCGCCGCAGATGAAAAGCCGATCGTTGCATTGCAAAGCAACAGCATCGAGCGGCTTGGGGCGCCACCCCTGGTTGCGGTCGCACGAAAGTGAAAGCAATTTAACACGACATCGGCGCCGAGCCGTGATAACCGCCCAACGTGCCGGCTTGCCTCGATCGGCGATGTCGGCGACACACAGAATCAAGTCCGGACGCGTTTTGTGAACCGCACCATTCCGCTCATCCTGGCGGTCGCGCTTTTCATGGAAAACATGGATTCGACCGTTATCCACATCGCTGCCGGCGATTGCCGTCGACATCCACACCAGCCCGATCGCGCTCAAGCTGGCGCTGACCGCCTATCTGGTATCTCTGGCGATCTTCATTCCGATCAGCGGCTGGATGGCCGACCGTTTTGGCGCCAAGAATGTCTTTCGCAGCGCGATCGCGGTCTTCATCGTCGGCTCTATCGCTTGTGCTCTCTCCGGTTCGCTGCCGGCTTTCGTGGTTTCGCGTTTTCTGCAAGGCATCGGCGGCGCCATGATGACGCCGGTCGGGCGACTGGTGCTGGTGCGCGCGACGCCGAAAAGCGAACTCGTCGCCGCCATGTCATGGCTGACCGTACCGGCGCTGGTCGGGCCATTGGTCGGGCCGCCCGTGGGCGGCTTCATCACCACTTACTTCACCTGGCAC
This sequence comes from Mesorhizobium sp. M0152, assembly GCF_040322415.1. Lineage (NCBI taxonomy): Bacteria > Pseudomonadati > Pseudomonadota > Alphaproteobacteria > Hyphomicrobiales > Phyllobacteriaceae > Mesorhizobium > Mesorhizobium sp. M0152. Next base: position 46,120 of record NZ_JAMYTH010000006.1, read on the forward strand.
TGGATCTTCCTGATCAACGTTCCGATCGGCCTGATCGGCATCTGGCTGGCGACACGTTTCCTGCCGCAGACCGAACCGATGGAGAACCCGCCGCTTGATTTCATCGGCTTCGTGCTGAGCGGGCTGGCGGCATCCGGCCTGGTGTTCGGCCTGTCTGTGGTCAGCCTGCCCTATCTGCCGCCGATGGCCGGTGTCATCACGGTGGCGGTCGGATTGGTGTCGGGCGGGCTCTATTTGCTGCACGCGCGCCGCGCCAAAAATCCGCTGCTGGCGCTCGACCTGTTCCGCAACCAGGTGTTCCGCTCGTCGGTGCTGGGCGGCGGGCTTTTCCGCATCGGCATCGGCGCGGTACCGTTCCTGTTGCCGTTGATGTTCCAGATCGGCTTCGGGCTGACGCCTTTCCAGTCCGGCATGATCACCTTCGTCTCGGCGATCGGCGCGATCGGCATGAAATTCGTCACCGCGCTGATCTTCCGCGTCGCCGGATTCCGCCGCGTGCTGGTCGTCGGCTCGCTGGTCGCAGCGGCCTCCATCGCCATCAACGGCCTGTTCACGCCGGACACACCTTATTTGCTGATGTTGGCCATGCTTCTGGCCGGTGGCTTCATCAGGTCGATGTTCTTCACCGGCGTCAATGCGCTTGCCTATGCCGAGGTATCGGCCGCCGACACCAGCAAGGCGACGCCGATCGCCGCGGTATTCCAGCAGCTTTCGATCGCGCTCGGCGTGGCGCTGGCCGGCGGCATCCTGGAAGTGTCGACATCGATCCATGGCGGCCCGCTGACGCTGGACGATTTCCACCTCGCCTTCTTTATCGTCGCGGCGGTAGCGGCGGCGGCTTCGCTGTCGTTCGTGCGGCTGGCACCGGATGCCGGCAATGCCGTTTCCGGCCACGGCCGGCTGACAACGCCCAAGACACTGGAAACGGTCAGATCGCCGGGAGAGTGATGCGCCCTTTCCCTTCTCCCCTCGTGGGAGAAGGCAAGGCGCTATTCGCCGTCCCCCGGCCCTTCGCCATGGCTCCGGGCGCTCGAGTCCTTAACGTCCACTGGACGTTCCGATCCGGCTGATGGCGGATCGGACTCTCGCCCCTTGAAGTCCTTGGCCAACAGGTAGAGTTCGACCGATTCGTCGCGCGACGCCGGAGGCTTGACGTGATGAACCGAACGGAAGTTGCGCTTGAGCATTGAGAGCAGCTCGTTCTCGGCGCCGCCCTGAAAAGTCTTGGCCAGGAAATGCCCGCCCGGTTTCAGGACGGACAGCGCGAAATCGGCCGCCACCTCGCACAGATGCATGGTGCGGATGTGATCGGTCCGCTTGTGGCCTGTGGTGGGGGCGGCCATGTCGGACAGCACGACATCGGGTTCGCCACCCAGTGCCTCGGCCAGTTTTTGCGGCGCCTGCGGATCGAGGAAATCCATGAGCAGCACCGGCGCGCCGGGCACGGCGTCCATTTCCAGATAGTCGATGCCGATGACATGCGGATTTTCGGCCGTCGATTTGGTGCGCGCGGCCGCGACCTGGCACCAGCCGCCCGGGGCGGCGCCCAGATCGATCACCTTCATGCCGGGTTTCAGCAAATGGTGCTTGTCATCGATCTCGATCAGCTTGTAGGCCGCGCGTGAACGGTAGCCGTCAGCCTTTGAACGCTGGACGTAGGGATCGTTGATATGACGCTGCAGCCAGCGGCGCGACGATTCCTTCAGGCCGCTCTTCTTCTTGATCCGCGTCTTCAGCACGCGAATGCTGGCTGATCCTGGCTTTTCCGGTTTCTTGGTCATTGTCTGATTTCTTGTTTGAGTTTTCTCGTTTGCCGAGTTGTGGCGGTTTTTCGGATGCTGCGCGTTTCGTGAACGGCTTCCCCCACTCCGTCGCTGCTTCGCAGCGCCACCTCTCCCCCCTCCGGAGGGAGAAGGAAGGGTGCCAGGGCCTGCGACCTCGCGCCCTTCGAGATCAGGCTCTGCCACGCCCATCATTGCGCCAGACGCCGTCATCCGCCATCAGCTCGCTCAATATGCCCTCGCGCAGGCCACGGTCGGCGACGCGCAGCCGCTCCGAAGGCCAGACCGCGCGGATCGCTTCCAGTATGGCGCAACCGGCAAGTACGAGATCGGCGCGATCCGCACCGATGCAAGGATTGGCGCAGCGCTGCTGGAAATCCCAGCCGACCAATCGTTCGACCATGCGATCGACGCTGTCGCGATCCATCCACAGCCCGTCGACGCGGCGGCGATCGTAGCGTTCGAGGTCGAGGTGAACGCCCGCCAGCGTCGTCACCGTACCCGAAGTGCCGAGGAGATGAAAATTCGGGCTGGCCTTGAGATGGCTCAGCCGGTCGCGGCCGTCGAAGGCGGCCAGCCGGCCGGCGACATCGTCAACCATGGCGGCGAAGATTTCGCGCGTCACCGTGCGGCCGCCGAAACGCTCGGCCAGCGAAACGACGCCGACCGGCAGCGAAGTCCACGACACGATATGGTTCGCGAGCCGCGGCGAACGTCGGCCGGTGAGATCGATCAGCGCGATCTCGGACGAGCCGCCGCCGATATCGAACAGGACGACGCCTTGCGTGTCGCGCTCGACCAGCGAGCCGCAGCCCGAAACCGCCAATCGCGCTTCGGTCTGGCGATCGATGATTTCAAGCTTGAGACCGGCCTCGCGCTCGACGCGCTCCAGGAATTCGACGCCGTTCTCGGCCGAGCGGCAGGCTTCGGTGGCGATCAGCCTTGCCTTCTTGATCTTGCGGCCGCGCAATTTGTCGCCGCAAACCTTCAGGGCCTCGACCGCGCGGTCCATCGCCGGCTGGCCGAGCCGCCCATTGGCGGTAAGCCCCTCGCCCAGCCGCACGATGCGCGAGAAGGCATCGATGACCCGGAACTGACCATGGCGCGTGGGAACGGCGACCAATAACCGGCAATTGTTGGTGCCGAGGTCCAGAGCCGCAAAGACAGGCAATTCGCGTGCCGGCGGCCGACGGGTGCCCTGCTCCGGTCGCGGCGCTGGAACGAGAAGCGAGACGACCGAATCCGGCGGCGGGTTCGCCTCGACCGCCGGGTCGGCGGCTTTGCCTGGCGTAGGCGATCTGTTTTCCTGCGGACGCGTTTCGTCGCGCGCGAAAACCTTGCGCCCGCGCCGTCGCTTGCGCCGCTTCTTCGGCTTGCTCTTCTGGTTACGGGTCGCGTCGCCCGCCTCCCCGTTCACGGAGCGAAGCTCCGACGGGCGGCGTTGCTGCCAACTGGCGGTCCCCGAGCCTGACGGCCCTGGGGAAGCGCTGGACGCGCCCACCTCCGGCGCCCGGGCGCCGGTGTCGCGGTCTTCCACTATCGTTCCTTCCGGCGCCGCGCGAACCGATGACGGACGCAGCAGGCGCTTCAGTGTTTTAAGTTGCCGCCAGACTAACAGTGCTGCGCCAGATCACCAAGAGCCGTGTGCCGAATTTTGCCGGCTGGGCGGGCAAGCGACGTCTCTGACCATTCGGCGTAACGTTTCGGCAAGCCGGGATCGGTAGCGGAATACCTTCCCGATTCCGACAGCCGCCGGTGGAAAAGCCTTCGCGGTTGAATAGCCGGCTTCAATGAGGCATTTCTGAAATGCAGGGAAGAAATCGGAATCGCCAAATCGGAATCGCCGATGTCTCCCGCCACCGACAGAAAAGGAACGGGCCGCAACGCATGGCAATCTGGCGATGAACTGGAGACGCTATTTCTGGCCGGTGGTCGGCATCGCGGCGGTGATATTCTCGCTGCTGCTGCTCTGGCACGAACTGCGCGGCATTTCGCTCGACGATGTCTGGGACGGCCTCGCCGCCATCCCGACCCGCGGCTGGATCCTGGCGGCGCTGAGTTCGGTCGTCGCCTATGCCTCGCTCGCCGGTTACGACCACATCGCGCTCATGCACATCGGCAAGAAAGTCTCGTGGCTGTTCGTCACCCTGTGCTCCTTCACCACCTATGCGCTGTCACACAATATCGGCGGCTCGGTCTTCTCCGGCGCCGTCATCCGCTACCGCGCCTACGGCACCAGGGGCCTGACCGGCCAGGATGTCGGCGTGCTGGTGGCCATCTGCTGGATCACCTTCGTGCTGTCGACGGTCCTCGCCTCGGGCCTCGTGCTGGTCTTCGAGCCCGAGATTCTCGACCGGTTTTCCGGCATCGCCCATCATGGCCTGTCGGAAGCCGCGGGCATCGCGATGCTGGTCCTCGTCGCTGCCTATATATTCGGCAGCTGGCTGCATCTGCGCCCGCTGAAAGTCGGAAGTTTCCAGTTGCACTATCCGGCGCTGCCGATCGTCGCCAGGCAACTGCTGATCGGCCCTATCGAACTTCTGGCGGCCACCGCTATCATCTTCTTCGCCCTGCCCGAAACGCACAACCCCGGCTATTTCGTCATTCTCGGCGTCTTCCTCGTCTCTTTCTCCATCGCGCAGATCTCGCATGCGCCGGGCGGGCTCGGCGTGTTCGAGGTGGTGTTCCTGGCCGGGCTTTCGGACATGGATCCGGTCGGCGTGCTGGCTGCGCTGCTGGTGTTCCGGCTGTTTTATCTCATCATCCCGCTGTTTCTCGGGCTGGGCATCGTGCTGTTCTTCGAACGCTCGCAGTTCGGTCGCAGCCAGAGCTGAAACGCAGGATTGGACTTCAGGCCCGCGCGGCACTCGAAACGCATCATCCGAACCGGCCGACAAAACGTTGCGAATGAACCGCCGAGCAGGCTTGACTATTTTCCGCTGGCGGCTACAAGGCAGCGCTCACAGCGGCTTGCCCGCTCGGCCCGCGCGGTTCATGGCCGCGCCTGCTGGGGAATAGGTTAACGGTAGACCCACGGACTCTGACTCCGTTAGTCCTGGTTCGAATCCAGGTTCCCCAGCCATCTTTTTTCCCATTAAGATCAAACGCTTGGACATATTACGCCTTTGCAGGCGTGCCCTTCTGAATCATCTGGCGGGCAGAAAAAGCAGTAGCCGCCAATCTAAAAAGCCCTGACTCGGCGCTTTTCAAGAACGTGCGTTATAATGATCTCAAGATCGCCGCGCCGTGGCGAATGCACCGCGTCCCATTGTCGAAGCATTTCGAGGAATCTGCGGGTAGCCAGGTCAGCGCTGGCGACGTCGACCGCGCGGATCTCAAGCGCCATAGCGTCGATTAATTGGGGTCGCCGGACCTTGAGCCGCCGTGGGCTCCGCCGCCGGCGTTGTCCGATCCGCCGTGGCTGTGGAACTGACTTCGCCTGAACGTGACACTTTTAACGGGGGGGCCGACGGGAACGTGGTTGTTGTCGCCCGATCCTTTGCCGGGATGCGATCCGCCTGATTTGGCTATTGCCCCAGAGTTCAAACTCGTGCCGAGCAGAAGTGTCATGGCCGGCGGTGTCACGGCCGCAAAGCGGCCGGCCCGCTTCAGAAAGTCACGGCGCGCTTTGGCCTCCGAGACCAGCTTGTTGTTCCCTGTGCTTTCAGTTGCCATCTCAGCACTCCCCTTTTAGCTATCCTAGTCTTTCATTGGGAAAAATAGTATTGCTCCAAAAGGCTTACGTGGCGTTTGTCAGTTCTTGCGTTTCAGTAGGGAATGGCCTGCTTTCGGCGGCGCTTTGCTCTGTTCGACATTGGTGAAGCTGCAATGGAACACGCAGCCAGCCCCGAAAGTTGAACGCCAGAGCCGATGCATCGCAAACCTGGCAATCGGCATCGAAAGATCGACCAAGACATGAGCCGATGAGCACCTTTCCACTGCCGCTCGACACCCCTCCGATGGAGGCCAGGATTGCCGACGCAATCCCCGAGAACGACGGCTCTTGGCAATACGAGCCTAAATGGGATGGATTTCGGTGCCTGGCCTTCAAGAATGGCGACGCGGTCGACCTGCGTGCCAAATCCGGCAAGCCGCTCGGCCGATATTTTCCGGAAATCGTAGCCGTTCTGGGAAGTCTTCAGGCCAAACGCTTCGTCATCGACGGCGAGATCGTGATCGAGGTTGGCGGCGAGTTTTCCTTCGAGGCGCTGCAGATGCGCCTCCATCCGGCGCAGAGCAGGATTCGCAAACTGAGTTCGCAAACGCCTGCTGGACTGGTGCTCTTCGACATGCTCGCCAAACCGGGCGGCGAGATCATCACCGGCAAACCGCTGGTCGAAAGGCGGCGGGCGATCGAGGCCTTCGTGACTTCCTCGAACAGCCCGGATCTTCGCCTGTCGCAGTGCACACACGACGCCGCCACGGCAGCGCGATGGCTGAGCGGCGCCGGCCACGGGTCGACCGACGGTGTCGTCGCCAAGTTGCTCGACGGCCACTACCTGCCCGGCGAGCGCGCGATGGTCAAAGTAAAGCGGTTGCGTTCAGCCGATTGCGTCGTCGGTGGCTTCCGCTATCTCGCTGGCAGCCGCGAAGTCGGCTCGTTGCTCCTCGGCCTCTACGATGATGGCGGCAAGCTCGATCATGTCGGCTTCACCTCGACCATCGCCAACGCCGACAGGGCAGCGCTCACGCGACGGCTGGAGGGCCTGCGGGCGGAGCCCGGGTTCACCGGCAAGGCGCCGGGCGGACCAAGCCGCTGGAGCACCGAACGCAGTGGAGAATGGGAACCGCTGAAACCCGAACTGGTGGTCGAGGTCCGCTTCGATCATGTCACCGGCAAGCGGTTTCGCCATGGCACCAAGCTGCTGCGCTGGCGGCCCGACAAGGCGCCACGGCAATGCACGTTCGAACAGATCGAATAGGCCGTTATCGTTGGCCCTTCGAAGGCATGTCACGATTTTCCGCGCAAAGGGAACCAACTCAGGATTTGCCGGTTCGGACACCATCCACCGGAGGTTTCCCGACATGCCAAATGCAGCAGAAATTCTGGTCGACACTCTCATCGCCTGGAACGTCGAGGTGGTGTTCGGCTTGCCGGGGGACGGCATAAACGGCGTGATGGAGGCGCTGCGCACCCGGTCCGATAAAATCTCGTTCGTGCAGGTCCGGCATGAGGAGTCCGCCGCATTCATGGCATGCGCCTACGCGAAATGGACGGGGAAGCTCGGCGTGTGCCTGGCGACGTCCGGCCCCGGCGGCACGCATCTCCTGACCGGCCTCTACGACGCCAAGCTCGACCAGGCGCCGGTGCTGGCGGTCACCGGCATGCAGTTCCACGACCTGATCGAGACGTTCACGCAACAGGACGTCGACCTGACGCGCGTTTTCAACGACGTTTCCGTCTACAACGCCCATGTTTCGGATGCGGCGCATATGGAAAACGTCGCCAGCCTCGCGTGCCGCACCGCACTGGCGCGCAAGGGCGTGGCCCACCTTTCGATCGCCAGCGATGTCCAGGAGCAGGAGGACGACCCTTCGAAGCGCTCCAAGCGCAATCGCCCTGCCCACACGCCGCAGGACATGTTTGCCGGCCACAGCATGCCGCTGGACGCCGAACTGGACAAAGCCGCCGCCATTCTCAACGAGGCTTCGCGGGTAACGATCCTGGCCGGACGCGGCGCGCTCGGCGCGGCTGCCGAACTCGAACACACGGCACGCCTGTTGCAGGCGCCTGTCGCGAAGGCGTTGCTCGGCAAGGCCGTGCTGCCGGATGACCATCCCCACACGACCGGAGGCATCGGCATCCTCGGAACCCTGGCTTCGCAAGAGGCGATGGAAAGCTGCGATGCGGTTCTGATCGTCGGTTCCACCTTTCCCTATATCGAATACTACCCGAAACCCGGGCAGGCACGCGGGGTTCAGATCGACTGCGATGCACAACGGATCGGGCTGCGCTTTCCAGTCGAGGCAGGCCTTGTCGGCGACGCGGCCGAGACCTTACGCGCCCTCAACCGGCGGCTGACACAGAAGCCTTCCAATGAATTCCTGAGACGTTCCCAGGAGACCATGGGAAAGTGGCGTGAGATGATGAGGCAGTCGGAAGACGCGCGAGCGCATCCGCTGAAGCCGCAGTTGATTGCCCGTGCATTCGGACAAAGATTGGCCGACGATACGGTTTTGGCCACCGACTCCGGCCAGAACACCGAGCTTGCCGCCCGCCATGTCGATCTTCGCAGCGGCCAGGCGTTCGGTGTGTCCGGATCCCTGGCATCCATGGCCTGCGGCCTCGCCTACGCAATCGCCGCCGGCATCGCATTTCCCGGCCGACCGATCGCCGCCATCGTCGGCGACGGCGGCTTTGCCATGCAGCTCGGCGAATTCTCGACGGCGGTGCGCTACAAGATTCCACTGAAGCTGCTGGTCATCAAGAACAACATGCTCAACCAGATTGCCTGGGAACAGATGATGTTTCTGGGCAACCCGCAATTCGGTTGCGAGCTGCAGCCGATCGACTTCGCCAAGGCGGCGGAAGCGATGGGCGCAAAGGGCTTGCGCATCGATCGGGCCGACCAGATCGAGACGGTTCTCGACGAAGCTTTCGCCACTGAAGGGCCCGTAGTGATCGAAGCGCTGGTCGATGCCTACGAACCGATGATGCCACCCAGGATGCCGCCCGACTACGCCAAGAATTTCCGCGAGGCCTTGCCGGATACGCCGGGGCACGAACGCATCGAGAAAAATATCGCCCGGGAACCGGCGAAGTCGATGATGGATGCTGAGTGACCGGCGCCGACCGGCTGCGTCGCCGCATCGATGAATGGCTTCGGCGCATGCCGCTGCCGCCGCGCCGCAGGCATTTCGCACAGGCGATCCTCGGCCGAAAGCACTCCTGCGGGGTCACCCTCACCGTTGAGCTTCCTCGGATGGGCGCTGCAAGGCCGCGCCGCGGTCTTCGGTGCTCGGGAACAGCACCTTCAATTTGTGCTCCGCGCCGGCCCAGCTCCGCGTGTGGAATTGCCACAAGCCCCAAATGCTCGCGGCAAAGGCCAGGATGCCGACGACCAGGGCGAGAGCGATAGTCACGCCAAGGACGGCCTTGACCGTCACGCCGACAAAGACGCCGGCGATTGCACCGTTGACGACGTTCACCATGCCCGCGGTGCTGGTGAAAGCCTGCCAGGGCCTGGGCTTGAGGCCGACATCGGCCAGCAGAGCCAGATTATCGTCGTGGGTGGAGTGAACGAGATATCGCGCCATCGAAGGCGCGAGCTCCGTATAGTAGTGCCTGATGCGCGCCATGCCACGGGCGTGAACCATATCCTCGATGGCGACCTGTACGGCCCTGACGAAGGTCACCAGTCCAATGAAGTAGAGGCAAGGCAGCAGGATCAGGCTGAACAGCACGAAAGGAAGCCCCATCCTCGTCACCTGGGCCACGAAAGCGAGCGCGATCGTCGCGCTCGACACGGAAGTCAGGAACAGATTGGCGCGCTGGTTCGCCTCTTGGATGGTGGCCGCCCTGGCGGTTTCCAGCACGAAATGTTCCGTGGTCATCATCTGCAAGAGCTGCTGCCGGCGCTCGCTTTCGTTTGTTCTGATTTCCTGTGTATCGGGCATCGCCAAGAGCCTATCGACGGTCGCTGGATTGCAGGGAGCGCAGGCTGATCTTCGGCTGTCGATCCCGGCCCTGGCGCCGGTGCCAACTGGCGAACGAGCAGTCGTCGACCCCAGGAACGAATGCCGTTGGCCAGGGTTCCAGCCCCGATCGACGGCCGTTCCATGATTGCGGCCGGAAAGCGGAACCGAAGGCGATCCCCATTCGGGCAATTTTATCCCCGGATGACGAAACAATTGCCCCCGAGCATCGTTTCGCCACCAGCGATGAGCTGGTGAGGAGGCCACGATGAGCGCGACCGGTATGGATGTTTTCGACAAGACGCTGCAGACCACGAATATCTGGCTCGACGAGATCATGGCCGACCTTGGTCCGGACAGGCGCATCGCCTGGCACATATTGGGCGCTGTTCTGCGCACGTTGAGGGACAGGCTGCAGGTCGGGCTCGCCGCCAAGCTGGGAGCGGAGCTGCCGCTCCTTGTCCGCGGCGCTTATTACGATCGCTACCGCCCAGCGGCTGAGCCCGACAAGACGCGCTCGCTGGAAGAATTCTCGCAGCACATCCACGAGGAATTGAAGTCCATCCGTCCCGTCGATCCCGAGGACGCGGCGCGCTCGGTGTTCCGAGTGCTTGCGCGGCACATCGACCTCGGGCAGTCGGCAAAGGTGCGGGATGCGTTGCCGAAGGAAATCCAGGCGCTCTGGCCCGAAAGCGTCGGCGTCAAGTGACATGGCCGGCGAACCAATAGAAGCCGCCCCTGGGGCGAAGGAGAGCCCCCACGAGCGTTCGCAACGAAAGCCCGTCCCGGTTACTTCTTGACGTAGGCGCCCGGCTGCCGACCCCCTTTGGGAGCTTTGGCGTCCTTGGAGCGCTCGGCGACCGCTGGGCCGGCGCCGGACGTCTTTTCGGTCGCCGCGCTCGGGGTGGCCTGGCTTGGCGTTGCTCGTCTTGGCATTGCTTTTCTAGGCGGGTTTTGTCCTTCCGACTGGCGGGTCTTGTCTTCCACCTCTCCCAGCCGCCGCGTCAGCCCCATCCCACTGGGCGGCTTCCTGTTGCCGGCCGCCGCCTGGGAGAATTCATCCGCGGCGTCCGCGCCGGTCTTGGGCGGGTACTTGGTTGCGCCGGTTTCGTAACGGGTCTCGTTCTCGGTCATGGCATCTCTCCGATTGCATGAGGAGTAAACTTTTCCGCGCTGCGCGGGTTCCGACTGCCCGCGGGTGCATGCGGATTTTGCAGCGGGAGATCCCGACGGCTGCGCCACGTCAACGTTGGATTTTGCTGTTGCTTGTTGCCACTTCCGCGGCTTTCGCGCGTTGAGGCATGTTCAATGGGCGCGCCACACGTGACCGATCACAGTCGGATTTTTTCGGAGCCGTTTCCCGGCGGGTTTACCCGATGAGCTTCGACGCGCTCTTCTCGACCTCCATCTGCTACGGCAACGGCGCCCCGCAAGCCGGCTGGACGCTGGCATTGCCCATCACACTGCCGCTCGCCGCGGTCGTGTGGCTCTACATCGCCGGCGCTATCCGGCTCTGGCGGCGGAGCGGGCGCGGACGTCGGTTGCGATCCCGGCAAGCCTTGCTGTTTGGCGCCGGCTGGTTCGCCTTGGCGGTCGCGCTGGTCAGCCCAATCCACGCTCTGGGCGAACGCGTGTTTGCCGCCCATATGATCGAGCACGAATTGCTGATGGCGGTCGCGGCACCTCTGCTGGTGGCGTCCTGCCCGGCGGCGGCGATGATGTGGGCGCTGCCGGCGCGAATGCGCCAGGCACTCGGCGCGACCGGGCATACAGCCACGCTTCGGGCGATCTGGACCGTCATGAGCCGTCCCGTGGTGGCAACCATCCTGCATGGAGCGGCGATCTGGGCGTGGCATATCCCGGCGCTGTTCGAGGCTGCACTCGAGCAAGGTTTCTTCCACTATGCCCAGCATGCCAGCTTCCTCGGCAGCGGGCTGTTGTTCTGGTGGGTGCTGCTGCCTCGTCCCGGTCGTGAGCAGGCCTGCGGCAGCGCGGTCATGCATCTTTTCCTCACTTCGCTGCACACCGGCCTGCTCGGGGCGCTGCTCGTGGTTTCTCCAAGGCTCTGGTATCCGCAAAATGCCGTCGGCTCGAATTTATGGAATCTCAGCCCGCTCGAGGATCAGCAGGTCGCAGGCCTGGTGATGTGGATTCCCGCCGGCCTGATCTATGGCGGGGCGGCGCTGCTGATGGCGGCTCTCTGGATCCGGGCAAGCGGACACCGGCAGGCCCCGCATGACCTGCGCGCCATCTGAATCGAAACAGTCGGCCACAGGGCGATCTACAGCGCCGTCAGGCCGAGCCTCGTCCCGGCAATTGTGTCTGTTCGCTGACCTGCTTGCGCAGCTCTTCACGGGCGCGTTCCACCTGGTCCTCGCCGGCGGATTGCGAGGCGCTGCGCCCCGACCGGTCCTGCCTGTCCAGTTCATGCTCCACCGTTTCGCGCGAGCCCTCCGCCGGGTCCTCTTCCGGATGGTTGCCGCCCGCAGCCTGGTCTTGCCGCGTTTCTCCCTTGCCCCTTTTGCGCGTTTCGCCCTGTATGGGATCGTCCTTGCCTGGGACGCTTCGATTTCCGCTGGCCGTTTTGTCTGTGTTGCTCATGGGCTAGGTTCCTAGGCTTCATGGCGTGGAACCGTCCGATGCGCGTTCCGCGCCTTTTGCCTGGAGGAACGGGCATGTCCGCCATTGGTTGCGCTCGCGCGCAAGCATGCGTGCGGCATCACAGAGCGGCGAAAGCCGATTGCGAACGGAACCTTCGATTTCGGTCACGGTTAGGGCTCGGACAGCGCTATTCGAGGGAGTGGACCATGGCTCAAGCCCAGCAAGAGCTGACCGAATTTGTAATCCGCAAGGCCTTCGAGCCGGTTATGCGGGCGAAAGCGGACGGCAAATCCGAGGCCGACCGCAAGGCCCTGGAGCACGTGCAGCAAGCCACGAGGGCCGAGATCGAACGCTACCGAGGTTACAGCTCGGCCCAGGAGGTCGCCACCAACTTCAAGCGCGATCTCAGCTCCGAGCCCGCCAAGAAACTGCATGCTCAACTGCGGCGCCTGCATCTGCCGACGATCGAAGATATTCGGGAAGACTTCGACGACAAGGCCGGCAAGCTCGGGGTTAAAGCTTCTTCCTGAAGGACGCGTAGTAACGCGAGCGTCCGGCTGCATTGTCCGGCACAAAACAGCCGGGCGTAATCGTCACACAGCATGGAGTTCGGGAATCATGGCCTTTGCCCTCACAAGCCCCGCCTTCGCCGATAACCAGAGAATGCTGCCGCGATACGCGCGCGACGGTGAGAATGTATCGCCACCATTGGAATGGACGGATCCGCCGCAGGGAACCAAGAGCTTTGCCCTGGTAGTCGAGGATCCGGACGCCCCCTCGGGCATGTTTCGCCACTGGGCGGTCTACGACATCGATGCACAGCGAAATGCTCTTCCCGAAGGGACGACCTCGGGCGCCAAGACCGAGAGCCTCGGACACGGCGTCAACGATTTCGGCAATCCTCATTATGACGGTCCTCAGCCGCCGCGCGGGCACGGCCTTCATCACTATCATTTCCGGCTTCTCGCGCTCGACGTCGAGACACTGCATCTCGACGAGAAAGCCTCCATCGACGACATTCTCAAAAAGGCAAAGCCGCACGTCCTTGGCCAAGCCGAACTTGTCGGGACGTTTGAGCGAACCTAAGGGCCCGCCAGGCTCCAGCAGCCGGATGATGGACGCGGCTTCATCGGCAGCGTCTTCCAAGCCCATGCCGCATCCGTTTTGGCCCGCGACGGTTGCTGCCAAGCATCCTTTTAGAGCGATCCGCGTTATCGCCTTGGCATCCATGGGGGATTTACATGGCAAGGTGCACGGGCCCGTTCATCCGCCTCCGGCAATGGCGACGACCATCGATTGCACCCGCCTTTGCACGTTCAGCCCGAACCGCCTCCGGCAACCGTCTTCCAGGCGTCCTGAAATGGGCCGGCCCTGCGTCGACATTGGTGTCAATACTGGTCTTGAGCGGGTGCAGCGACTGGCAATCCTCGCTCCATGCACATGGTGCGAATGCCCGTGCGATTCTCGATCTCATCTGGTCCTTTGGCGCGGTTGCAGCGATCACTTGGCTGCTCGTCATGCTGGCCCTGACAATGGCGCTCTTCCATCACCGCCGGGTTCAGGCAGCGCCCCCGCCGTTACGCATCGACAGCCATCAGGAGCGCCGGTTTGGCCGCGCGGTCGGAAGCGGCGTTGCGTCGACCGTGCTGGTTCTCGCCGCGCTGACCATAACAAGCTTCTTCGCCGGCAAATCCATTGCCTCGCTGAGCGGAAAGGAGACCCTCACCGTCCGCATCACGGGGCACCAATGGTGGTGGGAGATACGCTATCCCAACGATGATCCGTCGCGGACGATCGTCACGGCGAACGAAATCCATCTTCCCTTCGGCGAGCCGGTAAAGGTGGAACTCGACTCGACCGATGTGATTCACAGCTTCTGGGTGCCAAGCCTCGCCGGCAAGAGGGACCTCATTCCGGGCCGCCCGAGCGAACTCACCCTCGTTGCCGACAAGCCCGGTACCTATCGCGGCCAGTGCGCGGAGTTCTGCGGCTACCAGCATGCCCATATGGCCATCACTGTCGTCGCGGAAAACCGGGAGGCGTTCGACGCATGGCGATCGAGGCAAGACGCCGTGGCGGTAGCACCCGCCGGCGACGAAGAACGTCGCGGCCAGCGAGCGTTTCTTTCCACCGGCTGCGCGCTCTGCCACACCGTAAGGGGCACGGCGGCCAGTGGAACCATTGGACCTGACCTTACGCATCTCGCCAGCCGACGCGCGCTGGCCGCGGATACGCTGGCCATGACGCCAGGCGCCCTTGCCGCCTGGATCGCAGATCCGCAATCGACAAAACCTGGCGCCAAGATGCCGCGCATCGACCTTAGCGCCGACGATCTCAACGCTGTCGTCACCTATCTTGGAAGCCTTGAATGAGCGGCACCACGGGAACGGCAGCCGGGCAAGAACAGGATGAGGGCGTTAAAGGCGTACGCGACACCGGGCTCGAAGCGGCGCGGCTGCGCGCCTACCTGGCGCATGCCTGGCAGACGCCGAAAGGCCTGTATGGCTGGTTGGTGACGGTCGACCATAAGCTGATCGGCCGGCGCTATATCGTGACGGCTTTCCTGTTCCTCGTTCTCGCGGGTCTGTCGGCGCTCGCCATGCGGTTCCAGCTTGCCACGCCCGAGGCCGGCCATATCGGCCCCGATTTCTACAACCAGCTCTTCACCATGCATGGCACGACGATGATGTTTCTGTTCGCCGTGCCGGTGATGGAGGCGTTCGCCATCTATCTGGTGCCGCTGATGATCGGCACTCGCAACGTCGCCTTTCCGCGGCTCAACGCCTTCAGCTACTGGGTCTATCTCTCTGGCGGCCTGATGATCTGGATCGCATTCGCTTTCGATACCGGTGCGGATGCCGGCTGGTTCTCCTATGTGCCGCTCACCGGGCCCGAATACGGCATCGGCAAGCGCCCGGATTTCTGGGCACAGATGGTGACCTACACGGAGGTGTCCGCACTCGCGGTCGCTGTCGAGATCATTGCCACGGTATTCAAGCAGCGCGCTCCGGGCATGACGCTCGACCGCATCCCGATCTATGTCTGGTCGATCCTGGTCACGGCTTTCGTCATATTGTTCGCCATGCCCGCCGTGATGGTGTCGAGCACGATGCTGATCCTCGACCGGCTGGTCGGCACCAAGTTCTTCGATCCCGCGGCCGGGGGCGACGCGCTGCTGTGGCAGCACCTGTTCTGGTTCTTCGGCCATCCCGAGGTCTACATCATCTTCATTCCCGCGGTCGGCTTCGTCTCCGCGATCCTGCCGACCTTCGTGCGCCGTCCGGTCTTCGGCTATCTCGGGATCGTGCTGTCGCTGATTGCCATCGGCTTCCTTTCCTTTGGACTGTGGGTACACCACATGTTCGCCACGGGCCTGCCGCAGCTCGGCGAAAGTTTCTTCACCGCCTCCTCGATGATGATCGCCATTCCGAGCGGCATCCAGATCTTCTGCTGGATCGCGACGATCTGGGGCGGCCGGCCGATCTTTGCCACGCCGTTGCTTTTCGTGCTCGGCTTCATCTTCACCTTCGTGATCGGCGGCCTGACCGGGGTCATGGTCGCCTCGGTGCCACTCGACCTGCAGGTGCACGACACCTATTTCGTCGTCGCGCATTTCCATTATGTGCTGATCGGCGGCGCCGTCTTCCCGCTGCTCGGCGCTGTGTACTACTGGTTTCCCAAGATCACCGGCCGCATGCTGTCCGAGAGGCTCGGCCGCTGGAACTTCTGGCTTGTCTTCGTCGGTTTCAATTTTACTTTCTTCCCGATGCACATTCTCGGCCTGCAGGGCATGCCGCGCCGCGTCTACACTTATCCGCCGGCGAGCGGCTGGGGCGAGATCAACCTGTTCATCAGCATCTCGTCCCTGGTGGTGTTCATCGGCTTTGCACTTTTCTTCCTGAACATCCTGCTCAGCCTACGCAACGGCCGCATCGCGGGAGACAATCCCTGGGGGGCCAGCACACTAGAATGGGCGACGACGTCGCCGCCGCCTTCCTACGATTTTTCGCGCCTGCCAGCGGTAACCCACCGCGAGCCGCTCTGGGCCCAACCCGACATACTCCCGGTCGTCGAAGGCCTGCGCGTCGATGCGCGCGAGGTGCTCGGCAGCACGGTCGCCGACGCCGTGCCACAACTGCGCGTGCCCTCGGCCGACAATTCGATCTGGCCGCTGCTGTCGGCCCTTGCGGTGGGCGGCGCGTTTCTGGGTTCGATATACACGCCATGGGCTGTGGTCTGGGGTGCGATACCGGTTTCGATCGGCTTCATCTGTTGGTTCTGGCCGAAAGGCGAACCGGAGGACGAGGAATGAAACAGCGTCCAGTCGCCGACGTCAGCCACCTGCCCACATATGATTTCGGAGCGGCGAGCCCGATGTGGTGGGGAACCCTCGCTTTCATCGCGCTTGAAGCCACCGGTTTTGCCTTGGGGATCGGCACCTATTTCTACCTGGCTGTGCTGGCCACGCATTGGCCGATCGGAGCGCCCGCGCCCGACCTGCTGCCGGGCACGGCAATATTGATCATTCTGCTTGCCAGCCTGATACCCAATCATCTGGTCGAACTTTGGGCGCGGCGGCAGGACCTTGTCAAAGTTCGCATCGGCATCATCGTCATGTCAATCGCCGGAATTCTCCCCCTGATCGTGCGCGTCTGGGAATTTCCCGCGCTTCGCATCACCTGGGACCAGAACGCCTACGGATCGATCGTCTGGTTCCTGCTCGGGCTGCATACGTCACATCTTCTCACCGATGTCGGGGATACGATCGTGCTCGCCGTTCTGATGTTCACGCAACAGGGCAAGGCCGGGCGCCGCTTCAGCGACGTGTCGGACAACGCCTTCTACTGGGACTTCGTGGTCGTCTCCTGGATCGTGCTCTATCTCGTCATCTATTGGTTCCCGAGGATGTGAGATGCAGGCGATCCGCACTGGTGTTTCGTGGGCAGGCCTTGCCGCCGGACCAACCGCATGGGCGATATCGCAGCAGCTCGGTTATTCGATAGCCTATTGGCAATGTCATGCCGGCTTTCCCCTCACCGCCTTGTTCTCCCTGGCGGGCGCCGCCGCCGCGATGGCGGGCGCCCTGTTGTCGTGGCGCGCCGGTCGTAACCGGAGGCACGGCACAGGCCCGCCCCTCAGAGCGCGCACACGCGCGTTTCTGGCCGACGCCTCGACCGGCATCGGAGCGCTGTTTGCGCTGATCCTGCTGGCGCAAATGGCGGCTGGACTGATTTTCAACGGGTGCGAATTGTGACCAAGCAAAAGAGCTTGGTCATCCGCCATCAGCGGCGCTCGCCTTTGCCCATCGCAAGCGTTCCGGCCCTGCCCATCCTCTTTCGGGCGAGCGCGGCCTTTTTGGCATTGTTGGCCCTTTGCACGCAGTTGCGGGCGGATGACATCCAGAAAGGCGAATATCTCGCGCGGGCCGCCGATTGCGTGGGCTGCCACACGTCCGATCCAAGCCGCCCGTTCGCCGGAGGATATCGCGTGCCGACACCGTTCGGCGACGTCTATTCCACCAACATCACACCGGACCACGATACCGGCATCGGGCGCTATTCCGCCGATGAGTTCGTACGGGCGGTCCAGGAAGGGGTCAGGCGCGACGGGGCCGATCTTTATCCGGCCATGCCCTATGACAGCTTCGCCAGGATGAGCCGCGAGGACGTGTTAGCGATCCGGGCTTATCTGCTGGCGCAAGCGCCGATCTCCCAGCCGCGGCCGCAGAACATCCTGCCGTTTCCATTCGACCAGCGCTGGGCGCTCCGTCTGTGGAAACTCGCGAACTTCCACACCGGCAGCTTCGTGCCGGATCGAAACAAAACCGAGGCGTGGAACCGGGGCGCCTATCTGGTCGAGGTGCTTGGCCATTGCGGTGCCTGCCACACGCCGAGGAACATGACATTCGGCATGGATGAGGATCGCAGGCTTGCCGGCGGCACCGCCGGCATCTGGCAGGCCTTCAACATCACCAGTGACAAGACGGCAGGCATAGGCGGCTGGAGCGATGATGAGCTGTTTCGGTTTCTCAAGACCGGCGCCACGCCTGGAAAAGCCTATGCGGGCGGTCCGATGGCGGAAACAATCATGAACAGCCTGCAACATCTTTCCGATGACGATATTCATGCCATGGTCGCCTATCTCAAGGATGTGCCTGCGCAGTCGGGAGACGAGAAGCAGCCACGCTTTTCGTGGAGCAATCCGGCTGCGGTCATCATCGATGCCGGAATGAAGGACAAGGTGCCGGGCAGTGGGACTTCGGCAAGCGACGATCTCTACCGGTCGCTCTGCTCAGGGTGCCATGGCATGGATGGAGGCGGATCGCCGGATGGTTCCTATCCGTCGCTGACCCGCAACACCACGCTCGGCGCGGCCGCTGCCGAGAACGCCGTCATGACGATCCTTACCGGCGTGAAGGCCGGCGACGTCGCGGGTCGGAAATCGATGGCGGCCTTCGGCGGCTGGCTGGACGACGGCCAGGTGGCGAACCTTGCCAATTATGTGACTGCGCGCTTCGGCAATCCTGAAGTCAGCGTCACGGCGGCCGACGTGCGCCAGATGCGGGCAGGCTCGACAACAGCGCAGACGGTCATGCTTCTGGTGGCCAAGGCACTGGTGGCGGGCGGCGCTGGATTCGTGTTGGGTCTGCTGCTTCTGTTGGCAAGGCGCCTTGGCCGTGGAGCAATCCCAGGAAAAGTATGAAACGGTTTGCCGTCCGGAGTTGCGTCGAAACGAAGCACAGAAATCCGCCCGGGCCATCTCACGTTCGGGCATAGAGATAGGCGGTGATATCACGCGCCTCTTGCGGAGACAGATTGGTGTTGGGCATGGCGGTCTTCGGATCGACGTCCCGCGCCCTGCTGATCCAGCCCATCATCGCGTCTGGAGATGTTCGCAAGGCGGTACCTGCCACATACTTTCTCGAGCAACACCTCGCAGAGAGGGACCGACCGTGCCATGAGCCCCAGGGACGCCCGGAATCTCATGGCATCCGCCGCAGCCATTGCGGATCATCGCTGGAATGGCCCGCCCTGCATCCGCGCCGACCGCCTGCACGATGCTGGTCTCGCGCAAGCTGTCACTTCGGATCGCTTCGATTCCGTACGCCGCCAGGATGAGGACGACCGCTATCGACGTGCCTTCCACCCATAGCGGCTCTGATGTCGTTTGCTTGGTGGGAGCAGTCCGTCGACCCATCGATCTGCGCCTGCCTTGAATTGCCGTCGCAATGGCGCTGCCGGCGTGTGGAGGCCCGACGGGAGGGGCCAGCCTCCGACAGCGCTTTGGGGCAGCAGCCTATTTGTTGCAGTTCTGCATATTCGACGTCGTCATGCCCGTGGGAGTGTTGTTGTCGACATCGTTACCGGCGGCATCCTTGCAGCGGTCATTCATGCCGTTCGACTTCATTGTCGAACTCGTCGCGTTTGGATCGACCGGCGTTGTCGACGGTGTCGTGCCGGTGCCCATCGTACCATTGGCGCCAGTGGTGCCGGCCGTGGTTCCCGTGCTTGTACCGTTCGTGTTGGAGCCGGAACCGTTCGACTGCGCCATCGCCGACGTAGCCAGGGCGATGGTGATCAGGGATGCCGAAAGAATTTTCGTAATCATGTAAACCTCCATCGGTTCGTGAACGCCACAACAAAAACGAACCTTATTTGGGGAGGTTCCGCTGAACAAAGCACGATTTGAGGTGTTCGTGATGCTTTTCAGCTGGATCCTGCTGATGAGCTCGGGAAGCGGTGCGCCGAAATCCTGGAGATTCATCGACGGGTCCGGTCACTCTCGATTCTTCATCAAAGAAGAACCCGGAATGTTTGGGTGATGTAGCCATTCTACTTACGCGGGTGAAAGCTACTTACGCGGGTGAAAGCCGCAAAGGCTCCGCGCTTCCACGCGCGGAGCCTTCTGCCGGTCGGCCGAGAGAATTTTACGGCTCGTCTATGTCCTGCTTCGAGGGGTTGTGCGAAATCATGCGCTCCTCCTCGTCCTCGGGCAGCGCCTCATCGCTTTCCTGGTATGCGTTGTCGTCTTCTTCCTCGGGCAATTCACCGCTTTTCATCGTGTCGTAACGGCTGTCTCCGTCTTGCGGCACGCCATCCGGCAATATCTTGCCGCCTCTAATCGCATCCCAATCCTGCTTTTCGAATGCCGGTCCTTCGGATGTATCGACTGGTTTCCTGCGTGGTGCCATCGGAGTTCTCCTGCGCATCGGCGCCTGAAACCTGCCTTCGCCCTACCGGGGTTGGCGCCTTGCCAGCACCCCGGCGCGCGCCGAACGGCGAAGGCTCAGGTCACTGCCAGTAGGGTTGGACGTGCCAGTAGCCATACGAAGCTTCGCGCGCCGGCCTGCCATCGTCGACCGTAAGTTCATCGATCGAATAGGCTGGGGCTGCCTTGAGCTGTTCAGTGCTGAAAGGCACGACGTACCCGCCTCGATCTGGATCGTAATCCAGAAGCGACCACGGCACGGCGTGGTATTTTTCACCGATGCCCAGGAAACCGCCGAAGGAGATGACGGCGAACATGATGCCATTCGCGGTCTTTTCGAGCATCACGTCGTCGATCGTTCCGATGTCTTCACCGGCCGTATTGTAGACGGTCGTGCCGATCACACGCGAAGCGCGGATGGCGTCGGTATGTCCGCTTGGGGTTGTCATATCCATGGTCTCCTATGTCCGAAATTGGGTATCTCTCAAACGAGCAGCCGGAGGCGATGTTCCAAAAAAAGCAGCCGATACCCGTTCAAAGATGCAGACTTTTTCGGTGCGAGACCGTGATCGACTTTGCGAGATTCCGCCGCTCCAGACCGAGTGACTTGGGGCGGTGCGGAACCCGCTTCGCCGTATCGCCGGGACGATGGCCCCGTGCCCTTGCCACTGATTTGGCGTTTGCGGTTTCACGAACTTCTGCCGTTCGGCGGTGTGCCGTTTTCATCCCCGATGTCGTCGGCTTGCGTGTTGTCGCGAACTGCCATGTCGGCGAGATTCAGCAGGCGTTCGGAACGGAACGGCACCGTGGCTGTTTCAAGGAGATAGGTGAGCTCGAATCTGGGAAGAGAGAAGAGCCCGTGACCCACCCCGATCCGAACAATCCCGTGCCTGTGCCGGACAATCCCAACCCGGAGCCATCCCGGCCCCCTGCCCCGCCGGAAACGCCGCCCAGCGAACCGCCTGGCGTCCCGCCGCCCTCACCCGATCCCATTCCCGAGCCGGGAAGAGCCCCACCGGAAATTCCACCGGGCACGCCGCCGGAAATTCCCGTCGAGCCCTCGTTTCCCGGCCCGACGGCCTGAGTGCGCGAGGTTTGAGTCAGCGGGTTCGCTCACCCGCCGGTCCGTTCGATCATGCCGATGATCTCCTTGATGTCGCGCGGCTCAATTGCGAGTTCCTCCAGCCCAGGCATTTCCGCCGCCACGATGTTGTCTAAGCGCATGAGATCGACCTGATTGCGGGTGATCGGGGCGCCAGGCACGAACTCAGCCACGGCCGCAAGACAGCTCCATAACCCAAACGGCACCGGCACCAGCATCGGACGCGTGTCCAGGCTTGCGGCGACTTCCTGGACCAGCTGCTTGTAGCTCAAGACACGCGGGCCGCCCAACTCGAACGTCGTGCGGTCGTGTTTGCTGCCGACCAGCCGGCTCACCGCTTCCGCGACATCCTCGACATAGACCGGCTGAAGCCGAGTTTCTCCGGCCCCGAACAGCGGATAGATCGGCATGAGCCGAAGGAGCTTCACAAGCGTGGTGAGCAAGGCATCGTCCGGTCCGGTCATGACCGCGGAGCGGACGATGATCGCGCCGGGGAAAGCATGTCGTACGGCATCCTCGCCTCGTCCTCGTGCCCCTATGTAATCCGAATGCGATCCGGGATCGGATCCGATTCCTGAAACCTGGACAAATCCTTCCGCTCCGGCCTCGCGTGCGGCGCGAGCGAGGTCTGCCGCTGCCTCGACATGCATGCGCTCGAACGTCACGTCGCCGTGTTCGACATAGAGACTGACCGCATTGACCACCGCGTACGATCTGGCCACGGCCGATGCGATGGAGGAGGGATCCAGCATGTCTGCCCTGACAGGTTCGGCCGCCGTCGACGAATTTGCGGCCGACTTTGCCGTCGTCCGGTGCGGATGACGCGACACCGCTCGAACCCGGAACGCTTTCTCAAGGAGCCGTTGCACGATCCGGCGGCCGAGAAACCCCGTTCCGCCAAAAACGGCTACGATCCGTTCCGCATTGGAGTCGTTTCGATCCATTGATCCGGTCCCTTTCAGACCGCTCGCCGCAAGGCTTGCGCGCGCTTGGCCGTTTGGAAGAATAACGCCGCGGGCGCTCTACTTGTTGCGGCGATCGACGATCGCCATCGTCGAGCCGCCGACCAGTCGCAAGAGAAAAGCGTCGGAACATTTCATCCAGCTTGCGGTTTTTGAAACGGAAGTCCTTTTCGAGGGAGTTGTCTCATGCCTGGAACCAAACATCCAAAATGGAAAGAACCGAGCGATGCCGACCTGGCCAACAATCCGGGAATCGGAAGCTCGAAAGGAACGATCAAGGAAGGCGAAGATCTCGAACTCGAAGGCGAAAACACGACTGAAGGTGACGTCGAAAACGATACGACGGCAGCCGGCGGAATCGATCCGAGACAGAAGATGCGAACCAACAAATAACGTGCCATCGCACGGGAAGGATGGCGTCAATGGCCGGAAACAAAACCCATGAGCAAAACCTTCGCATAATCGAAAAGCGCGAGAATACGAAGAATGCCGACAAGGACTTCGATGCTGACAAGGACCTGCGAAAGACCGAGGCCGAACGCGCTGCATCCAGGCAGGACAACCTCAGATCGGACGTAAGGGACATCGCCGACCGTGATGACCGGAACATCATCCGGGGAGAAAACCAGGAGAGTTCCCACAACAAGCACCGGACGGATCGCTGAGCGACCGGCACGCTTGCCGGCGCGGCGGTGGCGCGATCCGATTGGTCCCCGAAGGAGTGAACCATGCCCCTCACGCTTAGCAGTTCCGCCTTTGCGGATGGCGGAAGGATTCCCGAAAGATACACTCGCGACGGCAAGAACGTATCGCCGCCGCTGAAGTGGTCCGGTGTGCCGGACGATACCAAGAGCCTCGTTCTTGTCGTCCAGGATCCCGACGCGCCGAGCGGAACGTTCGGACATTGGGCGGTGTTCAACATGTCTCCCGAGGTTCAGGAATTACCCGAGGCGGAAAGCGGCAAACCGGGCCCCGAGGCCCTCCGGCAGGCCAGGAACGATTTCGGCAACGCGTACTATGACGGCCCTGAACCGCCGGTCGGGCACGGTGTGCATCACTACCATTTCCGGCTGGCCGCGCTCGACACGCCGAACCTCGCCATCCCTGCGAGTACCGGCGTCGAGCGCATCTGGCAGGAAGCGCAAAAGCATCTGCTTGAGCAGGCGGAACTCGTCGGGACTTACGAACGCGGCCAATAATTTGAATGGGGTCGGCTAGTCCCGATCGCGCCACGCATGAGCGGAACGGTTCTTCTCCTTGCCGGTTGTGTGGGAAAGGAGATGTCCCATGTTTGAAAGCATCATGTGGTTGGTTGTCGTCGCCGGCGGACCGTTGTTGCTGCTCGTATTGCTGGCCTATGTTCTTGTAACGCGACGACGCCGTGGCCCCGCAGAGCGCAGGGAAAGCGAGCGCGCGACCGACCGGCTCTACCGCCAGGACAAGGGTTGATCCTCTTGGGTTTGCAATCCTCTTGGGTTTGCAAATAGAGGGGATCGTATCGTGGCAAGCACGCGACGATCCCCAGTTAGGTCAGGACATTATCCTTTGCCTTAGCCATGCAAAGAACTTGTTCCCGCCTGTGGTGGCGCGAACCCGCGTGGCAGCCCACCTTGCTCTCATCGTAGCGCCGACATGGCAATCGCAGACGATGTCGTGCAGTTGCCAGTCGCTCAATTCGAAGAAGCGCTTTGCCTCACCATATGTGTCGTTCTTCAAACCCGAGGCGCGCAGAACCGGATCTTCGAAGGCGACAGCAATTGCAGATCCTTCGCCACGCACCATGGCACGTGACTCAGGATGCAAATGCTCTGTACCTGCGAACGCTCCGAGGCATCGCTCCGGATTCTGTTCGAGAAGTTCAGCCCAACGCTCGATACGCTGGCTTCGTGTCATTTCCGCAGCTGGCGCCGAGGGTTCAATGCTGGCGACGGCATGCAGTTGATCGAGTGTTTGATGTTTCATGGTCAGCTCCTGTCGAGGCGGAGAAGAGCCCACGCCTTCAAAGGAATTATCGCGCGGCGATGCTTCGACAAGAGCGGACGACTGGAAGAATTCGATGCCGCCGAATTTCAGCTGGCTGGATC
Organism: Mesorhizobium sp. M0152; assembly: GCF_040322415.1. NCBI lineage: Bacteria > Pseudomonadati > Pseudomonadota > Alphaproteobacteria > Hyphomicrobiales > Phyllobacteriaceae > Mesorhizobium > Mesorhizobium sp. M0152. The sequence goes on from NZ_JAMYTH010000006.1 coordinate 70,493, forward strand.
GCGAACGCGACGGCAGCGTTCATTGAATGGGGCAGTTCCCACAAGCCAGTGATCCGAGATCAGGACGCGTCCAATGCTCATCCAGCCGATCGACTATTTCCTTGTTGTCTGGTTCGCTCTTGCCGCCGCTTCGACGCTCTATGTCGGCTTCGACCAATACCGCAACAACCCCGAGCCAGCGGTAATGAAATGGGGTTTCATCCTGGTGACCCTCTACATGGGTCCGCTCGGTTTGCTGCTTTATGTGCTTGCCGACAAGGAACCGCGACCGGGCGAGCACGAGGATTTCACCAGGCCGCTGTGGAAACAGGGCGCCGGTTCGACCATCCACTGCGTTGCCGGAGACGCGACAGGCATCATTCTCGCTGCCGTCGTCACGGCGACGCTCGGCCTGCCGATGTGGCTCGACCTCATCGTGGAATATGTCTCCGGCTTCGCCTTCGGCCTCTTCATCTTCCAGTCGCTGTTCATGAAGTCGATGATGGGCGGCACTTATTGGGAGAACGTGCGCAAAAGCTTCCTGCCCGAATTCATCTCGATGAACTTCATGATGGCAGGCATGGCGCCTGTCATGAGTTTCCTGATGATGGGTCGCGACATGCGCGCGATGGAACCGACCGAGCTTCTGTTCTGGGGCGTCATGTCGATCGGCGTCATCGCCGGCTTCATGCTTGCCTATCCCGCCAATGCCTGGCTGGTGGCACGTGGGCTGAAGCACGGGTTGATGACGCAGCGCCCGCAGACTACCGAAAGGGACGCTCGGCAGCCGGCGCGTCAGCGGCAGGGACAAGACCACGGCATTGCCGCCCACAAGGGTGGAGGCAGCAGCGGCCACCAGATGGAAACGGACGCTACGACGCCGCAGATCGCCACGCTCGGCCTTGTGTCCGTGCTTGCGCTGGCGATGGGCATGGCAGCGCCGGCGAATTGGCTGAACCTGACGCTGTCGGCCCGTGATGTCGGCGGGGTGATCATGCCGCAAGGCATGATCATGGACCGTGACACGCCGGCGGAAACCATGCGGGACATGGCGGCGGCCGACCCGCGCCGGGTGACGGCCTCCTATGACCTCGCCGCAAGAGGCGACCAGCAATTGCCGTTCCGCGTGGAGAATGGCGTCAAGGTTTTCGAGCTCAAGCCATCGGTGATCGGCTGGCAGATACTGCCTAATGTCAGGGTGGATGCCTATGCATACAACGGCCAGATTCCTGGTCCTCGCATCCGTATTCGCCAAGGCGACAAGGTCCGCATCAACGTCACCAACGACCTGCCGGAGGAAACGACGGTGCATTGGCATGGCATGATCCTGCCGAACCAGATGGATGGGCCCGCCGAGATCACCCAAGCACCGATCGAACCCGGACAGTCATACTCCTATGAATTCACCGCGACCCAGCACGGCACCTATTTCTACCATCCGCATGCCAAGCCGGACCGCACCCAGGCACTCGGCCTCTATGGGGCGCTGATCATCGACCCCGCCAATCCCGCGGACGAGGTTCAGGCCGACCACGACTATGTGATCGAGCTTCAGGAATGGCTGGTGCGCGAAGGGCTGACCTATCCCTCGATGCCTATGGATGGCGGCATGCCGAACTACTTCACCATCAATGGCAGGGCTTATCCCTCAACCGACACGATCCGCATGAAGGTCGGAGAGACGCTGAAGGTGCGTTTCATCGGCACCAACAATGGCTTCATCCATCCGATGCATATCCATGGCGGTCCTTTCGAGGTCGTCGCCCGCGATGGGGAAACGCTGGCTCCCTCGGCACGCTTCCTGGCCGACACGGTCAATGTCGGGCCGGGGCAGCGCTACGACGTCGTCTGGAAGGCGCAACGCCCCGGCAAATGGCTGATTCACTGCCATATCCCTCATCACACCACGAACAACAATTCCGAGGATAAGGGTGGCGGCGGACTGATGGTCGTCATCGATGTCAGCTAATCGACGAGTGTCACCGCCGCCCTGGCTTCAAATCAGGTCAGAATAGCCACGATGGTGTACGAGTTCGGATCGACGATGACAATCCTGCCGTCGGCCAAGACGAAATACTCGTAGGCTTCATAGGCGGGCACGATCTTGACGATCCGCTTCGGAAGCCGATGCAGCCGCACCTTCTTCGGCACCGTAACGCCGACCGATATGTCCACGCCGATGTCGGCAACAGGCTCGACCTTCGTCTCTCTGATCACGTTCGTGATTTCGGTTTTTTGCTCGACGGTCACGTTGTTGATCGAGGCGGTTGAATTCTGGTCGGTGGTGGTTCCGGTCTTACCTTGCGCCTGCTGATCCGTCGTGGTCGCTGTCTTACCTTGCGTCTGCTGCTCGGTCGTGGTCGCGGCCTTGCCTTGCGCCTGCTGCTCGGTCGTGGTGCCGGCCTTGCCCTGCGTCTGCTGCTCGGTCTTGGTGCCGGCCTTGCCTTGCGTCTGCTGCTCGGTCGTGGTGCCGGCCTTGCCCTGCATCTGCTGCTCGGTCGTGGTGCCGGCCTTGCCTTGCGTCTGCTGCTCGGTCTTGCCATTCTTGCAGTTGGTCGAGCCGGTTACGCAATTGCCGGATTCATCCGATTGCGTCGCTCCACCGGACTGCTGAGTCTGGGCGATTGCCGCTCCACATCCGACGCCGAGCGCCAACACACTGGTGATCAGAATGGTCTTCATGAGAGTTCTCCTTGAAAGGTCGTCCCTCTCGGCGCGAACTCTCCCCGCATGGCTTTGTTCCACCTCAAGCTAATATATCTGAAAGTTGGAACCGACCGCGGTTTGAGCAGTTCGGGCACGGGTTGCCCGCGGCCGGCATTCCGCTGGCGAGAGGTGGCTCCGACGAACGTTCGATGGAGAAACACCGATGAAAACATATCTCATAGGGACAGCAGCCAGCGTGCTCTTTCTGGCGGGTGCCGGTGCAGTTGCCGCACAGGATGTGGTGATCCAGCCGCAGGAGGAAACCGTCATCAAAGAGTACGTGAAGAAGCAGCCGCTTGCGTCGATCCAGGTTCCGGGAGTGGAACTCAATCTGGGTTCAACGTTGCCGGACACCGTTGAACTTCACGAAGTTCCCGACGTGAAATATCGTTATGTGGTCATCGACAATCGGACGGTTCTCGTCGACCCCAGCACCCGCAAAATCGTGCAAGTCATTGAGTGATCCGCAGTCTCGCCTACAGCCTGTTCGGCGCCAACCGGGCCGCGATTGCATATGCTGCGAACGACAGGAAATTCCGAGACTGATCGTCCCAACCGATGTCCGCCGCGAACGGCGGCGGACACCGCCATTGTCGCGGTGCCGCTCGCCAAGGCCATCAATCGCCCTCGCCCGGGTATTCTTGGGCCTTCAGCAACGCGGCCAGATGGGCCGCATTTGACGCCGCCATTTCAATCATCTTCACCATCGGTTCCGGTGTTCCAGGCAGATCGACGTAATTGGTATCGCCCATTGCTTGGCCCACCCAGTAAACGCCGCCATTGGCTGGCAAGGTAAAGCCGACATCATTCAGTGCTTGAAAGCATGCGGCGTGACATGCATGCGCGCCGTCCTCGTTGCCGACGATCGCCACCAACGCGACCTTGCCGCTGGCCGGCATCCGGCCCTTCTCGTCGGTCTCCGACAGAAACGCATCCATGCGTTCCAATACACGTTTGGCCACGCTAGACGGTTGGCCGAGCCAGATCGGCAGTCCCAGCACGAAGATATCGGCCTCGGCGATCTTCCGACGCAATTTCGGCCAGTCGTCTCCCTTGCCCATGTCCGACAGCACGCCGGGCCTGATGTCGTGGTCCAGCGCTCGAGCGATTTCCGCGGTGACACCGTGCGGCACCATCGCCGACAGCAGATCGGCAAGCAGCCGGTCCGTGGACGACGGCTCCGCATCCCCAGGCATTTTCAGCGTGCAATTGAGCGCGAAGGCCTTAAGTCGCATGAGGTGCTCCTGTGCGGGTTCTCAGCCCAACCGGCGAGGCCCAAACCGCGCCCGATAGGACGAGGCAACACAATTGTCGCTCCGCGACGACTTCGGCCGTCAGCGGCCCCGCATAACGCTCGCCAATCGCGGTCAGCCCGTAGCGTGAATTGGCGGCTCCTCGTTCTCGTCGGGGTTGGGCAAAGGCGTCTCGTCCGGCAGCCCTTCCGGGTCGGGCTCCTCGATCGGGTCGGGCTTCCAGTTTGGTGCCGGCATGGGCGCATCGCGATTGGGGTCGGGTTCTCTTGGCCGCTGCATCGAAATCACCTCCGTTCAGTGGAGACAACTCGTCCGCCTTGCCATGGTTCCTGGCAGAATCCACGCCATTGCCGGACCACGCATCGCCAGCGACCGCAATGCGCTATCGACAGTTTTGCAAATCCTTCGGAACCGGTCCGATTTTGAAGCCGTTGTTTTTGACAATGACCGAGGAGAACCGTCGTGAACGATAAAGCAGCAGATTTGGACAACACCTTGCCGCAAATAGCCATCGACGATCGGCAGGTAGCGCAGTTGGCGGCCACGGCCGATCTGCCTTCGAGGCAGGCCCGCGAACTGGTGCGCCGCCACGGCAACGACCCCAAGAAACTCGAAGAACTGGCGAAATCGATCAGCGCCGCGAACTGAACTCCTGCCAAAAGCTACAGTTGTACCGGTGCCGCTTCAGATCTCGATCAGGGCGTAGGGACGGCCACTCGGCTTGGCCACATGCATGGCGACGTTGTAGACCTTGGCTCCGCCGGGCGTTTGACCCTCGTAGGAGCCGCGATGGGCATGACCATGCACGACCGCACTGACCTGAAAACGATCGATTGTTTCCGCCAGGCGCGATGAGCCGAGAAACGGGAATATCTCCAGCGGCTCCCCTGCGACGGTCTCGATAATTGGCGCGTAATGGAGGATCACCAGCGTCCGTTTCGCGCGGACCTGGCGCATCGCGTTTTCGAGTTGCATTGCCTCGTTCACGCTTTCCGCGACCATCGCCTTGATCGCCCGTTCGCCGAACGAGCCAAGCATGCGCGACCCGAAGCCGCCAATGAAACCCTTCACTCCGACAAAACCGACCTCTTCGATTTCGACCGCCTGCCCTTCGAGGAGATGAACATCCGCCTGGCGCAGGATGTTCGTGACGTCTTCCACCGCGTCGGACTCATAGTCGTGGTTGCCAAGCACACCCACCACCGGGATGGAGCAGTTGCGCAGATCCTCGGCCAGCAACTCCGCTTCACGCGGCTTGCCAAGGTTGGTGAGATCTCCCGTGAGGACGAGAACATCGGCCTGGCGCGATATTTCCCCAAAAAGATCGCGATACGAGGCCTGAGCGTCTTCCCTGACATGCAGATCGCCCATCGCGGCAATTTTGAGCGTGCGTGCGCCGTCGGTTGGCGTGGCGCTCTCGTTGCGATCAGCCATCACGAAATTCTCCTACGCCGCCAACGCCGGCAAAGCCCCATTCCTTGACGTCGATTTCGTAATCGGTTTGCGAAAGCAGGCGCCCGCGACAGATCTTCATCCGGGGGGCCGGCAATTGCCTTTGCTTGCCGAGGCGCTCGAGCAGTTCATCGAGCAGCCACGCCGGAACGTGGTCTCGCTCGCTCGGATAGATCCATCTGAAATTGAGAAGCTGCATCAACAGCAGCTCCCAGTGAACCTCCAGATAGGAAAGCAGCCTGTGCCAATCGATCTGCTCGTGCGCCTTGAGAATCGTATGAGCTACGTCGGCTCCGTCGTGGCGCCCTCTGTCCTGGATGAAGCATTTGGACCAGATCAGCTCGGTCGGCCCGATGATCCTCACCCTGCTGCCCAGCAACTCCGTCTGGCGGGCGTGTTCCAGCCACCCGTCGCCGACAGGCATCATGCCATTCGCAGAGCCGAATATGACGTCGAAGAAATGCGTGCCCTTGAAAACTTTCCCAAGCCACCGGTCATCCACGATTTCGACCGCGTATCCAAGCACCTTGAAATGGGCAAGGATACGCGCGAAGTCGCCGGCCTTGCAGAAGATATCGAGGTCCTTGGTCTGGCGGGCGACGCCTGTATAGGCGCTCACCGCATAGGTTCCGGCGACGAGAAAAGGGATGTCCGTGGCGGAAAGCTCGCGGATCGCCTCGGTGTAAAACACCTCCGCCTCGGCGTTCTTGAGCGTAGGCGCCGCCTTCGCATCGATCGTGGGAAGCGCGACCAGAACGTTCTCGGGTAAAGGACCATTGGTCATGAAACGAGCGACTCCGAATCCGGTCCTAGGGTAACAATGTAGACCCGGCCCGGTTCCGCCGTGCAGCGGACGGGCCAGGATTCATCGCCGCGATGATGTGGGGACGTCCTGCGGATTCAATGCCGCCGTGCGGCGCACAATCGAGAGCCCACCTCGATTTTCGGGACGGGCTCGCCGGGATTTGCGGACAGTTGCGGTTAGCGGTTCTTGTGGCTCTGTTCGCCGGCTCTCACATGCTGTTCATGAGTGCCGCCACGCGTCCTTGAACCATCGCCCTGCTGCCGCTGGCTGTCGCCCGCCGCCTGCTGTTGCTGGCGGCCCTTGTCCATGTTCTTGTGGCTCTGCTGGCCGGCCTTCACATGCTGTTCGTGGCTACCACCTTGATTGGGCATTCTTCTTCTCCTTTGCAGTCACGAGAGGCGATAACCGCCTCCCTTGGATTAAAGAAATTGCCGCGGGAACGTTCCCAGACGTAACATTTCGTGAAGGGGGTCCGACGCGTGCGGCGTTGAACGCACTTCCGCAACGGGAAAGCCGATCGGGCGAATGACGCCAGTCACAGGGCCAATCAGCCAGTCGCGGCCGGGCCGCACTTGCGGCGGATCAGAACTTGCGGCTTAGATATAGCGAGCCTCGCAATCCAAACCGCCACTCCGCCTCCGCGGCCTTGGAAAGGCCGATTCTGCGTCCGATCAGCAGAGCAGGATCAGACATCGGCCGCGGCATGAATTCAAAGGGCAACGCATCGAGTGGCGCCCCATCGTAGGAGGCATCCACGCCGAGCGCCTGACAGAGGCGTCCAGGCCCCGAGCAGAGCAGGCGAATGTCATCAAGTCCGCGATTGGTCCGCATTGTTTCCAGCCCCGATTGGGGCTCGATTGCACGGACGAGGACCGCGCTGCCGGGAAGGCACACGGCGTTGAGGCACCAGTGCAAACCGTAGGAGCGATAGACATAGGCTGTACCTGGAGAACCGAACATCGCCTGATTGCGGAGCGTTTTGCCGCCAAAGGCGTGTGATGCCGGGTCGTCAGGGCGATACGCCTCGGTCTCGACGATGGTTCCGCCGACCCCATGCAACCGAAGCGTCGCGCCAATCATGTCGCGTGCCACAAGGTAGGCATCACGATCGAAAAAACTGCTTATTGGCAACACTGCATCCTGAACCGGCGAAGAGAACGAACCCGCCGCACCGAAACAGCTTGGTGCCACTCAGGAACGACGGGCGTCAAGGCATGACGGGAAGTGCCCAGGGCAACGACTCCGGGCAGCTGGCAGCACCGCCGGTGTTGGCCGTCTCGGGCCATTTGCCAACCTGAGTCGGAGCCGTGGGGAACTGCCCCCGCGAGGCTTGTCTGTCGTCAGGGCCGGTTGGTCACGCGGGTGCTGTCGCCGCGATCGGTCCTGTCGCGAGCATACTCGCCTGCATTGGCATCGAACCTCGTCCAGCCGCCGGCTTCGTATGTCCTGCGACGCTCCTTCAGGTCGACCGACCCGGACTGTCCAAGAATCTCCTCGGCGTTGAGAGCAAGCTCATCCTCCACCTTGGCGGTGACCAAGGTGCCGCCTCGGCGTACGCCCTCCGCATAGACGTGGGCATCGGTTTCGGGCACGCCCGATCCTGTCAGGCCGCCGACAATTCCACCGGCCGCGCCCCCCGCTACCGCACCGGCAACCGCGCCGGTGGCCGTGGCGGTAAGCCACCCGGCCGCGACCACGGGTCCGACGCCCGGAATGGCCATGACGCCCAACCCTGTCAGCAGTCCGCCGGCACCGCCGATCACGGCCCCTATTCCTGCGCCACTGGCAGCATCTTCAGCGGCTTCGGAACGATTTCCGTCGTACCAGCCATCGGCGTTGTTGGCGACGATGCTGATGTCCGACGCCGGGATTCCCGTCGCTTCCAGTTCACCGACCGCGTCGGCCGCATCGTCGTAATTGTCGAACAATCCAGTTACCGTTTTCATTTGATCTCTCCTTGCTCAGTTGCTGCTGGCGACGACGTTGCCCTGGTAGTCGAGCCCAACGGCGAAGCTTGCACCTGCCTTGCTCGCTTGGCCGCGCCAGATGCCCTGGTTGTCCTTCGTAAGCTTCGATACGTTGGAATAGCCCGCATCCTCGATGCGGCTCTTCGCCTGCGTCTCGGTGAAACTATTTGCGCCGGGGACGAGAGTGGCGGCGTTGGGAGTGTTCGTGGTCTTCACCGCGGGCGTTGTCGCTCCAGTGATGGAATCCTGCGCGGCGGCGATCTTTTCAATCATCTCCCTATGCAGCCTCAGCGTATCGACCGTCTGCTGGGCGAATGTCTTGAGGGCCGCGTTGTCGCCGTCCCGGGCATAGGTTTCGAACAGCTTGACGGCATCGGCGTGCGCCTTGCGCTGCATGTCGACATAGGCTGGATCAATTGGGCCTTGCGCCTTCTGAAGCTTGTCCAGATCGCCCTGGTGTTGGGCGTCGAGCGCCGCCGGCACTTTCAATTTTTGTTCGCCGGCAACCGCCTCCAGCTTGGCGTTGGCCGCGCCATGGTCACGAATCATCGTTCGCGCGAAATCCTTGACGCTTTGATCCTGAGCCTTGTCTTGGGCAATCTTGCTCGAATCCACTTCGAACTTGCCGCCCGCAGCGGCCTTATCGACGAAATCCTGCGCGCCGTCGGCAGCGAAAGCGGGCATTGCGAGAACAATGGAAGCAGCGGCGAATGAGGCAAGAAGGTGTCGCGTTTTCATTGGCTTTGTCCTGTCGGTGCGCGATTTCGCGGACCGCCCTAACAAGTCGAAAAGCCCTTTGTTCCGACACCGAGATGTGCCGGAGCGGACGGCCGCTGTGGGACAATTTGCCGGCTCCCGCCCTTCAGGACGAGAAGCCTTGCGACGTCGCCAAAAAGCTACTCGCAAGAAAAATATCTCGCGGCGGGAACAAATCCGCGGCTGCGCGATTGGAGGAGTGCTCTGCCGCGATGCGGCCGGTCTGCTTTCGCGGGGGGTGCCGTGCGTACAGGACATTTCAGAAAGCCAATTGTCATCCAGCCTGGCCGGATAGACCGCGACAGGGTCGTGGTTTCGGTGCCGGACGCAGCTCAAGTGCTGCTGCGCGACTGGCCGAAACCAGCATGCGCCAGGCGTCTCGCGGCAATCGAAGCGTGCCTTGCCGTCATGCGCGGCGAGAAACCGCCCAGGGTTGCACGACAAGCGTTCATTGTCGCGGCCAAGGACGCCAGAATCCTGCTCAGCGATCAGATCTAGATGGCCGAGTTCGCTCCGGCGGCATACGAAGATGCTCGGCATTCATTTCTCTGGAGATGATCATGGCCAAGGTTCCCAAATCCAGTCTTGCCGCGACCAGAGGTGAAATTCAGGCGGGCGCCACGCGCGACAAGACGCCAGGATTCGACCCTGCGGTGGCACCTCTTGAGACGGATGCCGAAGCGGCCGATACCCAGAACCCGATCGCGGATGAGAAACATACACGCCAGCCAAAATTCACGAACGATGCGACTTTCGCCAATGCGATGCGGCCGGTGGCGAGCGAGCCTGAACTTCAGCCCCGCAGCAATTGGCCGCTGCTGGTGATCGGAGTTGTCGTTCTGACGGCAGCCGCGGCCTTTTTGGCGGCAAGCATACTGCGCTGAAGCCTTCACGGCGGTGCGCCGAAACGGGACCGCCCAATCATCGGCCCTACCTGCCGGTTTGACCAGGACCGGGATTGCCGTTCATGCGCGGAAGCTCCGTCATCGGACGAAGCAGCCTTGGCCGTGCCGGATCGGAGATGTCGAGCATGTCCCAGGGAACGCGATACAAACCCTCGCCGCGGCGCAGCCGAAAGAAATCGAGCACCGCCGTGCCGATGGCGGAAGCGGATAAACGCTCGAACGCAGCATAGACGCCGATATGGAATTCGGTCACCACGAGATCGTCGCCGTCCTGCTCGGCGTGTATCTCCTCGATGTGACCGATGCTTTTGCCGCGCTGCGAGAGCACGCGGCGTCCTGCCAGATGTTCGAGGTTGACCGTGGTCATCATCAAGCTCCCGGGATGCGTCCGATGACATGATCGCGCAACCAGTCCTGCCAGGCGAAAATCGACGTCTCGCGGACATCGATATCGAATTGGATATCGACGCCGATATCTTGCACCTTGTTCCACGCTATCCGGTGCGGCTCGCCATGCCGCTTGCCGCCCAGCCTTGCCGCGAGTTGCGCCGTCCAGCGCCCGGGCCGCGCCCCAAGACGACGGGCCAGGGTGATGGCGCCGAGCTCGATCGCAACGATTCTGGGCGGCTTGCCTGGCCGCAATTCGGCGACCAGCCCGTCGACCTTGCCGATCTTGACCTGCTCGCGGTCGACCACTTGCTTGTCGAGGATATCGCGCAGCAAATCCATCATGTGCCTCCGAATATCTGCAAGGGAATGGTCACGACGGCGAGCACGAAACCGAGCGCGATGATGAAGATGACCGCGGCATTCGAGATGACGCCGTTGCGGTGCTCGCCGACATAGCGCTTGTCGTTCAGCAGGAAGAGGAAGGGAACCACGCTAAGCGGCAGGCTGGCGGCCGTCAGTGCCATGGAAAAGATGGTGAGCCGCAGCGGATCGAGGCCGAGCGCGATCGGAACGGCGGCGAGAAACGTCGACAAGGTGTAGACGCTGCTGAACCCCGGATTGTCGCGCGGCTTCTGGTTCTCGCCCCAGGTCCAGCCGAAACCCTGCGCCACCAGATAGGCTTGTTGCAGCCCGACTTCGAGCGCGGCGCCGAAGCAGGCGATGGCCAGCGAGGCGACGAACAGCACAAAGCCCCAGAAACCGAATATCGGAATCAGCATCAGCGGCAATTGATGATAATCGTCCACCTGATCGATGCCGTTCGTCGCGAGCACGAGAGCCGCCACGATCAGCACACTGACCGAGATCGTGCCACCGAAGGTCATACCCAATCCGGCTATGGCCCGATTGGCTCCAAGGTAGCTTTCGTCCCACTGGTCTTCGATCGCGCCCGAGGAATAGAACATGAACAGGTAGGGCGATATCGAGGCGCCGAGAATGCTGACTGCCATGAACCAGTAAGTGGCCGCGTCATGCGCCGGCAGAGTAGGCACAGCCCCCGTCGCGACCGCTCTCCAGTCGGGCTTCAGCATCACCGCCCCGACGACGAAACACAACGTCACCAGACCAAGGATCGATACGCCTTTCTCGATGAAGCCGAACGTGCCTTTCCACAGCAACAGCCATGCCAGAAAGGCCACCGGCAGAGCCCACCACTGGAAGCCAATGCCGGTGGCAAGTTCGAGCGCGATGGCAACGCCGCCAATCTCGGCGGACATCACCAGGAAATTGACAAGGAGGATTGCAACCAGCGGCCAAAGAAAGGCGGTGAAGCCAAATCTTTCCCGGATTCCGTCGGCGATGGTGTGATGGCTCACGGCGGCGAACCGTCCGGCCATCTCGACGAGAAAGATGATGCAGATGGTGCCGAGAACCACCGCCCAGATCAACTGAAAACCAAAGGCTGCACCCGCCTGGGCCGCCGTCGCCATCGATCCGACTTCGAGGAATCCGCCAACGCTGGTAACGACGCCGAGCGATATTTCCAACAGCTTCTTCATGGCTTCGGCGCGAAGTATCTGGCGTAGGCGGCGGCGAGCGAGCGCGAAGCTGCCCGAACATCTTGTTGCGCCTCTTGCACGTCCGGGCGACGGCCCGCCAGCACCCCTGCCCGAGCGCGCGCCACGGCGACCGACATGTCCTTGACCGCAGCCGCCAAGGCGGTTTGCTCGCCGAGTTCGGCAAATCCGGCCGATCGGATCTGCGCGTCGATGTCGGTAAGGGTGTTGCCGACCGATTGCAGTGTATCCGAAGTGTATGCGGATGGTGCCGTCCCTGCCATCCAGCCATCGAGCGTCATGGAAACGGTCCGCGCCGCGGAGGCGGCAGTGCGTGATTGCTGCTCGATCGGGTCGGAGGGCGAGCATGCAGACGACACGGCCATGAGCAACAGCAGGACGGCGCAGTCGAGACCAAGATGACCGCCTCGAAAGGCTACAGCAGGCGTTCGGTGCGCCACGCGAATGGTCTCCCCCGCCACCTGAACGAAACAGTGTCAGGCGCGCCACATTGATTTAGAGCGCCCGGTGAGCCCGTCAAATCGAAGCCGCCAATCAGTGGTGGTCAGCTAAAAGCCCGCGGGGAGCTTTGTGGTACGGCCTGAAAGCCGCAGCGGAACAAAGCATCGATCGCCGGATTAAAAAGCACGAGGGAGGCGCCACTCTAAAGCGGCAAGCTCACAGCCGGACTGATGTACGGACGTCTGACAGGAAGGATACCCAATGCCTCGTCTCATCGCCTGGATAGTCATTGTGCTGATCGTGGTGTTCGCGGCCTGGCTGTGGTTCGGGCGCGAGCCGACCGGGAACGGCGGGAGCCAACCAGCCCCTCATGCAATAGACCAGAACGGCTAAGCCGGACGATCTGTTTCGGTGCCGGTTTGAGGATGGTCGATCCTGTACTCGCGGATCAGGCCGAGAATCTGGACTCTGACCGTCTCGCGCGCCTCGGGCTGGACGAAGGGCATCAGCCGTTCGACAGTATCGGTGACCGCCTGCGGGAGGTCCGCAGCCGGATCGGTCAGCTGGCTGCCATGCTCATAGACATTCTCCGTCAGCTTCTTGTCGAGATCGGAAAAGAACCCCATCATCGTACTCCGGACCGGTACTCTGCCCCTTCAACAGCCGGACCTGCAGAAATGTTCCGCAGCAGACACCGGCATTCCAGCCCGGCTGGGACGTCATGCCCGATGCACCGCGATCGGTACGAATTGCTGCAATCGCGTCAGCGCAATGTTGTCTGGCCGGGATTGCCTCGCCTTGCTTTCGGCGGGATCAGTCGGCCGGCGTTGGCCCGCAACCCCCTGACGAACTCCTCCACATAGGGGAGCAGTTCGAAAAGCAGGATCACGGTCATCACGCAGGCGATGTAGGTCACGGGCAGCTGCTGCGATTTCCAGACAATTTCGAAGCGTGCGGTTTCCGGCCCTGCCCCGAACAGGGCGAGAAACTGGCCCCAATGAAGCGAAACGACGCTGACCAGCCCCATCAGCGGGATCATTTCCAGGAAGCTGTGAACATGCTGTTCGACCGGCGCGACGGTACGCGCCGTCGTGGCGTAGCGCACGTCCCATATCGCCGTCGCCTCATGGACGAAGAAGGCGACGATCATGACGGCGATCACCAGGGCATTCACGTCGAGGAACATGGCGGCCAGCAAGGGTATTCCCACCTCGGCGAACATCAGCAGATGGATCAGGGATTCCTTGGCGCCGGTCGTCGATTCGATGTGGGAGGCTCGATGACAAAGCCAGTCGGCAAATCCGGCTGCCAACCAGACTGGCAGCACGAAATACATCAGGATCAGCACGGTAGGATCGGACAGCATCTTCCCCTCTTCGCATCGGTGGGCCGGGAGCCACTCCCTGTCGGAGCTGGCCCTGTTGCTATCGAGCCGCTGCCTATGGCTGCCGCGGCATCTCGGTATTTTCGTTCGGATTTTTCTTGATGCCGGCGGCCGGCGAAGTGTCCTGCGGGGCGTTGCCGCCCTGGTTCTGCTCGGGCGCCCGTTTCAATGGCGAGGTGCGCCAGCCCATGTCGGCATAGAGGAAGCCTATCAGAAAGCCGATGATGACGATTGCCGCTATCACCAGCGAAATCACTGCGTTGCGTCGCTCCATTGCCCGCCTCCTTCCCTTGCCGAACAGCCAATCATGAAAATAGTTCCACAGGCGGACCGCGATCGGTGCCGCCGAACCTTGGAGATTGACGCCGGTCGAAATTGATCACGCGATGTCCCGAATTCACGGACGCGCGGGAACAATCAAGGGCGGGCCGGGTTCGGTATCCGTGCTTGCGAGGACGCCGTCCATGAAACCCGCCGTAGCCGATCGCATCGAAACGAAGAAATACGATCACCCGACAGGAGGATGGGGATCGCTGAGGTCATTGGTCCGCAAGGCATATGGCGAAGGCCTGCTTCTATCGGGAATATGGAGCACGCTGCTCAAGCAGAACAAGGCTGATGGCTATATGTGCGTCTCATGCTCGTGGGCGAAGCCGGCCGAGCCGAGGCCCTTCGAATTCTGCGAGAACGGCGCGAAGGCTACCATCTGGGATCAGACCAAGCTGCGCTGCGGCCGCGATTTCTTCGCCCGACATACGGTCACAGAGCTGCTCGACTGGCCGGACCGCGACCTGGAAAAGCAGGGCAGACTTACGGATCCCTTGCGCTACAACGCCATCACCGACCGGTATGAACCGGTCTCCTGGGATGACGCCTTTGGCGAGATCGGGATGGAGCTTCGGCGGCTCGATCCGAAGTCGGTCGTTTTCTACACGTCCGGCCGGGCCTCGCTGGAAGCCTCTTTCATGTATCAGCTCTTCGCGCGCATCTACGGGTCGTCGAACCTGCCGGACTCGTCCAACATGTGTCATGAATCCACCTCGGTCGGCCTTCCCGAATCGATCGGCTCGCCCGTTGGAACCGTGCAGCTCGACGATTTCTCCAAATGCGACATGATGTTCTTCTTCGGCCACAACACCGGGGTGACGGCGCCGCGGCTGCTGCATCCGTTGCAGGACGCGCGTCAGCGCGGAGTGCCGGTATTCACCTTCAACCCGTTGCCGGAGCGAGGGCTGAAGCGGTTCAAGAATCCGCAGGATCCAGTTGAGATGCTGTCGCCCGGCCCCGGCACCAAGATGTCGAGCGATTTCTTCCAGATCCGCGCCGGCGGCGACATCGCCGCCATGACCGGCATTGCCAAGGCGGTACTGGCACTCGATGACGCTGCGAGGAACCTCGGCGCCCCGCGTGTTCTCGACACCGATTTCATTGCGGAGCACACGCACGGCTTCGCCGAATTCGAGGCCTACCTGCGCGCCACCAGTTGGAAAGACATCGTTCAACGGTCTGGCATCGCGCGGACAGATCTGGAGCACGTCGCTGAAGTCTATGGCCGTTCGGACGCGGTGATCGGCAATTACGGCATGGGTCTGACGCAGCATCGGCATGGCACCGAGAACGTCCAGATGCTGTGCAATCTGCTGCTGATGCGCGGCAATATTGGTAAGCCAGGCGCCGGCATTTCGCCGCTGCGTGGCCATTCCAACGTTCAGGGCCAGCGCACCGTCGGCATATCCGAAAAACCCGAACTCGTTCCGCTCGACAAGTTCGCCGAATTCTATTCTTTCGAGCCGCCGCGCGAGAAAGGCCTGGACACGGTCGAGACTTGTGAAGGCGTGATCGCCGGCTCGGTGAAGGGGTTTGTTGGCCTGGGCGGTAATTTCACGCGTGCCGTGCCCGAAACCGGCCTGGTCGAGAAGGCATGGCGCGGACTTGGCCTGCATGTCGAGATCGCGACCAAACTCAATCGAAGTCATCTCCTGCCGGGAGCAGTCACCTATCTGCTGCCTTGCCTGTCACGGCTGGAAAGAGATCATCAGGCTAGCGGCGATCAAACAGTTTCCGTCGAAGATTCCACCGCCTGCATCCATGGCTCCTTCGGCTCGCGCCCCCCCGCTTCGCCCAATCTGCTGTCGGAGCCGATGATCGTGGCGGAACTGGCCAAGACCACGGTGCCGGGCATGAGTTCGATCCCGTGGGATGACTGGGTCGCCGACTATTCTCGCATTCGAGACGAGATCGAGCGTTGCTATCCGCAGCATTTTCGACAGTTCAACAGGCGGTTTCTCACCCCCGGAGGGTTCCACCGCGATATCAAGGCATCGAAACGCGTTTGGGAGACCCCCAACAAGAAGGCCAATTTCAAGCTGCCGACGACGCTTGAAGCAAATCCCGATATCGATGTCACTGGCCGCAATGTGCTTACGCTGATCACGGTGCGTTCGAACGACCAATTCAACACCACCGTCTATGGTTATGATGACAGGTTACGCGGCATCCACGGCACCCGCATGGTGTTGCTGATGAATGAGGCGGACATCCAGCGGTTCGGGCTGAGCGCCGGGCAGGAGGTCGATCTCGAAACCCATGCCGATGACGGCGTGGAGCGGCGCGTACGCGGCCTACGCGTCACGCCTTATTCGGTGCCGGAGGGCAATTGCGCCGGTTATTATCCGGAACTCAACCCCTTGGTTCCGCTGTGGCATCGGGCCAAGAAGGCTCACGTTCCAGCGGCCAAGTCGGTTCCAGTCAGAATTGTCAGCCAGGCAGGCCGGGTTCAAAGGGCAGGCGCAGGCCACGCCTCGATGTCGCCAACCAGATGATTGAAATGGGCGATCGATAATCGGGCCTTGGACGGTATCCAGCCCGAACGACTGAAACTAACCGCCAGAAGGCTTGGGAGATGCCGGCTGGCTTGGTTGGGTGCCCTGTTGATCCCCGCCGGTCGTGGTCTGCGGGGTTGGATTCGTGTCTGTCGTCGGGTTTTTGTCGACCGGCTGGCTGTTCGTCGTATCGGTCTTGGACTTGACCGGATCGGCGTTGTTGTTGCACCCAGCCAGGGAGATCAGAGCCGTCAGCGCAAACAAAGCCGCTCTCATCCCGGTCCTCCTTGGTCGGATGCCGGCAACGCAGCGTGCCAGTGCCCTTTCCGGTCGAATCGCACCGAAAGGCCCTGTTTGAAGGCGCTCCGGGCCAACATGTTGTCCAGTTCGGTATCCTCGACCGGGCTCCGCACCACTTCCCGAATGGCCTTGCAGGCCAATTCCGTCGAGACGAAATCGTATCTTCTGCTTCTGGCGAGAACGTATTGTTCCACCAGCATCTTCACGCGCCTGAGCGCGATTTCTTCGGCGTATTGCATTCTGTTGCTCCTGCGCGCCGAACTGCCGGACCCGCGGGTTGTTCCCGCTCGAACCAGAAAACCTGCCGCGCTGGAGTGACAAAGCTGCCCGCGCTATCCCTGGCACCGCAAACAACGCCATCGACAGCGTCGTTGACGGCTGCGGAACTTTCGACAGTGCCGGCGATTGACCTTCGGAACATCCACGGGCCAGAGGAGATATCGTCATGGTCAACGACAACTCCACATCCAAACCCGCCATCCGCTCGCCGAATGCCGGCGGCCTGCCGCATCCAAAACGGGATGCCAGCGATACGGATGCAGGTGCAAAACCGCCAACGCCAAAGACCGCCGGAGCGCCCCGGCCATCAACCGTTCCGCTCGACAATCCCGTGACCAACCGCAACGCCGGCGCGCGGCGTCAGTCGGGCACCACACCGCGGCCTACCGACAAGCCAGTGGATTGAGCGGCTACCCTTGGGATAATGGCGGGATAAAGGCCTTGCGAGGCGGCGCGAGGAGATCGGCCACCGTGGCCAGAATGGCGGCTTCGATTGCGGGCTTCGGCACGTACTTGCAGTCGTGGAATGGGGCCGGAACGTCTCGCTCTCCGAATCCGGTCATGAACGCGAAAGGAATGCCGCGCGCCCGCAATGTCTCCGCGATCGGCAGACTTGTTTCATTGTTCAACTGAATATCCAGCAATGCCACGTCGATTTTATCTGTGTCGACGAGTTCGAGGGCCGCGATTACAGACGGGACCGGGCCGACCACCTGGTAGCCTGCGGCGCGCAGGCCAGCCGCGGTATCCTCCGCGATCAGCCATTCGTCCTCGACGATCAGAACGCGCGGACTATCGTTCACGACCCCTCCTTGTGATTTGCCGGGAACAGGATCTCGACGCTGAGACCATCCTTAAGGAAGGCCGTCTCGACCTTGCCGCCAAGCCTGTAGCCGATCTCCCCTTGCAACAGGGTCAGGCCGAAGCCGGTGCTCGCGGGTTCCTTGACAGCGGGGCCGTCTTTCTCCCGCCAAGCGAGCGTGAACACGTCATCGTCACTCGACCACTTCACGACCACCTTGCCCCGAGGCTTGGACAGAGCGCCATATTTGGCCGCATTGGTGGCCAGTT
Source organism: Mesorhizobium sp. M0152 (assembly GCF_040322415.1). Lineage (NCBI taxonomy): Bacteria > Pseudomonadati > Pseudomonadota > Alphaproteobacteria > Hyphomicrobiales > Phyllobacteriaceae > Mesorhizobium > Mesorhizobium sp. M0152. The sequence goes on from NZ_JAMYTH010000006.1 coordinate 88,580, forward strand.
CATGGATGGCCATACTGAGGGAAAGCCCCTGCTGCGGGCCAAGTTTCACCTCTTCGCCTTCGAGTTCGAACCGGTCGATACCAAACGGTTCGATTTCCTGGTGAAGCAACTTCTTGACCGAGGCTTCCTTCCAGCGTTCCCGGGACAGCAGGCCGTAGGCCCGTGACATGGCATGTAGGCGGCCGATAAGCGCCTGTGCGAACTCCTCTTTCGTTTCCGAACTTTCCCGGGTGCGATTGGCGATGCTGACGATGACCGCCAGCATGTTCTTGACCCGATGGTTGAGCTCCGAGATGAGCACTTGCTGATGCTCTTCCGCCTGCGCCAGGACGGTCACGTCGACCAATGTCACCACCACGCCCTGGATCCTGTTGCTCTTATCCCGATAGGGATTGATGTGGACCATGTGGAACCGGCCCTTGGTATCGCGCGCGAGGTGATGGTTCAGGGTCTCGCCTGTCTCGAATACCTTGTCGATATGCGGCTTCAACTGGGGATAGTCGAGTTGGCTCGACAGATCCGTCAACGGACGGCCGACGTCGGAGGGACGCAGGCTGAAGAAGGACGAAGCCGCCGGGGTGAAGGTCCGCACCACCAGATTGCGGTCGAGGAAAATGGTTGCGATCTCAGTGCTCTCGAACAGATTGCGCAGATCGCTGTTAGCGTGATCGAGTTCCTCTATCTTGCTGGTCAACTCCGCATTGATGGTGTTGAGCTCCTCGTTGAGCGACTGCATCTCCTCCTTCGAGGCTTCAAGCTCTTCATTGGTGGATTGCGCCTCCTCATTGACCGAGACAAGTTCCTCGTTCGACGACTTCACCTCCTCCAGAGCGGTCTCGTATTCCTCGATCGTCGATTGCAGGCGCTCTCTTGTGTCGCGCAACTCCCGTTCGAGATCGGCTGTGCTGTCGCTTTCGCGGCTCTCGCCATCCATGCCGGACCGGGCCTGCACTGGGCCTGACGGTTCGAACAGGACGAGATAAAGCGGTTCACCATTGTCGCGCTCCGCCAGCGGCTCGATCGTGAGCTTGATCGGCTGGACCCGTTCGCCGTCCTCCTCGACGGTGAGGTTTTCCCGCACGACGGTACGGCGTGTCGTCGTCGCTTCCCTGAGCGCGGCGCGCAGGTCGAGCCTTAGCCCACGGCGCGCCATGGTCAGCAACTGCCGGCTGGGTATGCCTTGCGGTGCTTCGAGATATCTGCCGGTGCGGGCGGAATAATAAACGACGTCGCCATCGCCATTGACCAGTACATGCGGTGGCGCGAAACGCTCGAGCACCTGCGCCTCGACTGCCTGGCGAAGCGGATAGCCAGGCGCTCCCTTCCTGGCGCCGGTACTTTCGTGCGGGAAGGCGCCCGACCGGCCATCGCCGATCAGCACCGGCAGTCTGACATGCGGCGACGCGTGTTCGCGCGCCTGGAAGATGCGATGTTTCTTGTCGACAGTGGCGAACAGATCATCGTGCTGGCCGACGCTTTCGGATGTGCCGAGGAAAAGATAGCCGCCGGGTTTCAGTGCGTAATGGAAAACGGGGATTACGCGATTTTGGATGCCTGTGCCGAAGTAGATCAGCAGGTTGCGGCATGAGACCAGATCCATGCGCGAGAAGGGTGGATCGCGAATGACGCTGTGAGGCGAAAAGATGCACAGCTCCCGAATTTCATTGCTGAGCACATAGCTCTCGCCATCATTGTTGAAGAATCGCTCCCGGCGTTCGGGTGAAAGACCTTTCAGCAAGGCCTCGGGATAACGTGCGGCGCGCGCCACCGCCAGCGCCGGTTCGTCTATATCGGTAGCAAATATCTGGACGCGCGGTGCCGCCGGAAGCTTCTCCATATGCTCGCGCAACAGCATGCCGATGGAGAACACCTCCTCGCCGGTGGCACATCCGGGCACCCAGACCCTGACGGCATCGCTGGCGTCCTTGCCTTCGAAAAGCTGCGGTACGATCAGGTTCTCCAGCACTGCGAAGGCCTCGGGATCGCGGAAGAAATTAGTGACGTTGATCAGCAGGTCGCGCAACAGGTTCATCACCTCGCGAGGATCCTCCTTCAGCCATTTGATATAGACGCTGATCGACTGAAGCTGAGCGATCTGCATGCGCCGCTTTATGCGACGCAGGAATGTCCTGGTCTTGTAGCCGGAGAAATCATGGCCCGAGCGGCTGCGCAATATGCCGTAGATTTCGTCGCGGACCTTGTTCAGCTCCGCCGTTTCGTCACTGTCATCGTCCGCCAGACCGTTCAGCGTGTCGAAGCTGCGGGCGAATGCGTCCAGCTTCGCCCCGATCTCCTCGGCGGGCACCGCTATATCGACGAGCCCGCTGGAAATCGCGCTCTGCGGCATGTCGGGGTTGCGCGGACCGTAGCCGTCGGACATTTGGGCGACGGTGAGCCCGCCCCGCTCCTTGATCGCCTTGGCCCCTAACGTGCCGTCGGAATCCCCCCCGGACAAGATGACGCCGACAGCGTACTCGCCCTGGTCCTCGGCAAGCGCACTGAAGAAGATATCTATGGGTTTGCGCTCCTGGCTGAACCCATTGGGCCGCCGCAGGTGCAGAACACCCCTGTCGATGGTCAGAACGACGTTCTGCGGCATCACATAGACATGGTTCGGTTGAACGGTCATGCCGTCCTCGATCACCGCAACCGGCATTGCCGTGTAGCGCCTGACAACCTCATGCAGCAGGCTTTCCCGTTTGGGGCTGAGATGCGTGATGATGACGAATGCCATGCCGGGTTGACCGGTCACTCCCTTGAACAGACCCTCCATGGCGGGAATCCCACCAGCGGACGCGCCTATTCCCGCGATGGGAAATCTCTTCAACTGCGTTGTCACGGCATGCCCCCGCTCTCGGCCAGCCCGAACACGGAATCCTCTCAAGGACCCGGCTGGACAGGACATGAGGATATAGCGCGCGGGAGAGGCGGAACAAGTCGGTGGGGATGACGTTAATCCGGTGCCCATGGTGTTCCAATGACAAGACGTCCTTCTGAAATAAGGCTCGGGACGCAAACCACGTCAGCCTCGCCGGAATTGCTCGACCATTCCGATACGGGACCCGTGCCGGACCGGATGCTGGTGCTTGCGAAACGCCTGCAGGTCGCGGTGGATGACAGATGTCGGCAAGCTCGGGCTGTCCATGCTAAATCCCGATCGAAGAAAGGATGACGAGATGCACGATCTGCGGGGTGTGCATATTCTGATCGTCGAGGACGAATGGATGCTGGCAGGCGATCTTGCGCGATATTTCAGCAATATGGGCGCTATCGTACTTGGTCCCGCGGCGACGATCGAACAGGCATCCGTTCACACCGAGGCGGCGGAGGCTGCAATCCTCGACGTCAATCTCAATGGCCGTCGGGTATTTCCGATCGCCGACGAGCTGATGCGTCGCGGCGTGCCGTTCGTGTTCTTTAGCGGCGATAGCGATATCGCCATTCCCCAGCATCTTCGCTATGCCAGCAATTTGCGAAAGTCCTCTGGCGGCCAGGCTGTATTCAATGCCCTTTTCCCGACGCAAACGTCGGGCCGGGTGGCCGGCCCCGCGCCAAATTCGTCTGACGACGTGTTTTCGCTTTTGCCCAAACTGCGGCTTGCGGCGCGCCTTTTGCTCGGAGACGTCGATGCCTCGGACCGGCTGGTCGAAAGGACGCTCGAGCGAGCGATCCAGGACATTGACCGCAGGCAGGCCGGCTTGTCGACCGAAGACTGGCTCAACGGCATCATGAGGGACGTGGCGAAATCCAGCGGCGCAAACCTCTTGCATTGAGTTTCACCTTCCGAGCCGAAGCTCCCTTGGCTGAAACGACCAAGCCCACCGCGCCATGAACCTGCCCGTGGCGTAGCTGCCCTGCTGCGAGCAAGCAGGACGTCATCAAGACCAGTTCGGCCGGTTGGCGGCCTGCTCCGATAGCTGTAAATTCAGTTCAAGGCCGAAGCGCTTGGGTCATCAATTGTTCCACCGCATCGCAAACATTTCGCAAGCCCGGCAGCCTGCCTGATCAACTCTTCTGGTTACGCTCGACGAACTTGTTGAAACGGCTGGCTTTCCCGCCGCCGGTCTCGTCCTGGTAAAGAAAAGCCAGGTCGTTCTCATCGAATATCCGGAAGAATTCATCCCATTCAATGGGCTCGAATGCCTCCTCGGGCGCGCCAAAGTCGATCCGCAGGATGCCGCCCTCGCCCTTGGTCCGTACCACTGCCGGCCTGCCTTCCCTCTCCTCGGCCCATTTGCGTATCTCGTCGTGATTGGTGGTCGTCCGTGATTGCGACATCGAAATCTCCTCTCGGTCTCGGTCTTCGCCAATTCGGCGGCGGCAAGTCGTGCTTCCTAACAGCACGGAAGCAGCAATGTTCCCGAACGGCGGGGCTGGTCGAGGGGCGTTTTCCTGCTCCTGGAAGACATCAGCCGAGGAACTTTGTTGAAGCGCGGGAACAAACCTTTTGCCAAAAAGTTCGGAACGCCAAGGCCATTTGCCCGAGGAGTTGTCGTGAAACGCATATTGGTTACAGGGGGCTGCGGTTTCATTGGCCGCCACGTCGCCCAGGAACTCATTGAGCACGATTATTCGGTATGCATTCTAGATGCGCTGCTGGAACAGGTGCACGCGGGCGAAGCGGTCAGCCTTCCCGCCGGAGCCGAATTGATCAAAGGCGACGTTCGTGATCGCGAAGCCGTCGCCAAGGCACTGGCAGGTGTCGACGCGGTCATTCATCTGGCCGCCGAAGTCGGCGTCGGCCAGTCGATGTACGAAATCGCCCGCTATGTCAGCACCAACGATCTCGGCACCGCGACGCTGCTTGAGGCGTTGATCAAGCAACCGGTCGAGCGGATCATCGTCGCTTCGTCGATGAGTGTCTATGGCGAAGGCCTCTATGCCACGCCCGATGGCCGGCGCATCGACAATGCCCGGCGTCAGGCGAGCGACATCAAAAACGGCCAATGGGATCCTCGTTCGCCGGACGGTGAACCCCTCTCGCCATTGCCCACGGACGAGGAAAAGCCGGTCGATCTCGCCTCGATCTACGCGCTCACGAAATACGCGCAGGAACGCGCCGTGCTTATCTTCGGCGAAGCTTACGGCATTGATGCGGTCGCGTTGCGCCTGTTCAACGTGTTCGGCGCCGGGCAGGCGCTTTCGAATCCCTATACCGGCGTCTTGGCGAACTTCGCCGCCCGTCTCGCCAATGGGCAACGGCCAATGATCTTCGAGGATGGCGAGCAGAAGCGTGACTTCGTTCATGTACGCGATGTCGCCCGCGCCTTTCGCCTGGCGCTCCAGCAGCGCCAGGCGAAAGGCCATGTCATCAACATCGGCAGCGGCCGGGCTTATACGATCAGCGAGGTCGCCCGGCTGCTGGCCGAGGCCATGGGAACGCCGGACCGCTCGCCCGAACTGCTCGGCAAGGCACGTTCCGGCGACATTCGTAACTGCTTCGCCGATATCTCCAAGGCGCGTGAACTGCTCGGTTTCGAGCCGCGGCAGAAACTGGAGAACTCGCTCGACGGCTTCGTTGCATGGGTGCGCAACACCGGCGCCGTCGATCGCGGCGCCGACATGAAGCGCGAACTCGAAGAACGCGGATTGGTGTCATGAGACCGGGTACTCGCAACCGTCGCGAAGCCCCCGTCGCCGTCATCGGCGGCAGCGGCTTCATCGGGTCCAACCTCGCCGACAGCCTGTTGTCGGACGGTGTGCCGGTGCTGGTGATCGACAATCTCAGCCGCCCTGGCGTCGAACAGAACCTCGAATGGCTGGCGCACAAGCATGGAAGCCTCCTTGCCGTGGAAACCATCGATGTGCGGGACTCCGTCGCCCTGGCGCCGGTGTTGCGGCGATCCAAGGCGATCTTCCACCTCGCCGCGCAGACCGCCGTCACGACGAGCCTGGTTCAGCCGGCCGAGGATTTCGACATCAACCTCCGGGGAACTTTCAACGTCCTGGAGGCGGTCCGGCGGAGCGGCGACCCCATCCCGGTGATCTTCGCCAGTACCAACAAGGTCTATGGCAGTCTCCCCGACGTCGCGGTTCGCGACGAAGGCGACCGTTGCGTGCCTTGCGACCCCGCTATCCGCGCCAGTGGCATCGACGAGACCCGCGGGTTGGATTTCCGCACACCCTATGGCTGCTCGAAAGGCGCGGCCGATCAGTATGTGCTCGACTACGCCAAGTCCTACGGCATCCCGACAGCGGTCCTGCGCATGAGCTGCATCTACGGCCCGCGTCAATTCGGCACCGAGGATCAGGGCTGGGTCGCGCACTTCTTGCTCAGCGCATTGTCAGGACGGCCGATCACCATCTATGGCGATGGCAGGCAGGTGCGCGACATCCTGCACGTCGCGGATGCGGTTGCGGCCTACCGGGCCGTGCTCAACCGGATCGAAACCATCAAGGGTGAGGCGTTCAATCTTGGCGGCGGACCGGAAAATGCCCTCAGCCTGCGCATGCTGCTGAGCGAAATCAGCCTCCTGACCGGTCGAGAGCTATCGATCCGCTACGAGGGCCAACGGGCGGGCGACCAGCCCTACTTCGTCGCCGATACAACCAAGATCAAAACCACGCTCGGCTGGAAGGCCCATGTCTCCTGGCACGAAGGTGTTCGCGACCTCACCGATTGGCTGCAGCGCCATCGGCTGGGACCGCAGCCCCAAGCCGTGAGGTACGTCGCATGAAAATCGCCCTGGTCAACCCGTTCTGGACCTACGACGACAGCATCTATTTCGGCTGCCGCCAACCGCATTTGCCGCTGGAACTCGGCTACTCGAAAGCCCTGCTCGAAGCAGCCGGCCATGAGGTGCTCATGTTGGATGGGCAACTTCAAAAGCTGGACAATTCCGGTCTTGCCGAACAAGTGGCTGATTTCGAACCGGCAATGACCGTCGTCACTACCGCGCCGACCTATCTGTTCTGGCGCTGCGCACCGCCGGAGTTGCGCGTCCCGGCCGATTTCCTTAACCGTCTTGCCGGACGGGGCGGACGCACCGTCGCTGTTGGGCCGCATGGATCGGCGACGCCGGCGCCGACATTGCGCAAGCTTGGCGTCGACATCGTCGTCCGCGGCGAATGCGAGGGGATCGTCGCGGAACTTGCCCGGCGCGACGATTGGAGCGCGGTGACGTCGACCGCCCATATCGAGAATGGGAAGGTGATCTCAAACGGCGGTGTCCACGCCAGTTCGTTCGTCGATCACCCGCCGCTCGAATGGCCATCGGAGTGGATCGCCGCCCACTCGCATCACCATCACAGGTTCGACGATGAACAGGTGGGTTTCGGCGCGGAGGTCGAGGCGTCGCGCGGCTGCCCGTACAATTGCAGCTTCTGCGCCAAGATGGATTTCCGCGATGCCTATCGCCGCCGGAAGCACGAGTTGGTCGTGACCGAAATAGATCGCCTGATCGCGCAAGGGGTCGGCTACATCTACTTCATCGACGAGATCTTCCTGCCACAGAAGGCCTTGCTGGAGGCATTGGTCGATCGCGACGTGAAATTCGGCGTGCAGACCCGCATCGATCTGTGGAAGCCGGAGTTGCTGGAATTGCTGGGCGCCGCCGGTTGCGTCTCCATCGAAGCGGGCCTCGAGAGTTTGACGGTCGAGGGCCGGGCCATGCTGGCGAAGCGCTGCCGGCTGGGCACCGAGGAACTCGCCGCTCTGCTGGTCGACGCGAGACGTCACGTTCCTTTCGTCCAGGCCAATTTGATCGGCGTCGTCGAGGATGACCCTGCCCTGGTCGACTACTGGCGGAAACACCTGATCGACAACGGCGTATGGGCCAACGAACCGGTGCCTCTCTATCCTTATCCGAGTTCACCCAGCTATCGCGAGCTTTGGGGCGAGCCCGACGACCTCGCCTGGGAACGGGCGCATGACCACTACCTCGCATCCTTCCAGACGTTCAGCGACATCCAGGAGAAGCGCCCGCGTCCGCTGGCGGAGCTGGAGGCCACATGTTGCGGACATTGACCCCGCGCTCGCGGCGCATCCTGATGACCGTTGATGCCGTGGGCGGCGTCTGGCGTTATGCGCTGGACCTGGCACGGGAACTGGTCAAGGGCGGCGACAGCGTCCTGCTTGCCGGTGTTGGTCCCCAGCCGTCCAGCCAGCAAGCCGAGGAAGCACAGTCCTTCACGACGCTGATCTGGCTGAACACGCCTCCAGACTGGATGACCCGCAACGCCGGTGATCTCGATGCACTGTCGTACGAACTGCGTGCGCCCATCCGTGACCATGCGATCGACCTCGTCCATCTCAACGCGCCGACGCAGGCGGCTGGGTTCGACGCGCCCTGCCCTGTCGTGGTGGTCTCGCATTCCTGCGTGGTGACCTGGTTCCATGCCGTCAAGGGACAGGCGGTGGACGGCGCGTGGGCCTGGCAGATGGAGCGCAACAGGCGTGGCTTCGACCGGGCGGACGCCGTCATTGCACCGAGCCGCAGCCATGCCGACATGCTCGGGACCTGCTATGGGCCGATCGCGCGCCTCAGCATCGTCAGCAACGGTGCCCGCCCGGTCCCGAAAGCAGAAAGGCGCCAACCGCTTGTTTTTGCCGCGGCTCGCTGGTGGGACGAAGGTAAGAATGCGGCGGTTTTGGATCACGCCGCGCCCCTGATTGAATGGCCCATCTTCACAGCCGGCTCGATGCAAGCTCCCGATGGTCAACGTGCCGTCTTCAAGCACGCCGTCCCTCTCGGCCCGCTGCCGTATGAGGAGGTGCGCTCATTGATGACGCGCGCCGGCATCTTCGTGTCGCCCTCGCTTTACGAACCGTTCGGCCTTGCCGTGCTGGAAGCCGCGACGTCGTCGATACCCCTGGTGCTCGCCGACATCCCCACCTACCGCGAACTATGGGACGGGGCGGCGCTGTTCTTCGACGTGCGGGATCCACACGATCTTGCCATGTGCATCGGTCATCTCTCCAGCGATGCACAGCGAAGGCGAGAGCTCGGCGAGGCCGCCGCCCGCCGGAGTCGCAAATTCTCGCTCGCACGCCAGGCGGTGGCCATGCGCGGCGTATACGACAAAGCGGCTTCGGCCATGGCGGAGCGCTGACCATGCGCTTCTTGTTCTACACCCATTCGGTCGTTTCGGACTGGAACCATGGCAACGCTCATTTTCTGCGCGGTGTGATGCGGGAACTGTTCGCGCGCGAACACCAGGTGATCGCACTTGAGCCGACAGACGGCTGGAGCCGCTCGAACCTGCTGGCCGAGAAAGGAACGTTCGCCATCGAGCGCTTCAGAAGGGATTTTCCGGAGCTGATGCCGGTGACCTACGATGCCGGCTTTGACCATGAGGCCTGGATCGCCGACGCCGATGTGGTGATCGTGCATGAATGGACGGATCCGGATCTTGTCGCTCGCATCGGCCGTGCCCGGGCCAGTGGCGGAAATTTCATCCTCCTGTTTCACGACACCCATCACCGGGCCGTATCGGCGACCGAGGCGATCTCGGCGTTGCGGCTGGAGCACTACGACGGCGTTCTCGCTTTTGGCGAAGCGTTGCGCGAAAGTTATCTTCGCGCAGGCTGGGGTAAACGCGTCTTCACCTGGCATGAGGCGGCGGACGATCGCCTGTTCAAGCCGCATCCGGAGATCCATCCCACGTCGGACCTGATCTGGATCGGCAACTGGGGCGACGACGAGCGAACCGCAGAACTCGAGGAATTCCTGATCGAGCCGACACGCGAACTCGGTCTCGACGCCACCGTTCACGGCGTGCGCTATCCCAGGCAGGCACTAGCCGATCTTACTGCCGCCGGCCTGCGCTACGAAGGCTGGATCGCCAACGCCGACGTACCGAAGGCGTTCGCGGCTCATCGTGTCACGGTGCATATTCCACGGCGCCCCTATCGGGAGGGCCTGCCCGGAATTCCGACGATCCGCATGTTCGAGGCGCTCGCCTGCGGCATTCCGCTGATTTCAGCACCGTGGTCCGACGTCGAGCAGATGTTCAGGCCAGGCATCGATTTCCTGTTTGCAGAGAATGGCTCTCAGATGCGGCATCACCTTCGCGCCGTGCTGGACGACGCGGATTTGGCCGCCTCCCTGGCTGCGTCGGGCCTCGAGACCATCCGCCTGCGGCACACCTGCCGGCACCGCGTGGACGAGCTGCTCGGCGTGCTCGCCGAATGCGGAAGCCAACACACCATCAATCCGACCTCCGCAAAGGAAGCCGCTGCATGAAGATCGCGTTTTATGGATCAAGCCTGTTGTCGTCATACTGGAACGGCGCCGCAACTTATTATCGTGGACTGCTCAAAGCTCTGTCTCAACTGGGTTACGAGATCACCTTTTATGAGCCCGATGTCTACGACCGGCAGAAGAACCGCGACATCGACGCGCCGGATTGGTGCAACGTGGTTGTCTACGAGGCGACCCAACATGCGCTGATGCAGATGGCGGAACGCGCCGCAGGGGCCGACATCGTCGTCAAGGCGAGCGGCGTCGGCTTCGAGGACGACGCCCTGCTGCGCGCCGTGCTCGACCACGCCCGCGCCGACTCGCTTGTCGTATTCTGGGACGTGGACGCCCCGGCCACGCTTGGCCAGTTGCGCGACGAACCGGACCATCCGCTGCATCATGCGCTGCGGGAAATCGACCTCGTGCTGACCTATGGCGGCGGCGACCCCGTGGTCTGGGCCTATCGGGCCATGGGCGCGAAGGAATGCGTGCCGATCTACAATGCGCTCGATCCCGAAACGCATCATCCAGTCGGCCGGCACGCCCGTTTTGCCTGCGATCTGGCCTTCCTTGGGAACCGGCTGCCGGACCGTGAAGCGCGGGTCGAGGCGTTTTTCCTGGATCCTGCCAGCGGTTTGCCGGAGCAACGCTTCCTGCTCGGCGGATCGGGCTGGGGCGACAAGCCGCTTCCCGCCAATGTCGGCTGGCTCGGCCATGTCGGCACCCGCGACCACAATGCTTTCAATGTCACTCCCAAGGCGGTGTTGAATATCAGCCGCGACAGCATGGCGGCGAATGGCTTTTCGCCCGCCACGCGCGTCTTCGAGGCGGCGGGCGCGGGTGCCTGCCTCATCAGCGATGCCTGGGTCGGCGTCGAACTTTTCCTGAAACCCGACGAAGAGATCCTTGTGGCGCGCGACGGCAACGATGTCGCCGAAATCATGCGCACCCTGACGCCCAACCGGGCAAAGGCGATCGGTGCGGCGGCGCTTCGCCGCGTGCTTGGCGAACACACCTACGCGTTGAGAGCGGACGTGGCTGACGCCGTCTTCAGGAGGCACTTCGAGCGCGGGACCGTGGAGGCAGCGGAATGACCAACCGGCTCGACATCGTCTTTCTCGGCCTATCGCTCTCCTCGTCATGGGGAAATGGCCATGCCACTACCTTTCGGGGACTGCTGAAAGGCCTGCATGAACTTGGCCACCGCGTGACCTTCCTGGAGCGCGACGTGCCGTGGTACGCCAATCACCGCGACCTGCGCGACCCTGAGTTCTGCGCCTTGCGCTACTACGAAACGACCCAGGAGTTGCACCGCGATTACGCCGGATGCCTGCAGCGGGCCGATATCGTGGTCATCGGATCCTTCGTTCCGGAGGGGCGCGCCGTCATCGACATCGTCGCTTCGCTTTGCAAGGGGCAGCTCTGTTTCTACGACATCGATACGCCGGTGACGCTTGCAAAACTTTCGGCGGACGATTGCGACTATCTGAGTCGGCGCCAGATCCCGTATTTCGATGTCTATTTCTCCTTCACCGGCGGGCCGACGCTCGACCATCTGGCGGCAAACTTCGGCGCCCGTCGCGTCGAGCCGCTCTACTGTTCGGTCGACCCGGAACGGCATCATCGGACAGCCGACCCGATCCGCTGGGATCTCGGCTATCTCGGCACCTACAGCGCCGACCGGCAGGCAACGCTGAGCGCCCTCTTGCTTGAGCCGGCACGGCGCATGCCGGACCGCCGTTTCGTCGTCGCCGGCGCGCAATATCCGCCCGACATCGTGTGGCCGGACAATGTCGAACGCATCGAGCACCTGCCGCCGGCCGAACATGCCGCGTTCTACAGCCGCCAGCGTTACACGCTGAACGTCACACGCAGTTCCATGATCGCCGCGGGATGGTCGCCCAGCGTACGCCTCTTCGAGGCGGCCGCTTGCGGCACGCCTGTCATCAGCGATCGCTGGCCAGGTCTTGACAGCTTCTTTCCCGCGTCGGCAATCCACACCGCCGGCCGGACGGAAGAGGTCGTCGGGACCCTGGCCAGGGAATCCGATCGCGCCAGGCTCGCCATGGCAAGCAGGGCGCGCGGGCTCGTCCTTGCGGCACATACCGGTGCGGCCAGGGCGCGCGAATTCATCTCGCTGCTGTCACGACCAAAACCGGCGATCCTCGATGTCGATATCGGAAGTGCAGCATGAGTGGCAGACAGGAGAAAACAGAGATGCGACGAACAAGAAAAGCGCGAGGCACCAAGACAGTGCTTGTCGCCGGCGGCGCCGGTTTCCTCGGCTCGCACCTTTGCGAAACATTGCTCCACAACGGCTGGCGCGTGATCTGCGTCGACAATTTCCTTACCGGTCGCATGGAGAACATCATCTCGATGATGGACGAGCCGGAATTCCGGCTGATCGAGCAGGACGTCTGCCGGCCGTTGGAAATCAGCGAGCCGGTAGATCGTATTTTCAACCTGGCGTGTGCTGCTTCGCCGCCGCGCTATCAGGCGGATCCGATCCACACCACGCGGACCTGCGTCATCGGAACGCTCAATCTGCTCGAACTCGCCGCCCGCAACGACGCGCGTTTGCTGCAGGCGTCGACGAGCGAAGTGTATGGCGACCCAGAACAGCACCCGCAAAGGGAAGACTATGTCGGCCATGTGAACTGCACGGGCCCACGCGCATGCTACGATGAAGGCAAGCGCACAGCCGAAACGCTTTGCTTCGATTATCTCAGGGCCGCAAAGGCTGACATTCGCGTTGCGCGTATCTTCAACACCTATGGCCCGAGGATGGACCCCGCCGACGGCCGCATCATCTCGAACCTGATCGTGCAGGCGCTTGAGAAGCGCCCGCTGACGATATTCGGCGATGGCTTGCAGACCCGGTCCTTCTGCTACGTTTCCGACCTGATCGAGGGGTTGATGCGTCTGATGGACATCGATCCCAATCCGGGCAAACCGATCAATCTGGGCAACCCCGGAGAATTCACCATCGTGCGATTGGCGGCGCTGGTGAAGACGATGACCGGCACCAAGTCGGATCTGAAGTTTCTGCCATTGCCGCAAGACGATCCTCGCCGCAGACAGCCTGATATTTCGCGTGCAAAGGCACTGCTCGGCTGGGCGCCAAAGGTGCCACTCAGGCAAGGGCTGACGCAGACGATCGGCTACTTCGCCGGGCTCGAAAGCAGCCGCGTCAATGGTCGGATGACACCGATTGCAAAGCTGAGATCCGCATCGGGCAGGATGCAGAACATCCCAGCCTGAAGCCCGCCTCCAGCCGCCTCTACCGCATGACCGTCCAGCATGGCCATGCGGTCTTCAACGACACTTTTGCCGATCACGGGAACATCCGGCCAAGCTTACGGTTCTGGCAATGGGATCCGATATGGAGAACGGAGCTGTGCAACCCAAACGATCCGCAAAAGATATCGAGCACATCGCTGAAAGGGAAACGGCTGCCTTTCTGCGGCGGGCCTCTATCACTTATCTCGAGTGCTGTGTCAGCCTGATGATGACGCATCTGCAGCGGGAGGAAGTGGCCCGGATCCTCGAACAGGAAGCAGACATGCTGCGAAGGCTGGATTGAAGCCGAACAGATCGGCGCCGGCGCCCTCCCGTATTTTCAAAGGGCTGGTCGATTCAATTCGCTGCTGGATGTCGTTGCGCGGCGACAAGCTTCGATCTGTCCAGGAACTGTATAAGGCCGGTTTCATAGCGCTTCGCGGCGCCGGTCAGCCTAACCTTTTCCGGACCGTCTTCGGATCGGGCGGCCATGCTCCAAAGTCCCATCTGAAATCCCAGATAGCAAGGTTCGAAGTAATCGATGAGGCCGGCATCGACGTGCCGCTTGGCGTCTATTTCCATACGGTCGGACAGGACCGCAACCTCGCTGTCTGAAAATCCATACTCGACCCGGGCGCCGGCAACATCCCATTCTATGCTCTGGCAGCCTATCAAATCGTGCCCCCGGCAATGATCGACGGCGTCCGTCTTGACCAGCCTCCCGTCGGCGCAAACGAGAAACTCCCAGGGGTGAAGCCTTCCGTCGACCTCGACCCGGAGCAACCCTTTCGTTGGAGCCTGCTTGGAGAACCAGTTCCGCAGTTCCGCCGCACGGCTCTCCCCAACGGCTTCGGAGGCGTTGTGCACGGCCATGTCCGCGAGCATCGGCAACGAAGCACCGGTCTCCAAAGTTCGCAGATTGACCGCACGCCAGGCCAGATAGCGTGCGAGACGCTCGATAAGTTTTTCTCTCGAGACCCCTGATTGATCCATGGTTATGCCGTCGACCCAGCGCTCGACCAGAAAGCCGTGGCAGAGCCCGACGATCTGTGGGCCGAACCCGGCATCGTGCAGCATCTGGGCGGTTTGCGCCTTGCGCTGCCCGGCTTGGCCAAGACCGGTAAATTTGACGAGCCAGCGATCGCGACCCGCCGACGCCAGGAACTTTCGCCGCTCCGCGCCGCGTTGGCTTGGAGGCCAGCGATCCTCACTGGCGTAGTGGAACTTCCGCCACTGTCCGCCGGATATCTCGATCAGGCTCAGTTGCGGACTGCCTACCGCCTCGGCTACCCAATCGCGGAGTGCCGGGATTTGCGGGCTGCCAGGAAAAGTGTGCTCGAAGGCCATCGCCGCATGTTTCCGGCAGCGCGACCATGTCTCGAGCGCATCTTGCGAAGCTTCGGCACCCGGTCCGCCCGAATGGCTGGGAAACAGGTGAATGCGCTCTGTGTCGATGCCCGATTCCCGCAACCATGCGACGACGGCGTGCATCGAACTTCCCGACAGGCCCGGCCCCTCGTCGACGATCGCGAAGCGGGCCGACGGGCTTTTTCTCCAGTCGCCGATCAATGCCGGATCGGCACGGATGCGCCTATGGAAAGGATGGCCGACTGGGCGCACGCTGAGCGGCGCCGGCGCGCCGAGCGCGGCGGCCACGATAGCCGCAAGTCCGAGACCTATGCTGCGGATGCCGATGACGCATGTGTCCGCGTCGAGACCTGATTTCTGCGCCGCGCCAAGATAGCTTTCGGGATAAAGCGCGTAATGCGCGTAGCCCTCGGCCGTGCCGGTCAGAACCTCACCGCGGCAGTCGAGCGCAGCCAGCATTTGCCGCAGACCGGGATCGATGGCGCCGCTTACGGCGAAGCCGCTTCTCCAGGACCTCGCTACTTCGAAGGCAAGACCGGCCAGCAGTCTGGCGCCTTGCCGCTGCCGCGGCGGATTGATGTCCGCGCCGTTGGCTTCGAAGTCGACGTCGGCGAGCGCCTGGACCAGTTCGGACACACTGACGAACAGCTTCACCAACGCCGCATGACGCTTGATGCCGCAAGGCATGCGGCCGAGGCTCTCGGCCATTTCGTCGGCGGCCCGGCGGAGTTGTTGCGCGTTTTCGGTCCTTTTGTGGTCGCCATAGGTGATCATCGGTGGATTTCCGCTGCCTGCCGTGCCGCAACGCGGTGCGCGAGACTTTGATCCGTGCCGGCATGCGCAATTTTTCCATGTGCCAAGGAACATTCCGGCAAGCTGGCGGTTCGGCGCAAGGAACTTACCTTCAAACAGCACAGGGCGGCAGTTTCGTGGGATCGAAAAAGGTTCGTATCGGTATCGTCGGAGTCGGCAATTGCGCATCCTCCCTGGTGCAAGGTCTCTCCTACTACCGCGAGGCAAGAGGCAATGAGCCGATCCCTGGCCTGATGCATGCGGACCTCGGCGGCTATCATGTCGACGACATCGAGGTCGTCTGCGCGTTCGATGTCGCCAAGGGCAAGGTTGGGCGCGATGTGGCCGAGGCGATCTACAGCGCCCCGAACAACACTTTCCGCTTTGCCGATGCGACGACGACCGGTGCTCGCGTCGAGCGCGGGCCTACGCTTGACGGCATCGGCAAATATCTGCGCGACGAGATCGAAGAAGCGCCTGAGCCGGTCGCCGATGTCAGCGAAATCCTGCGTAAAAGCGGCGCCGATGTGCTGGTCTCGTATCTGCCGGTGGGCTCGGAGGAAGCGACGCGCTTTTATGCCGAATGCGCGATCGAGGCCGGTTGCGCGTTCGTCAACTGCATACCGGTTTTCATCGCCTCACGCCCGGAATGGCGCCGGCGCTTCGAACAGCGCGGACTGCCGCTGGTCGGCGACGACATCAAGAGCCAGGTCGGCGCGACCATCGTGCACCGTTTGCTGGCCAACCTTTTTCGCGAACGCGGCGTGCGCATCGATCGCACCTATCAGCTTAATTTCGGCGGCAATACCGACTTCCTCAACATGCTGGAACGCGAGCGGCTGGAATCGAAGAAGGTCTCGAAGACGCAATCCGTGGCCAGCCAGTTCGACGTGCCTTTGGAGCCAGGCAACATCCATGTAGGCCCCAGCGACCATGTGCCTTGGCTTACCGATCGCAAGTGGGCCTATATCCGCGTCGAAGGCACGACCTTCGGCGGCGTGCCGCTGAATGCCGAACTCAAACTTGAAGTCTGGGATTCGCCCAATTCCGCCGGGGTGGTTATCGATGCGGTGCGCTGCGCCAAGCTGGCGCTCGACCGCGGCATCGCCGGCGCGCTGACCGGCCCGTGCAGCTATTTCATGAAGTCGCCTCCCGAACAGTTCACCGACGCCGAAGCGCGGCAGCGCACGCTCGCCTTCATCGCCGGCAAGGACGAGCCGATGCTCGATGCCGCGGAATGACCACGATCTTCTTTCTGATCCGCCATGCGGCACATGACAATGTCGGCTCCTATCTCGCCGGGCGAATGGGCGGGGTTCGCCTTGGCGAAGCCGGCAAGGAACAGGCGTCGCGCCTTGGCGGCCGCATGGCCCGGGAATCGATCGCGGCCATCTTGTGCAGCCCGCGTGAACGAACGCAGGAAACCGCCGTGCCGATCGCAACGGCCTGCAATGTCGGCGAAATCGGGATCCGCGCGGAACTGGATGAAATCGATTTCGGCACCTGGTCGGGAAAGACGTTCGAGGAATTGAGCGGCGATGCCGCCTGGCGAGCCTGGAACGATCGGCGACAGGAGGCAAGTACGCCCAGCGGCGAGACCATGCTGGATGTCCAGCAACGCATCGCTTCGCTCATGGACCGGGTTCGCGAGCGGCACCAGAACCAATGCGTGGCGTTGGTCAGCCATGCCGATGTGATCAAGGCGGCCGTCTGCAAGGTGCTTGGCTTGCCGGTCGGCGACTGCTTTCGCTTCGACATCGATCCGGCCTCCGTCACCACGATCGTGTCCGGAGACTGGGGCTCCAAGCTCATTCGCTTGAACGAAGTTGTTTGACGAGGATCTGCCGGATGCAGATGGTCATTTTCGGACTCACCGTCACATCCTCGTGGGGAAACGGCCACGCCACCCTGTGGCGCGGGCTGATCCGGGCGCTTGCCCGGCTGGGTTGGTCCGTCACCTTCTTCGAACGCAACACCCCCTACTATGCCGGAGCGCGTGACCTCGATCAGCTGGACGGCGGGAATATCGTACTTTACCCGGACTGGGAGGACATCCGCCGGGTCGCCGAGCGGGCGATCAAGCAATCGGACGTCGTCATCGTCACCTCCTACTGCCCCGACGCCGTGGACGCCTCGCGCCTGGCGCAGCAGGCATCTCGCGGACTGCGGGTCTTCTACGACCTCGACACTCCGGTCACGCTAGCCCGCATCGAGCAGGGGGAACGCCCGTCCTATTTCGGGCCTGAAGGGCTTGCCGATTTCGACCTCGTCCTCAGTTATACGGGTGGATCGGCGATCGACGCGCTGAAGACGATCCTGGGCGCGCGCCACGTGGTGCCGCTCTATGGGCATGTCGATCCCGACCAGCACCGACCGGCAGAACCGAGGGCCGAATTCGCGGGCGATCTGTCCTACCTCGGAACCTATGCGGCAGATCGCCAGGCCGGTGTCGAAAAGCTGCTGGTCCGCCCGGCCGCACGCCTGCCGGACCACCGCTTCGTCATTGGCGGCGCGCAATATCCGCAGGAATTCCCGTGGAGCGACAACATCTTCTTCGTCAGGCACCTGCCGCCGGCCGACCATCCGGCCTTCTTCTCATCGTCGCGCCTGACGCTGAACGTCACCCGCGAGGCGATGGCTCAAAAGGGCTGGTGCCCCTCGGGCCGGTTGTTCGAAGCGGCGGCATGTGGCGTACCGATCGTCACCGACACCTGGCCGGGCCTCGACAGCTTTTTCGAACCCGGCAGCGAGATCCTGCTGGCGCACGACACCGACGACGTGGTCGCAGCGCTCAAACTGCCGGTGCGGGAACTCGACGCCATTCGAAGCCGGGCGCGCGAGCGGGTCTTGGACGAACACACCTCCGCGCGCCGCGCCGCGGAACTCGATCGCATTCTGAGCGAAGCGGCGCGAAATCCGGCCGGCGAACCGATGAAGGAAGCAGTCTGATGTTGGGCATCGTGCCCGCTGCCGGACGAGGCAGCCGCATTCAACCGCTTGGTTTCTCGAAAGAGCTGCTGCCGGTCGGCAGCCGGATCGATGGGCAAACCGAGCGCCCCTGCGCGGTGAGCGAATATCTCGTGCGGCGGATGGTGCGCGCCGGTGTCGACAAGATCTGTTTCATCATCGGGTCGGGCAAATCAGACATCCTCGAATATTACGCCGCCGGCTACGGCACCGCGGCCGCTCTGTTTGTGGCGCAACCCACCCCCGTTGGCCTTTGCGATGCGATCTTCCGGGCAGCCCCCCTCGTCGCCCCGGACGAAACGGTTCTGATCGGCCTTCCCGACACGATCTGGTTTCCGGAGGATGGTTTCTGCCGGCTGGCGACGGACGAGCTGTCCTTTCTGCTGTTCCCGGTGGAGCGTCCCGAGCTCTTCGATGCCGTGGTTCTGGACCAGGACCACCGCGTGACGGAAATCCAGGTCAAGCAGCAGGACGCCGCCACGAACTGGATCTGGGGCGCCTTCAAGATGCCGGGTCATATCTTTCACCAACTTGCGGCGCTCTGGCGCGAACGGGACCGTTACGACGAATACATCGGCACGCTGATCAACGCTTACCTGGCGGCCGGTGGCAAGGCGTACGGCGTCAGGGCAGGTACCGCCTATGTCGACGTTGGAACTTTCAACGGCTATCGCACCGCCCTTCGGCTGCTTGAAAACGGCGCCACATCCGAACAACACCAACCCGCCATGATCGTGCCTGAAGTGCACCCGCAGGTGCCCCATCCGGGGTGAAGGAGCATAGTCATGCTGCATTCCGACGCCGAAATCCGCCGTCGTATCGATGCCCTTGGCCCATGGTTCCACAATATGGAACTGGCCGGCGTCGAAACCGCTCCCGATCATTTTCTCGGCAATTACCCGCTGATCAAATGGCGAAAGTTCGCCGATGTCATTCCTGCCGACCTTGCCGGCAAGGCCGTGCTCGATATCGGCTGCAATGCCGGTTTCTATTCCATCGAGATGAAACGGCGCGGCGCCAGCCGTGTCCTCGGCATCGATTTCGACGACGCCTATCTGGCGCAGGCGCGTTTTGCGGCCGAGATCGCGGACTGCGACATCGAATTCCAGAAGCTTTCGGTTTATGACGTCGGCGCCCTGCGCGAGAAATTCGACATCGTGCTGTTCATGGGCGTGCTGTACCATCTGCGCCACCCCTTGCTTGCTCTCGACCTGATCCGCGAGCATGTCGCCAGCGACCTGATGATTTTCCAGTCCATGCAACGCGGCAGCGCCGACCTGCCTGCGCTGGAGCAGAATTATCATTTCTGGACGCATGACCTGTTCGACCGGCCGGAATTTCCGAAGCTGCATTTCGTCGAACACCGCTATGCCGACGATCCGACCAACTGGTGGATTCCGAACCGCGCCTGCACCGAGGCCATGTTGCGCAGCGCCGGCTTCGAGATCTTTCTGCACCCTGAGCAGGAGGTTTATTTTTGCCGCGTTGCCGGAGAGCCGGATGGCGGCGGCGCCGTCTACCCGTTGAAAGGACTGCCCCATGATTGAAGCCGCGATGATCTGGAACGAGCCCAACAACAAGTCGCATTGGGATCCCGAGCTCGACCCCGATTGGAGCCGCTTCGCCACCATGGCAAAGCTGTCGGCCGATGCGATCGCTTCGGAGAACCCTGCCCTGACCAAGGTGCTTGGCGGCATTTCACCGATTGACCCGGGCTTCATCATGCGCATGAAGGAGCTCGGCGTGCTGGACCATGTCGATGCCGTTGCCGTGCACGGCTTTCCGCTCGACTGGAACCTGTGGCAGATCCAGGAATGGCCGCAGAAGATCGGCGAGATTTCGACCGTCACCGATCTTCCTGTCTGGGTCAGCGAAGTGGGAGTGTCGACATTCGGCGCTGACGAGATCCAGGTCTGGGGACTGCGGCGCACCGCCGAACTGCTGCTCGGCAACGCACCGCGCATCCAGTGGTACAGCCTCTATGACCTGCCGCGTGAATGGGAAGCGACGACACGCCATCGCGAGGCCGAAGGCTCCTCTTACTATCGCCATTTCCACATGGGCCTGCTGCGCCAGGACGGCACCCCGAAACCGGCGCTCGAGGAGTTTGCGCGCTACACGCCGGACATGGGCCTGGTGCAATGGTTTCATTTCGAGGATCCGCGACTGGACGACGCCGTCGCCTGGATGAAGCGGCTTGGGGTCACCAATCTGCGCACCGGGCTTTCCTGGGCAGACAGTTTCAGGCCGAATGCGCTGGACTGGTTCGACCGGCAAATGGAAGCGCTTGCCGATTTCGACGTGACCGTCACCTTCTGCTTCACGCCGGAGCATCGCGGGATGATGCCCCACCACACCAGCCCGCCGCTGGTACCGGAAGAATTCGCCGCGTTTTGTGCAAACATGGTCCACCGCTACGCGCCCGGCATGATCTCCGCCTCGCTTCCGGCGCAGCGGGTCTCCGCGGCGTGAGGCTCCCATGCGGCCCACGAATCAATCGTCTGAGACGCTGGCCGAATTCACCGCCCTTTTGACGGGCAACGACGGAACTCACGGCTCCGCCATCATGGTCGTCGTCGCGCATCCGGATGACGAGACGATCGGCATCGGCGGACATCTTGCCGGATTGCGGGCATGCCGCATCATCCATGTAACGGACGGAGCGCCACGCGATCTTGCCGATGCGCATGCCCATGGCTTCGAGACATGGCAGGACTACGCCGCTGCCCGCCGTGCCGAACTGATGGAAGCCCTGGCCGCCGCCGGCCTGCCGACGGAAGCTCTGACCGCGCTTGGCTATCCCGACAAGGAGGCCACTGCAAATCTCGTTGCGCTGGCGCAGGAACTCACGTGCCTTTTTTCCGATCCCGGGATCCGGTTCGTCTGCACACATCCGTTCGAAGGCGGCCATCCCGACCATGACGCGACCGCCTTTGCCGTTCACGCCGCCTGCCATCTGCTGCGCCGCGACCGGCGGCCGGCGCCCACCATCGTCGAAATGGCGTTCTATTCGGCTGGTCCCGACGGTCCAGTGTTTCAGGATTTCGTCAGCAATACCGGCGGCGATTGCATCGAGGTCTGCCTGACCGAAGCAGCCTTTCAGCAAAAGCAGCGCATGCTGGCCAGGCATCTCACGCAACAGCGAACGCTGGCGCCTTTTTCGACGCGCACCGAGCGCTTCCGGCTGGCTCCGGCCTACGATTTCCTGAAGCTGCCCAACAACGGCAGGCTCTACTATGAATCGCTGCCGCTGGGCTTTGAGCCTGACAGCTGGTTGCGTGCAAGCGCCCTCGCGCACGAGACGCTGCGGCTGGACCAGCCATGACGCTCACCGTCCTCAACGTCGCCTATCCTCTCGCGCCTGTCGGGCCGGACGCGGTCGGCGGTGCCGAACAGGTGCTGTCGATGCTCGATCAGGCGCTGGTGCGTGCCGGTCACCGGTCCATCGTCGTCGGTTGCCGAGGTTCCAGTGCGAGCGGCATTCTTGTGGAAACGCCGGCCGCGGCCGGCGTGCTCGACGAGGCGGCGAAGGGTCGGGCACAGCGGGCTCATCGCGCCGCGATCGCGACCGCCCGCGGCCAATGGCCGATCGACGTGATTCACCTGCACGGCATCGATTTCGACGCCTATCTGCCCGACGATGGCCCGACCCTGGTGACGCTTCACCTGCCGCTCGGCTGGTACCCGGCCGAGGCGCTACGTCCGGCGCGCGACGACCTCTGGCTTCACGCCGTATCGGCGGCCCAGCACAAGACCGCGCCGCCGGACGCCAGGCTGGTTGCCCCGATCCCGAACGGCGTCGACATCGAAGCGCTGAACCTGCCGCAGCCAAGGCGCGACTTCGCGCTGGTACTGAGCCGCATATGTCCGGAAAAGGGAATCCATCTGGCGCTGGATGCGGCCAAGCAGGCCGGCGTGCCGCTGGTCATTGGCGGGAAGGTCTATCCATACGAAACGCATACGCGGTACTTTCACGACGAGGTGAAATCCCGTCTCGACGGCCGGCGCCGCTTCCTCGGCCCGCTCGGCTTCACCGCCAAGCGGCGTTTTCTCAACGCAGCCCGCTGCCTGGTCGTCCCGAGCCTTGCGGCCGAGACCAGCTCGCTCGTCGCCATGGAAGCCCTCGCCTGCGGCACGCCGGTCGTCGCGTTTCCGAATGGTGCGCTTCCGGATGTGGTCGAACACGGCAAGACCGGGTTTCTCGTCAACAATGTCGACGAGATGGCGCAAGCCATCGTCGCGGCATCCAGCCTGGATGCAGAGACATGCAGGACCGAGGCGCGCCGGCGATTTTCGCTGGAGCGGATGATCTCGTCCTACATGGACGCCTACCAAGCGTTGGCGCGGCTTGGCACCGGCCAGGCGCACTTGGCCGCATCACTGTGAGCGAGCCCCGGCTCCGAAGCGAGATCGTCGGCGACCCCACGCAATTCGAGGCGCTGGCGCCGCACTGGTGGAAGCTATGGGAGCGGAGTTCCTCCGCCACGCCCTTTCAATCTCCAGCCTGGCTGGTGCCGTGGTGGCGCTCGTTCGCCCCGGGCGAGTTGGCAACGGTCGCCGTGTGGCGCGGCGACGATCTGGTGGGACTGGCGCCGCTCTATCTCGAACATGGGACGGCGAGCTCGAAACTGCTTCCGATCGGAATTTCGCTCAGCGACTATCTGGACATCCTGTGTGTTCCCGGCATCGAGACCTCCGTCGGCGCCGCCATTGCCGAAAGGATCCTCTCGATCGGGTGGTCGCAATGGATCTTGTCCGATCTGCCGGCAGGCAGTGCCGGCCTGGCGATCGCGCATCCCGAGTTGCCGGCATGTCAGCCAGTCGGCCATGCGGCTTGTCCCGTGCTCGCCATCGCCGGCGACGACACGCTTGCCGGGTGCGTGCCTGCGCGACGGAGACGCCAGTTGCGCCGCGCGGGCCGGGCCGCATCCAGGCGCGGCCGCGTCGCGGTAGTGCCGGCACAGGGTGATTGCCAGACATTCCTCGATCAGCTGATCCGCCTGCACGGCGCGCGCTGGGCCCGGCACGGAGACGGTGTGTTGGCCGATTTCGCTGTGGAGGAATTTCATAGGCACGCCCTCCCCATGCTTCGCCCACGAGGTCTGGCCCGATGCTGGCTGATCGCGATCGATGACAGGGTCGTCGGCGCCTATTACGGATTTCACCATCGCGGCCGCGCCTATGCCTATCTCGGGGGGTTCGACCCGGCCTATGCCGAGGAGAGCCCGGGGGCGATCCTGATCGGCCATGCGATCGCCGAATCGATCCGCGAAGGTGCGCGCGAGTTCGATTTCCTGCGCGGCCAGGAGGCCTACAAATACGGTTGGGGTGCCGTCGACAGATGGACGATGCGAAGGGTTTGGACGCGAACATGAGCGCGACAGGACCGATATCAGCGCATCGCCGGACAGCGGTCAGGCTGGCGGTGGAAGACTGCATGGCGGACGGCGCTTGCGCCGAGGCGGTCATCGCCAGGTTGGCACTGCATCTCGATACGGGGATCGGGGCAGCGGAATTGGCGGAGATCGTGCTGGACATCGATCCGGTCGACGTCCGGGACATAGCAACGCTGCGACGGATCGCCAACCTGCTTCGCCGCAGGCCGGATGTTTTTGCCACGCTGCGGAAGACGGGCGCCGCCGTTCGCCACGAACGCGACAGGGACGAGACGGATGCCGCTGTCGTCAGGCGGCTGGCCTCGGGCTTCGACGCTGCGGCGGCGATTTCGCGAGCGGCAAGCGTGCAGCTGTCGTCCCTCGGCGATGAGGAAAAGCTGTCGGCCACGACCGCCGAGATCGTCGCGTGGCTGGAAGCGCAAGACTTCACCGGAAGCGGACGAAACATTCTGGATATCGGCTGCGGCATCGGGCGTTTCGAACGCGCTCTGTCCAAATCCTTCGGCCAGGTGGTCGGCATCGACATATCGCCGCGGATGGTCGCCATCGCCCGCGAGCAATGCGCCGCGCTTGGCAATGTGGAGTTGCGGCAAACCTCCGGCCTCGACCTGGCCGAGTTCGGCGATGCATATTTCGATTGCGTGCTGGCGGTCGACAGCTTCCCCTACTTGGTGCTGGCTGGCGTGGCCGAGCGGCATTTCGAGGAAATCGCGCGCGTCCTGAAAAGGCCGGGCAGACTGGCCTTGCTGAACTACTCCTATCGCGGATCCCTGTTCTTGGACCGCGCCGACATCCGTCGGCTAGCCGAAACTTACGAATTACAGATCGTCATCGATGGCGAAAAGCCCTTTGGGTTGTGGGACGGCGATGCCTTCCTGCTTGCACGGAGCGACGGAACATTACCGCCCAATGCCAGTTCGGACGTCAAGCAAAGGGACACCGCGCAGTATCGCCAATTCGAAGGAGATCAGCATGGCATCCGGCGGCAAGAAGCACATCGGCAGCGGCAGTCAGGGCAAGGGTACCGGCGCCGGCGCAATGACCGACCTGGCCAAGGATAGGATCGAGGAAAACGCGGTTCTGTCCAACCGGGACAAAAAGCAGCACAGCGAGGAACGCGGGCAGGACGGCAATCGAATCAAGTCCGATCAATACCAGGATCATGCCGCGGACCGATTGCCCGAGGACTGAATGCTGACGCGCCGTTTTGGGGACTTCGGCCGGGCAAGGAATGAGGAAATAAATCTGTGCAAGGGGGCGGCCGGTGACGGGATCGCGCTGCGCATAAGCTTGCAAAGCCAGGTGCTGGGCACCACACTAAGAGGAGGGGAGCAAAGTGAGGGGCTCACGTCCAAGAGAATAATATGTCTCGTTCGAGCGATGATAGCACAGACCCGCATATCGGCATGGCGGTGGATAGGGAGATTGCCTCTCTGCTGACTGCCATCGAGCAGGAGCAGGTTCCCGATCGATTGACCAAGCTGGCGATCGAACTGCAGAATGCGCTCGTTGAGAAACGTCGGCGTGACGTGAGGAACTAGCTATCTGCGACCATCGACTTCCATGTCGAACTGCCCTTCCGACAGGTGATTTCGTCTTTCCATAAGCGTCTGCAACGAGCTTTCTCCAAGAAATTCGAGGACGTTGGCGCGAGCGCGGTTCAGCCGGCTTTTCACCGTTCCCACCGCGCAACCGCATATCTCGGCCGCTTCCTCATAACTGACGCCCAGAACGCCGATCAGCATCAAGACCTCGCGCTGATGTTCCGGCAGCCTCTGGATAGCGCCGTGGACCTCCTTGCTCTGAACGGACCATTCCTGAGTGGCTTCCGAAATTGGTCTCAGGGATGCGCAGTCAAGCAACCCCGGCGCTTCCCTGGCCGCGGCCTTGGCGCGCGTGTAATAGGTATTGCGCATAATGGTGAAGAGCCACGACTTCATGCGCGTCCCGGGCTCGAACTTATCGATGTTGGCGAGACCCTTGGTCAACGTCTCCTGCACCAGATCGTCGGCATCGTCGGGGACGCGGCAGAAGGTGCGAGCGAACGCCCGTAACGCGGGTATCAGGTCAACGATGGAGATTTCGCCGCTTTCCTGATTGGCCAAAGCATAGCCTCTGGATGACAATGGTCCAGCTCCCAAGAAACCAATATATGAACCCCGCCCCCGCTAAATGCATAGAAGTTTGTATCGTTCCGGGTATTGAAGGTAACTCCTTAGAAAATTGCCCGCCGGCCGAGACATCGGCCGAATCCGGCGTGTTCGCATCGCCTCACCTGCACCTTCTGCGGCTCGGTTCACAGGCTTTGCGCGCGTTTCTTTCGGGGACAATGCACCCGGACGCGTATGGAACGCTGATGACGCTAGGCACCGCGGCTTCGGCCCGGGAAGCAGCCGTCAGGCTGTGATGAACACCACGCCGGTGGCCCTAGATAGACGCAGGCTAGCGGCCGTCTGCTCCGCTGTTCTCTTGCCGCTGCTTCTTCAGAACCTCATCGGTGCCAACCAGCTTCTTCGCCCGGCCGGCGATGGTGGTGGACACCACGGCCGGCGGGTCGCTTGCGGGAAAGGAATCCTCCAGCCCTGCCTGCAGTTGATCCTCCAGCGTTTCCGGCTCTTCCGAGCGACCAGACGTTCTGCGGGTTTCGACCCTCTCCAGCGGCTGTTTCGCGTCCGGCGAAGCGCCGGCCTCCTTGATCCAGCCATAAAGCTGCTCGACCGCGAATTCCTTGATCGTCTCGAAATCGGGCCGCTCGTCCCGCGTTGCCTCGATCTGATCGATCATGGCTTTCTCGAACCGATCGAGACCATCGCTTCCGCACACCCGGGAAAGACGCCGCAACGCCTCGCGCAGCATCATCGGAGCGAAATAAGCCGAAGCCTCCGTCCTGAGTTGCTCCAAACGCTCAGGGGTGGCAGCTTGGAAGTTTGACATGGACAGCCCCTTTCTCTCGCAACTATGTCAACGACGGTTGGCTGCAGATGTTCCACCGCGGCTGAACGTCCTTTCCTGCCGGGTTACATGAACCAGGTTGCCACCAGCCCTGCCGACGCCGCAAAGATCGTTACCGTCGTCACGCCACCCAGGATATTCGTGCTTCTGCTGTTGACCTTGTCGCCCATGATCTTGCGATTGTTGGTCATGATGAGAATGAGGAGCAGAAGCGGAGGCGTTGAAAAACCCTGCACGATACCCGACCAGACCAGGGCCTTCATCGGGTTAAAGCCGAAAAAATTGAGCCCCACGGCCACCAGAGTGATCACGCCGGTCGCCATGTAGAATTCTGGCGCCTGCCGCGGCCTGGCATTCAAGCTGTTCTTCCATCCTACGGCCTGGGCGAAATCGAAGGCGGCGCCGGCCGTCATGACCGGAACCGCCAGGAAGCCGACGCCGATCACGCCGGCTGCGAAGAGAATTCCGGCAGCGTCACCGGCAAGCGGCCGCAACGCTTCGGCGGCCTGTGCCGCCGTCTCGATCTGGGTCTGCCCCGCTTCGTACAGCGTCGATCCCGTCGAAAGGATGATGAAATACATGATCAGATTGGAAAACGTCATGCCGATCAGAATATCGCGCCGAGACCGGCGAAGCTCACCTTCAGTGGCTCCCTTGCGCTCTTCGAGTGTCGTCCTGCCCTCTGCGATCTCCTCCTCCACCTCCTGGTTGGACTGCCAGGTGTAGAGGTATGCGGAAAGCGTCGTGCCGATGATGGCGACGAGTATCGACAGGTATTCGGGGCTGAATTCGATTCTCGGCAGCAGAGTACCCCGCAGGACGGAAGCCGCATCCGGCTTGGCAAGAACGGCTGAAATCACATAGGCGAGCAGAGCCAGCGCCAGCCAACGGAATACGTTGCGGATCAATTTGTAGGATCCGAATACCTGCAGCGCAAAAATGACGAGCGCGACGACAACCACGATCAATGGAGCAGGAAGCGGCACGAACAGGATGATAGCCGCCGCCATGGCGCCAAGATCGGCAGCTGCCTCGACCGTGTTGCCGATCAGCACACCCACCAGAACCGACCATAGCAGCCAACGCGGATAGAAGTCGGAAATGACCTTGAAAAGGCCGCGGCCCGAGACTTGGCCAAGCTTGGACGAGAGGTACACGACGGTGTACATCATCGGAAGGGTGACCGGCGCCGTCCACAAAAGTTCAGGTCCGAACCGGGCTCCGGCGCTTGCGTAGGTGCCAATGGCCGAGCAGTCGTCGTCGGCCGCACCGGTAATCAGTCCGAGGCCCAGGCTGCGGACGATGCCGCCATTCCGCCCGTTCGTTGCTCGGCCAACCCCGTTCGTTGCTTGGCCAACATTGTGACGAGCCCGCCCGGTCATGAAGCAGGCATTTCAGACAGAACCACGAGGGAAACCGGGACGAGCCTCATGACCATCGCTCCAGCCAGATGCCGCCGCAGCGGTCCATGAGCCGCACCAGGATTGGGATTCGAACATCCGATCGAATGTTTTGTTCCCTGATAGTGGCCGTCCCGCACGCCGCGGATTGCCCCAGGCACGACGCCGTCGACGTCATGCTAGCCAGACGTGCCGATCACCTCGTCATGCCTGTGCAGCGAGCATCGAGGAGGCGCCGGGCTGTTGTCATCGAGATGATGGCAATCTTGGCCGGCCTGGCGCCTCAATTCACACCTGAATCTAGCCCAGCCACTTCTCGTAGTCGGACACCAGCAGGTGCACCGGCGCGACATCCTCGTCGATGTTTGAGAAGCGGCCGATCGGATCGCGGAAGACGTTGTCGGTGAGATCGTCGTTGACGGTCGACACCTCGCCGATCAGCACATCCTTGCCCTCGGCCCAGAAGGCATGCCAGACGCCGGGCAGCAGGGTGACGCTCTGGCCTGGATCTAGCTTCAGAAGCCCGCCCGCCGGCAGTCTGTGGATAGTTCCGTCGACAGGAACCGACACCTCGGCCTTGGGATCGATGCCACCGTCGCGATCGTGCATGAACAGTTCCAGCACCAGCTTGCCGCCGCCACGGTTGATGATGTCCTCGGCCTTGATGTTGTGGCGGTGCATCGGCGACAGCTGGTCCTTGCGCGAGATCATGATCTTCTCGGCATAGAGCATGCCCATGCCCCTCTTCATGTCCTCGTAGCGGCCGTTGCGAACGGTGAACAGGAACAGACCGAGTTCGTCGAACTTCTCCTGGCCGTAATCGGTGATGTCCCAACCGAGCCGCGAGGTGAACACGGCCGAGGAATCGACCTGGCGCGCCTTCGCCTCCTCCGGAGACCAATAGGCGAAGGGCGGCATGATGTAGCCGAACGAGCGGATGAAAGCGTCGGCTTCGCGGATGATGTCGTTGATGGCGGAGCGTTTCATGATCGTGGTCCTCAGGTGTCGATTTTTCCGACAAATCGCATAGCCGAACGCCGATCCGGTGTCGATCCATCTTGCCTGCACGAACCTGGCGCTTACAGCGCATGGACCACAAACCCGAGCCGCTGGCCGCATGACATCGCGCGCTTTGAGGGCCATAACCCCTGCGGATTTGCCACAGGGTGACAGATGATGCCGACAATCAACGACCTCGATACGCCATCGATCCTGATCGACGCCGCGCGCGCAGAAGCCAACATCGCGCGCGCCCAGGCCCATGCGGACAAGAATGGACTGAAGCTCAGGCCTCACATCAAGACGCACAAGCTGCCCTATTGGGCGAAGAAGCAGGTCGCGGCCGGCGCCGTCGGCATCACCTGCCAGAAGATCGGCGAAGCCGAGGTGATGGCCGATGCAGGACTGACCGACATCTTTCTTCCATACAACATTCTGGGCCGCCCCAAGCTGGAGCGGCTTCTGGCGCTACACCGCCATGTCACCCTGTCGGTGACGGCGGACAGCATGGAGACCGTCGAGGGGCTGGCGGCCACTTTCACCGATACTGGTCACCCTCTTCCGGTGCTGGTCGAATGCGACACCGGCATGGGCCGCTGCGGCGTGCAGACGACCAGTGAAGCGGTTGCGCTGGCAAGGCGGATCGATAGGGCCGCAGGCCTCGTTTTCGGCGGACTGATGACCTATCCGGCCGCCGGCCGCGCAGCCGAGGCCGAAACCTGGCTTGCCGACGCCAAGCGGGCGCTGGCCGCTTCCGGTCTCGCTTGCGAACGCATCTCCAGCGGCGGCACACCGGATATGTGGCGCTCAAACAAGGCATCGGTCGTCACCGAATATCGTCCGGGCACCTACATCTATCTCGACCGCTACCAGGTCGCCAAGGGCGTCGGCAAACTCGACGATTGCGCGCTGACGGTGCTCTCGACGGTGGTCAGCCATCCGACGACAACGCGCGCCATCCTCGACGCCGGCAGCAAGGCGCTGTCCAGCGACACGCTGGGGCTGGCCGATTTCGGCGAACTGCTTGGCATTCAAGGAGCGCGAGTAACTGGCCTGAGCGAGGAACATGGCACCGTCACGCTTTCGGGCGACGGCAAGCTGCACATCGGCGAACGCGTGCGTGTCGTGCCCGATCATTGCTGCGTGGTCACCAACCTGTTCAACGAGGTCAATTTGATCGACGGCGAGACGGTGCTGGAGACGCTACCGGTGGCAGCGCGCGGCCTGATGGGGTGAGACGAGCGCTGCCGTAGCGGACGGAATTTTCAGACGCTATTCGACGAAGCTCAGTTGGCCTGCCGTGCCGCGATACGACGCATGGCGATAATCCGGCGGCGTCGGATTTCGGTGCGCATCGCCATCAGGTGCAGCGCGAAGAACAGCACCGTGAAACCGACAGCCATTACCAGCAGCGGCCACAGCAGGCTGGGGTCGATGGTCGGACCGCCAAGCCGGAACACCGAGGCCGGCTGATGCAGCGTGTTCCACCACTCGACCGAGAATTTGATGATCGGAATGTTGATGAAGCCGACCAGCGTGATGATGGCGGCGGCCCAGGCGGCGCGTCCGGCGTCGTCGAGCGCGCGGGTCAGCGCGATGATGCCGAGATACATCAGGAACAGCACGAAGACCGAGGTCAGGCGCGCGTCCCAGACCCACCAGGTGCCCCACATCGGCTTGCCCCAGATCGAACCGGTTATAAGCGCCAGCGCAGTGAAGACGGCGCCGGTGGGCGCGGCCGATTTCAGCGCGACATCGGCCAGCGGATGCCGCCAGACCAGCGTGCCGAGCGCGGAAACCGCCATCAGCGTGTAGCACATCATGGCGAGCCACGCGAAAGGCACGTGGATGTACATGATGCGCACGGTGATGCCTTGCTGGAAATCTTCAGGCGCGGTGAAGCTCATATAGAGCCCGGCGGCAAGGATGAGGGCGGCAATGGTGGCCAGCCACGGCACGACCTTGTCGGCCAGCCCGACAAAGCGTGTCGGGTTGGCAAGATCCATCCAGCCGGCCAAGCGTGAACTCGTGTCGCTCATGCGGCCTTAAATAGACCGGCAGCGTGGCTGGGGCAATCGAGTGCTGGTGTCGCAGGTCAAGTCTTACCTTCTCCCCCTGGGGAGAAGGTAAACACCGCCTTTTACGCGGCCTCGCCCTGCACTGAGCGGCTGAGGCGGCGAACCTCCTCGTCGTTGAGCAGGCCGCCGGCGCGCAGCAGGCTGGCGAAGCGGCCGTTGCGCAGCGACAATTCGGCGAAGCCACCCATTTCGACCACCTTGCCCTTGTCCATGAACACGACCAGATCGGCGTCGCGAACGGTGGTCAGGCGGTGGGCGATGATGAAGGTGGTGCGGTCGCGCCGCAATTCGTCGATCGCTTCCTTGACGCGGTCCTCGGTTTCGACGTCGAGCGCGCTGGTCGCCTCATCGAGCACCAGGATCGGCGCGTCCTTCAGCACGGCGCGGGCAATCGCGATACGTTGACGCTCGCCACCCGACAGCTGACCGCCGCGCTCGCCGACCACCGTGTCGTAGCCATTGCTCTTGGCCAGGATGAAGTCCTGCGCAGCGGCCGCGTTGGCGGCTGCATGGACCTCGTCATAGGTCGCATCGGCGCGGCCGACCCGGATGTTGTCCTCGATCGAGCGGTTGAGCAGGCCTGCATCCTGGAACACGGTCGCGATCGCATGGCGCAGCGACTTGCGGGTCACTGTGCGGGTATCGACGCCGTCGATCAGGATACGGCCGTTGGACGGCGAGAAGACGCGCTGGAGCAGGTTGATCAGCGTGGTCTTGCCCGCACCCGTCGGGCCGACGATGGCCACGGTCTGACCCGCCTGAACCTCGAAGGACACGTCGTCGATGCCTTGCCCCGAATTGGCGAATTCGAAGCCGACATTCTCGAAGCGGACATGACCGGTGACATTGGTGAGATCGCGCATGCCGTCCGGCTCGGCGGTATCGGCTGCCGAGTCCTCGAGATGATAGAACTCCTCGAGCTTGGCGCGGGCTTCCGAAATCTGGTTGGCGAAAGCCGACATCTGATCGAGCCGGGCGATCAGCAGCGTCGCAAAGCCGGTGAAGGCGATGACGTCACCGATGCGCAGCTGGCCATGGGTGACCAGGTAGGCGCCGATCAAAAGCACAACCATCATCGAAATGGTCGACGACAGGCGATGCAGCGCGTTGGCCATGGCCCACCAGTCGAGCACCGGGTTCTGCGCGTCGAGCAGGTTCTTGACGTAGCGGCGCAGCGTGTCGGCCTCGTGGCCGAGGCGATTGTAGCTCTGCAGCACGGCGACGTTGCTGACCGAGTCGGTCACATGCGCGAACACCTTGTGATAGTGGCGCTCGACGGCGGCCTGGCCCTCCTTGGTCCGCCGCATCACCAGCCGGCCGATGCCGACATAGAGAACGCCAAGCACCAGCAGCACCATCGACATGCGCACGTCCATGCTGATCGCCGTCGGGATCAGCAGAAACAGCGCAACGGCCGTGGACAGGTGCTGACGCATGAATTCGAGCCAGAGGCTGAACAGGGTCTCGACCGCGCGCAACAGCGTGTGCAGGGAATTGGAGGTGCCGCGTTGGTGATGCCAGGCAAGCGGCATGGTGATCACGCGCTCGAACGACTGGCAAAGCACTTCGCTGCGCCGGGCATGGGCAAAGCGATCGGCGCCGCGCGCGACCATGACGAAAGCGATGATGTTGAAGGCACCGAGCCCAGCCCAGAGCGCGAGCGTCGAGAACACCGAGCCGCGGTCGGAGATGGCGTCGATGACCCGGCCGAACATGATCGGCTCCAGGATGGCGATGATGGCCAGCGCGATATTGGCGCCGCAAATCAGCGCAACGCGCTTCTTGTCCGAGGCCAGATAACCCAACGCTCTCCAATAGATCTGCAGAAGTGACACTTCAGCTACTCCGCCAACTTTCTATTGTGCTCAATTTCAATATTGTGCACTGCACCATTTCCTGACACGTAACGGTTGACGCGTCGCAAAACAATGCCCCTCTATCGCTTCCGTTCCCATTTAGCGAACAAAAGATGACGACGATGCGAAATCTGACGTGATCGCCTAACAGTTTGAGATAAAAGGTGAAATGTCAGCCTTGCGGCGAAATAGTGGCAGCAGCCGAGCGCTGCCACATTTTTAATCACGGCGGACTTATACCGCCTGCGCCGAGGAAACGCAGCGGAGCCGCCCCAGGGCGCGCGCAAGTAAACGGTATATTGCAACGCACGCCCTCAAGGGCGCGCGATCGATTGATCTAACGTTCTGATTTCACGCGGGTATCTTGACGACAACCTCAGTCTGGTCACCAGCTTTGGGTTCGAAGGCCGCGGCTTTTGTTTTCGAACCATTGACTTCAAGCGAGATTGTCTTGGCTTTTTTATCGCGGACGACACGGACCTTGATCTCGGCGCCCAGCATCTTGAGCGAAGCCTCGTAGCCATCCCAATGGCTGGGGAGTCTGGGCCGGAACGTGATCTGCTTCCCGCGCCGTTCGATACCCAGTATGCCCTCCACCGCCGCACGGTAGAGCCAGCCGGCCGAGCCGGTGTACCAGGTCCAGCCGCCACGCCCGCCCTTGTCGTCGCCGGCATAGATGTCGGCTGCCACGACATAGGGCTCGACGCGATAGTGCTCGGCCGAAGCCTCGTCGAACGCGTGGGTGACCGGGTTCAACATCGAGAAGCAGCGATAGGCTTCATCGGTCAGCCCCATTTCGGCGAGGGCGATGACGAACCATGTGGCGGCATGGGTATACTGGCCGCCATTCTCGCGCACGCCGGGCGGATAGCTCTTGATATAGCCGGGATCCTTGTCCGTCTTCGAAAAAGGCGGGGTGAACAGCTTGACGATCTTGAGCTTGTCGTCGACCAGCAGCTTGGTCGCCTGCTGCATCGCCGTAGTCGAACGCGCCGGGTCGCCTTCGCCCGAAAGCACGCTCCAGGACTGGGCGATGGAGTCGATCTTGCATTCCTGCGACGCGCGCGACCCCAGCGGCGTGCCGTCATCGAAACTGCCGCGCCGATACCATTCGCCGTCCCATGCGGTGCTTTCGAGCGCCCGCTTCAGCACATCGGCATGCTTTGCCCAGGCCTGCGCGCGCTTGGTGTCGCCTTCGGTCTTGGCGACAGCGGCGAAGTCGCCCAGGGTCTTCAGCAGGAACCAGCCAAGCCAGACACTCTCGCCCTTGCCGTGCTCGCCGACGCGGTTCATGCCGTCGTTCCAGTCGCCGCCGAGGATTAGCGGTAGCCCGGCGGGACTGCTGCGCTTGATGGCAAGGTCGAGCGCGCGCGCGCAATGGTCATAAAGCGACACGGTCTTCTTCAGGACTTCCGGGGTGAAGAATGCATCGTGCTCGCCCTCGCCCAGCGACTGGCCGTCGATGAAGGGCAGTTGCTCCTTGAGGATCGTGGCGTCACCAGTCACCAGCAGGTAGCGAGCCGTGGCATGGGCCAGCCAGACCACGTCGTCCGAGATCATGGTGCGCACGCCCGCGCCGGTGCGGGGCAGCCACCAATGCTGCACGTCGCCTTCGGGAAACTGCCGGCGTGCCGCATTGAGTATCTGGTCACGCGCCAGTGTCGGATCGTGCGACAGCAACGCCAGCGTATCCTGCAGCTGGTCGCGGAAGCCGAAGGCACCACTTGCCTGATAGAAGGCCGAGCGGGCGCGGATGCGGCAGGCAAGGCTTTGATAGGGCAGCCAGTGATTGACCATGGCATCGAGCGCCTTGTCCGGCGTCTCGACCTGAATGGTGTCGAGAAAACCGCGCCACTCCCGCTCGTTGTCGGCCAGACGCTGGTCGAAGTCCTTGGCGCGATGCTTCTGCACGAGACCGATGGCCTCTGGGGCAGAGTCGGCGTCACCGAGCAGCCATAGCAGCGTGACGTCGCCACCGGCCGGAATCTCGACATCGCGGGCGATCGCCGCGCAGGGATCGTCTCCGGCCTCGACACGGCCCGACAGCGCCGCGCCGCTCAGCACCGCCTGCGGAAGCTCGCTGGAACCATGCCGGCCGAGAAACTCCGCACGGTCTGCTGTCACTGAATGAACGCCGGCATCGGCGGCGAGGAAGGCCACCCGCTCGCTGAAGTCGAGCCCATAGGGATTTTGCGCCAGCAACGCGCCGGTGGCGACATCGCGGGACGGGATTATGGTTGCCGCCGTACGCGAGCGATGCCCGCCCAGCACCCATTCGGCATAGGCATAGACGCGCAACCGCGCCGGCACCGAGCCGGAATTCTGAATGCGCAGCCGTGAGATCTTCACCGGGTCGACCGGATCGACGACATGGGTCAGGTCCATCGACAACGGCCCGCGCCTGGAGCGGAAGGTGGAGAAACCCTGGCCGTGCCAGGCCTCGTAGGTCATCGAGGGATCGCGCACCATGGCGGCGATCGGCGAGAACGCCTTGCCGCTAGCCTGATCGTAGATGTAGATGCCCTCGCCCGGCCGGTTCGTGACCGGATCGTTCGACCATGGCGTCAGCTGGTAGTCGCGGCTGTTGCGGCTCCAGGTGAAGGCAGCGCCTTCGGCCGAGGTGTGGAAGCCGAACGAGGCGTTGGAGACGACGTTGATCCAGGGTTGCGGCGTGGTGCGGCGACCAGCCAGGCGCACCACATAGTGGCGTCCATCGCCTTCGAAGCCGCCAAAGCCGTTCCATTGGCCGAGCCCGGTCCCGTCGGCGCGACTATCCTGCTGCGAGGCCGACCATGGTTCCCGCAGGACTGGCAATCCTGCCGGTTGCGAAGCGTCGCGCGCCTGCAGGGCAGCCGCCTCGGCCCTTTCGATCTGATCGAAGATGGTGCCGTTGCGCGTATGCAGGACGATACGAGCGACGGCCAGCAGCGTCTTGTAGGTGGTCTCTTCCATCAGATCGCGGCGCACCGCGAAAATGTGCTGGCGCGGACCGAGTTCCTTGCCGCGCAAGCGGCTGTTTTCGCACACCGATTCGACCGCCCGCTGCAGATCCTGGACATAGGAGGACGCCTGCTCGTTGACGACGACGAAGTCGATCATCATGCCGCGGGTGCGCATGTATTCCTGGAAACGTAGCGCCTGGGCAACGATTTCCAGGTCGGCGACATCGCCGATCCTGACCAGAAAGATCGGATAGTCGCCTGAAATACTGGTCGGCCACAGGCTCGATTGCTTGCCCAGCCCCGAGACGATGGATTCGGCCGGGAGCCGCAGGAACGGATCCGGATAGATCAGATAGCGCGCCAGCTTCTGCACATTGGCGGCGTCGGCCAGGCTGAGACCCAAATGGCGGGTCTGCACCTGCGAGCGCGTCCAGGCAAGCATGGCCTGGCGGGCAAAGCTCTCCTGATGGTCGAGCCGGTTCATGGCCTCCACCAGCTCCGCCCGGTTGGCGCCGACGACGGTCCAGAAGGTCAGCGATATCTTCTTGTTGGCGGGCACGCGTACCTGGCGGCGCAACGAGGCGACCGGATCGAGCGTGAAACCGGAATGACCGCCAAGCCTGGCACCGGGGTCGAAGGCGGCGGCGTCGACGATGGTGCGGCCACGGCCGATAAAGGCACGCCTGTCCGTCTCGGCTTCGGCATCGCGTGCCGGCCCCGACGGGTCGGTGACGAAATGCACCATCGTGATATCGGGCTCGCTGGTCTCGCGCTTGCGGCGCGTGGCGAAGATCGCCCCGTTATTGGCGGCGATTTCGGTTTCCACGAACATCTTCGAGAAGGCCGGATGCGCATTGTCGGAGGCCTCCAGTCCCAGCACCAGTTCCGTGAAGGACGTCACCTCGATGTAGCGATCGGCCGGGCCTTCGTTGAACAGGGTCACGCGCCTGCCTTCGCCATTGCCTTCCGAAATGACGATGCATTCGACCTCGGATCGCAATGTGCCGACCGATTTCACGAAGCTTGCCTTGTCGTCGGAGAACAGGGTCTGCGCCTTTTCCTCCGGCGCCTGCTTCGGCTCCGACGTCGCGGACCACCAGTCGCCAGAGGTGGCATCACGCAGGAAGATGTAGGATCCAAGCCGATCCTCGGTCGGATCCGGTTGCCAGCGGGTGACCGAGAGATCGCCCCAGCGGCTGTAGCCCGAGCCGGTCGCGGTCACCATCACCGAATAGCGGCCGTTCGACATCACACAGGTGGAACGCAGCGCCCGCAATGGATCGAGCACGATGCGGGTGTCGGGACTATCGAGCTCGGTCTCGTCCTTTGCCCGCTCGTCCGCTTCGGTCCTGACGGTCGCGGTCGGGATATCGCGCGGCGCCCTCTCCTGCAGTAGCAACTCGGCCGATTCGATCACCGGATCGCTGTGGAAACGATCACGAAGGCGGCCTTCGAAAATGGCGTCGGCGACCGCCGCGATCGACATGCCCGAGTGGTGGGCCATGTAATTGTGAACCACGGCATGGTTGGTGCCTTCCGGCACGCGTTGCGGCGTGAAGTCGACCGCATCGTAGTAGCCGTGGCGGCCAAGCGCGCCGATTTCGCGTAGCCTGGCGAGGTTCTGTACCGCCTCGCGCGGATTGAACTGCGCCGCCAGCACGGTAGCGTAAGGCGCAATCACCGTGTTCTGGCCGAGACCGCGCTTCAGCCCGAGGCCCGGCACGCCGAAATTGGTGTACTGGTAGGTCAGTTCGCGATCACGGGCATTGTAGGCCGCTTCCGAAATGCCCCACGGCACGTTCTTCTGCCGGCCGTACTGGATCTGGCGCTTGATGATCAGCTTGCTGGTCTGGTTGAGAATGCTGCCTTGCGGTTCCTTCATCACCAGCGGCGGCATCAGGTATTCGAACATCGAGCCGGACCAGGACATCAGCGCGCCCTGGAAGCCGATCTCGACGATCGGGCGGCCAAGCCTGAACCAGTGCTCGGTCGGCAGGTCGCCCTTGGCGATGGCGAACAGGCTGGTGAGCCGGGCCTCCGAAGCGAGAAGATCGTAGCAGCTTTCGTCGAGCTGGTGTTCCTCGACCCGATAGCCGATCGACAGCAGCTTGCGCTCCGGCCGCATCAAAAACGAGAACTCCATCTCGAAGGCAAAGCGGCGCGTGCGCTCGCGCAGGGTCAAAAGCTTGGCGCGCAGCGCTTCGACCGCATTGTCGTCGCTGTGGGCGTCTTGGACATGTGCTTCGCAGGTGGCCTCAAGCCTGGCCGCCCAGTCGACGATGACGTCGCTCTGTGGCGATGCCGCCTCGGTGTCGATGGCGGTGGCCAGCTTGCGGATCTCGCCCGCCAGCACGGCAAGGTTGATCGTGCGGATCGAAGCCATTTCCGGCTGTGCCTTGACCGTTTCGACCGCGCGCCGCATGCCGTCGAGACGATCGGCCAGACGCTGGCGCAGGGGGCGCAACTGGCGGCGATCGTCGGGGAGGTCGTCGAGGCTTTCGGCAAGAATGGTCACCGTGTCCAGAATGCCCTCGAAATCGCCCTGGAGGTGGACGGAAGGCGCCTCCGCCCACTCGGCGCAAGCCGCCGCCACCGCCACCAGATGACCGGCGAGATTGCCGCTATCGACAGCCGAAATGTAGAGCGGATAGAGCGGCTTCAGCGTCGTGGTGTCGTACCAGTTGAACAGATGGCCGCGACTGCGCGGCATGCTCTCTATGGTCGTCATCGTGGCGTCGATGCGGGTGATGGCGTCCGACAGGCTGATCCAGCCGAAATCGCGCGCCGAGATGACCGACAGCAGATAGACGCCGATGTTGGTCGGCGAAGTGCGCGGCGCGACGACGGGCGCGGGGCTTTCCTGGAAATTGTCCGGCGGCAGATTGTGATGCTCTGCCGTCACGAAAGTCTCGAAATAGTGCCAGGTGCGCCGCGCCACCGTTCGCAGCACATGGATGTCGGCCTGCGATATGCGCAGGCGATCCTCGGTTTCAGCCGAGCGGCTGATCCAGCTGGCGATCGCCGGCGAGCCGATCCAGAACAGGGCGAAGAAGAAGGCGACGAAGGCGCCGGTGGAATCGGCCAGCACCGGAATGGCGAGACCGACGAAGCCGATGATCACGGCGCCATGCATCATGCCGTAATAGGAACCGACATCGTTGTCGCCAGCCTTGTGCGCCTGCGAGGCGGTGCGCCATTCCAGGAGGTTCTGGCGGCTGACGAACAGCCGGTAGAGCGTGCGCACGATGGCGTCGCCCATCATCCAGGCATTATGCGCCATCAGCACGATTTTCAGCGCCACCATGGCGGTACCGAAGGCGACATCGCGCGCCAGGGCCGAGAAATGGCCGCGCGGCGTCTGGTCGCCGCTCTTGGGCAGGATGGCGTTGACGACGTCGAAGGTCGGCGCCATGAACAGGCTGAGGATCAGCAAAGCCTGCCATTGCGCGGCCTGCGTGAAGGGCAGCAGGGTCCAGCCCGCGATCGCCGCCATGACCCAGAAGATCGGCGTCAGCGAGCGGCGCAGGTTGTCGACCATTTTCCAGCGCGACAGGGCCGGAACGCCCGAGCGCGGATCGAGGATGAAGCCGAGGAGCTGCCAGTCGCCACGCGCCCAGCGATGATGGCGCGAAGCGTCGACCGAATAGCGGGTCGGGTAGTCCTCGACCAGTTCGACGTCGGTGACCAGCGCGGAACGCGCCAGCGCGCCTTCGAGCAAGTCGTGGCTGAGGATGGTGTTTTCCTCGATGCGGCCTTGCAGGGCGGCCTCGAAGGCATCGACGTGATAGAGGCCCTTGCCGGTGAAGGAACCGTCGCCGAAGACATCTTGATAGAGGTCCGAGACGGCGAACACGTAAGGGTCCAGGCCGCGATTGGCCGAAAACACGCGCTGGAAGAACGATGCCTCGTCGCCGCTGGTGAGCGAGGCGGTGATGCGCGGCTGCAGGATCGTATAGCCGGCGGTGACGATGCGCTTGGTCGCATCGAAATGCGGGCGGTTGAGCGGATGGCAGAGCTTGCCGACGAGGGTTGCCACCGCGTCACGGGTGGTGCGGGTATCGGCGTCGAGCGTCATCACGTGAACGACTTTTTCCGGCAGCGGCACTTCGAGCGGCAGGAACGTGGTGTCGCTGTCGCCACGCAACAGAAGGTCGAGTTCGTGCAACTTGCCGCGCTTGCGCTCCCAACCCATCCAGCATCCCTGCGCGGCATTGAAGAGCCGCCGGCGGTGCAGGATGTAGAAGCGCGGCGCGCCTTCCGAAGGATAGCGGGCGTTGAGGCGGGCGATCTCGGCGCGAGCGAATTCGAGGATCTCGGCGTCG
Source organism: Mesorhizobium sp. M0152 (assembly GCF_040322415.1). Classification (NCBI taxonomy): domain Bacteria; kingdom Pseudomonadati; phylum Pseudomonadota; class Alphaproteobacteria; order Hyphomicrobiales; family Phyllobacteriaceae; genus Mesorhizobium; species Mesorhizobium sp. M0152. The sequence goes on from NZ_JAMYTH010000006.1 coordinate 129,112, forward strand.
GCCGAGTCGATCTCGGTCTTGCTGTCGGGCCAGTCCGACAGCAGGGCGAAATGGATCTCGTCCGCCAGATTGGCGAGGTGATGCACTTCGATGTTGCGGATGTTTTCCTCGACATCGTCACGCGAGCCGATCAGTGACGGCACAACCACCAGGGTGCGTGCCTCGGGCGGCACGCCGTGCCTGTAGTCAAAGCCGATCAGGCGTGTCGGCTTGAGGAACAGCGAAGCCACGGTGTTGAAAAAAGCAAGCGCGCCTTCGCTCGCCGGCACGGCAAACAGCACCAGCATCAGCACGATCGACGGGACCGACAGGCCGAGATTGGCAAGAGCATTGCCGGAAACGACGAGCAGCAACGCGGTCAGCGCGAAGACCGGCAGGACGATGCCCAGCCACCCGGTCCTGGCGAAGGTGCGCTTGACGGTCTGGCTGATCGTCGGCCGGTAGCCGATAGCCTTTTCAAGCTCCAGCCGGCGTGGGCCGACGAGGAAGAAACCGACGTCGGTATGCGCGGACGGAGCCGCAACGGTATCGGCGTCATCGCCAACCGCCGCATTTTCACTAGCGGCCTCGCCGGCCAGTTCGATCGCCTTTTCGGCGACGCGATACTCCGACAGGTTCGAGCGGCGCGCCAGTTCCTCGATCGCGGTCCGGTACTGATCCCGCGAGAAAAAGTCGAGCGCCGCGAAGTCCGTGCGCTCGCGCAGCACGGTATCGATGCGGCTGACGCCTTCGAACCATACCGTCCAGTCGACATCGTTGATGAGACGCAGGCCGCGAACGATGTTGCCGGTCGTCACATTGCCGCTGGACAGCGTGTGATGCTCGGAGATGATGATCTCCTCTGCATCGGAGCCAGTTTTCTCAAGCTCGCCTTCCAGCCACTCAAGGGCTTTGCCGGCATTCTGCGAGCCGTCGCGCAGACGATAGAGCAGTTGGGTGGCAAAGGTGGTGTCCTGCGCGTGCGTGCTGAAATTGGCCAGGATCGCCTGCCGGTCGGCGCTGTCGTCGGTTGCCAGGACCCTGTCGGCCGCATCGTTGGCGATCTGGCGCATCTGGCGAGTGCGGTTGACCCTGACCGCCAGCCGGCGAAGATTTTCGATCAGCACGAAGCGCAGGAGCGACGGCAACGCCCACAGTTCGCCGATCTTCAGAGGCTCGACCGACTGAAAGCCTTGGACGATCGCCTTGAACATCGTCGCCGAGACGGAACTGTCGGAATGCGCCACATAGGTCCAGGCCAGGGCCAGTGCGCGAGGCACGCTGCCGCCATTGGGCAATTTCAGCGTCGGCAGCTGGCGATAAAAGCGGCGCGGCAGATCGCGCTTGACCTGGAAAATCGTCTCCTCGACCAGGTAGTTGTTATCCAGCAACCATTGCGCCGCGGGAGTGATCGTTTCTCCCCTGGCCTGCGCCGCGTTGGTCGAACGGTAGACTTCGAGGATCTTCTTGGCGCTGTCGCGGATGCGTGCCTGGAAATCGAACGGCGTCAGGCCGAACACATCCGTGAGATCGCCGTTGGCCAGGCTTTCGCCGAGCTGCCGAAGGCGCTCCTCGGGCAGGAACGTGGATCTGATCGGCTCTTCCGTAACGGCCGGGAAGCTCGCGCTTGTCTTCTCAATCTGTGCTGGGTTCGTCTGAATATTCATTGAAAATTCCGTAAGCGGGCACTCAGCGGCGTCACCGCCACGGCAATGGCCCTAAAACCGATTCAAATGCAATTGGTTGCATGTTCCCACTTGCCGAAAGTTGTCCCCGCACCATGACAGGGCGTCATCTCTCGACAAAACTCAAAGACGAGCGCCCCTCGCTCCCGTCAGCTCTGATCGGCGAAGAGAATTCGGGCTTTTTCGTGATGCCGGCGGGAGCTTACGCTATATTTCGCCGGCATCGCGATCATGTTTGGAAACAGGCGTTAATCGTTGCCGGAGATGCCGTCGATACGGATCACGAAGAGCGTCGTGTCGCGGGTGGGCTGGACATGTACGCCAGCGGTGCCCGGACCGGCCTGCAGCGTGTCGAGCGGTCCGAGGCGAACCGGATCGGCGCCGGCGATGACGACCTCCCCGCTCAGGCACAGGATGAGGGTTGCCCTCGCCTCGGTCCGTATTTCCACCGGCGCCGAAATCACCAGCCGTTCGACGGAATGCATCATACGGCTGCGGCGGGTCATGACGTTGAGGTCAGTGATCGGTCCGCCAATCAGCGTGGCCGCGGTCCGCACGTCGGCCGGGAAGGACAGCGGCGCCGTCGCCCTGGTGACCGAAGCCGGCGGGTGGCCGGCAATATCGAGCACGATGCCCTCGCCTTCGAGCACGGCAAGGGTGCGGTCGATCCCGGCGAATTGCGAGAATGGGCCGCTGCCTTCGATACACGCCATCGAGACGCGCCAGTCGAAATCATCGAGCCCGGCGTGGGCGGGCGAGATCGCGATCTCCGTCGTCACCCCGCCGCCGTTCTTCCACGGCATCGATTTGTATTCGGCTGCCCGCGTCACGCGCATGAGATCAGCCCATCACCCGAGAATGCCGGGCAGGTTGAGCTGATGCTCCTTGGCGCAGTCGATGGCGATGTCGTAGCCGGCATCGGCGTGCCGCATGACGCCGGTCGCCGGATCGTTCCACAACACCCGCTCCAGGCGTTTGGCGGCGGCAGGCGTGCCGTCGGCGACGATGACCATGCCGGCATGCTGCGAGAAGCCCATGCCGACGCCGCCGCCATGGTGCAGCGACACCCAGGTGGCGCCGGACGCGGTGTTGAGCAGCGCATTGAGCAGCGGCCAGTCGGACACGGCGTCCGAACCGTCCTTCATCGCTTCGGTCTCGCGGTTCGGCGAAGCGACCGAGCCGGAATCGAGATGATCGCGGCCGATGACGACCGGCGCCTTGAGCTCACCCTTGGCCACCATTTCGTTGAAGGCGAGGCCGAGCCGATGCCGATCGCCGAGACCGACCCAGCAGATGCGCGCCGGCAATCCTTGAAAGGCGATGCGCTCGCGCGCCATGTCGAGCCAGTTGTGCAGATGGGTGTTGCCGGGTGTCAGTTCGCGCACCTTGGCGTCGGTCTTGTAGATATCCTCAGGGTCGCCGGAAAGAGCCGCCCAGCGGAACGGACCGATGCCGCGGCAGAACAGCGGGCGGATATAGGCCGGCACGAAACCTGGGAAGGCAAACGCATTGTCGAAGCCTTCTTCCTTGGCAACCTGGCGAATATTGTTGCCGTAATCCAGCGTCGGCACGCCGGCGTTCCAGAACGCCACCATCGCTTCGACATGCTCGCGCATCGAGGCGCGTGCGGCCTTCTCGACCGCCTTGGGGTCGGACGTCCGTTTCTCCCGCCACTCAGCCAGGGTCCAGCCCTTGGGCAGATAGCCGTTCAGCGGATCATGCGCCGAGGTCTGGTCGGTGACCATGTCGGGGCGCACGCCGCGCCGCACCAGTTCCGGCACGATGTCGGCGGTGTTGCCGACCAGGCCGACGGACTTCGCTTCGCCGGCCTTGGTCCAGCGTTCGATCTTTTCCAGCGCATCGTCCAGCGTGTCGGCACGCTCGTCGACATAGCGGGTGCGTAAACGGAAATCGATGCGGTCGGGATCGCATTCGATGGCCAGGCAGCAGGCGCCGGCCATAACGGCGGCCAGCGGCTGGGCGCCGCCCATGCCGCCGAGCCCACCGGTCAGTATCCATTTGCCCCGAAGGTTGCCGCCATAGTGCTGGCGGCCGGCCTCGACGAAGGTCTCGTAAGTGCCCTGCACGATCCCTTGCGTGCCGATATAGATCCATGAGCCGGCCGTCATCTGGCCGTACATCATCAGGCCCTTTCTATCGAGCTCGTTGAACTTCTCCCAGGTCGCCCAGTGCGGCACGAGGTTGGAGTTGGCGATCAGCACGCGTGGCGCGTCCGGATGGGTGCGGAACACGCCGACCGGCTTGCCGGATTGCACCAGCAACGTCTCGTCATCCGCCAGCGTTCTCAAGGAGGCGACGATGCGATCGAAATCGTTCCAGGTGCGCGTCGCCCGGCCGATGCCGCCATAAACGACCAGCTCGTTGGGGTTTTCGGCGACGTCGGGGTCGAGATTGTTCATCAGCATGCGCAGCGGCGCTTCCGTCAGCCAGGAGCGGGCACTGATTTCCGTGCCGCGCGGGCTGCGGACTTCGCGGATGTTGTGGCGGGGATTGTTCATCATTGTCCCTTTCGAAGGCCGCGCGTCAGCGCCCGGCCCAGTCGATGGCGGTTTCGAGTATCTGCTTCAGCGTGACGCGGATGGGCGCGGCAAAGGCGGCGTCATAGGGAACCGGCCAATTGTCTGGCGCGCCCCTCTCTTCGGGCTCGCGCATATAGCCGCGGTTGGAGAGCTCCATTTGCAGCGCATGCACACCCTGTTGCGGCTGGCCGAAATGGCGCGTGATCCAACCACCCTTGAAGCGGCCGTTCACGACAGAGGTCTCGCCGGTTTCGGCCATGATCTGGCCGATCATGGCCTGCAAGGCCGGATCGGCACTCTTGCCGTCGTTGGTGCCAAGATTGAAAACCGGCAGCGTACCCTCGAACAGTCGCGGCAGGACCGAGCGGATCGAGTGGCAGTCGTAGAGGACGATCTTGCCGTGCAGGGCACGCAAGCGGTCGATCTCGGCCTGCAATGCGGCATGATAAGGCACGAAGTATTTTTCGCGACGTTCGTCGATCTCCGACGGTCCCGGCTCTTCGCCTTCGCGGTAGAGCGGATCGCCGTCGAAGGTTTCTGTCGGGCACAGGCCGGTCGTCGCTTGACCAGGGTAGAGCGAGGCGCCGGACGGATCGCGATTGACGTCGATGACGGTGCGCGAAATGGCGGTGTGCACGACGGTTGCGCCAAGGCCGGCGGCGAAATCATAGAGCTTGTCGATCCACCAGTCGCAGTCGCGACTGCCAAGCCAGGGCGATACTAGCCGGCTCTCGAGACCGGCAAGATCGATGCCGGTGTGCGGGATGGAAACCAGCAACGGTGCGGTGCCTTGGGTGACGGTGAGCCAGGAAGGCGCGGTCATGAGAAATCCCCCAGCGCTGGCGTTCTAGTATTCGGCCTCATGAGGCAATTCCCGGCAGCGCCACCGCGCTCGCTGCCTTCACCGCCGCACCACTGCGCACCATGGCGATGGCTTTCTCCATGTCGGGATGGAAATGCCGGTCATTGTCGAGATGCGGCACCTCGGCGCGGACCAGCCCGCGCACTGCTTCCAGAGCGTCGCTCGATGCCAGAGGCGCATGGAAATCGCAGCCTTGCGCGGCGGCCAGCAATTCGATGCCGATGATGGCGGTTGCATTCTCCACCATGCCGATAAGCCGGCGCGCGCCATGCGCAGCCATCGAGACGTGGTCTTCCTGGTTGGCGGAGGTCGGGATCGAATCGACGCTGGCCGGATAGGCCTTCTGCTTGTTCTCGGAGACAAGGGCTGCCGCCGTAACCTGCGGGATCATGAAGCCGGAGTTCAGGCCGGGTTTCGGCGTCAGGAAGGCTGGCATGCCGGACAGCGCGGGATCGACCAGCATGGCGATGCGCCGCTCCGACAGCGAGCCGATCTCGCAGACGGCAAGCGCGATCATGTCCGCGGCGAAGGCCACCGGCTCGGCGTGGAAATTGCCGCCGGAAAGCGCCGTGTCGTCCTCGGCGAAGATCAGCGGATTGTCGGTGACGCCGTTGGCCTCGGTGCCGAGCGTATCGGCCGCCTTGCGCAGCACGTCGAGGGCGGCGCCCATCACTTGCGGCTGGCAGCGCAGGCAATAGGGATCCTGCACGCGCTCGTCGCCGACACGGTGCGATTCCCTGATAGCACTGCCGGCCATCAGATTGCGCAGTGCGTCCGCCGTCTCGATCTGGCCGCGATGCTTTCTCAAGAGATGAATGCGCGGATCGAACGGGGCGTCGGAGCCCCTCGCCGCGTCGGTCGACAAGGCGCCGGCGACCAGCGCCGACTGGTAGAGCACTTCGGCCTCGAACAGGGCGGCCAGCGCATAGGCGGTGGAAAACTGCGTGCCGTTGAGCAGCGCCAGGCCTTCCTTGGCGCCCAATGTCACCGGTTCCAGGTCGTGCGAGACGAAGGCGACCTTGGCCGGGAAACGGCCATGCGGAGTAAAGCATTCGCCGACACCGATCATGACAGCCGTCATATGCGACAGCGGGGCAAGGTCGCCGGAGGCGCCGACGGAACCTTGCGCCGGCACTACCGGGATGACATCGTTGGCCAGCATCGCCTCGAGCAACTCGATGGTCTGCGGCCGCACGCCAGAGGCGCCCTGCGCCAGGCTGGCCAGCTTCAGCGCCATCATCAGCCTGCAAATGGCGACCGGCATCGGCTCGCCGACACCGGCGGCGTGCGACAGCACGATGTTGCGCTGCAAGGCCTCGAGATCCTCCGCCGGAATGCGGACACTGGCGAGTTTGCCGAAGCCGGTGTTGATGCCGTAGACCGGCTGGCCCTTGGCGACGATCCTTGCGACAGCCTCGGCGCTGGCCTTGATCTTTGGCCGGCAGGTGTCGTCCAGTTTCGGCGCGGCACCGCGATAGATGGCACGCCAGTCGGCCAGCGTCGCATTGCCGGGCTTCAGGATCAGTTCGGTCATTGTCCTCTCCAAATGCGGGCATGCAGCGGGTTGAAGCCCATGCGATAGACGAGTTCGGCCGGGCTCTCGATGTCCCAGATCGCCAGATCGGCGGATTTTCCGGCTTCCAGCGTGCCGGTTTGTCCCAGGAGGCCAAGCGCACGGGCGGCCTCGCGGGTGACGCCGGCAAGGCACTCATCGACCGTCAGCCCGAACAAGGTCGCCGCCATGTTCATGGTCAGAAGCAGCGAGGTCAGCGGCGAGGTGCCTGGATTGTTGTCGGTGGCGACAGCCATCTTGACGCCATGCTGGCGAAACAGGCCGATCGGCGGCTTCTTGGTTTCGCGAATGAAATAATAGGCGCCGGGCAGGATGGTCGCCACGGTCCCTGCCTCCGCCATCGCCACGGCGCCTGCCTCATCGGTGTATTCGAGATGATCGGCCGACAGCGCTCCGTAGCGGGCGGCGAGTTCGGCCCCATGCAGGTTGGACAGTTGGTCGGCATGGAGCTTGACTGGCAGGCCAGCCGCCTTGGCGGCATCGAAGACGCGCGCCATCTGCCCGGGGGAAAAAGCGATGCCCTCGCAAAAGCCGTCGACCGCATCGGCCAGCCCCTCGGCAGCGATGGCGGGGAGAATTTCCTTGGCGACCAGATCGATAAAGGCGTCCTTGTCGCCCTTGGCTTCCGGCGGCAATGCATGAGCGCCTAGGAAGGTCGTCCGGATCGTCACAGGCCGCTGTTCACCCAGTTGGCGGGCGGCACGCAGCGATTTCTTCTCGTTTTCGAGGTCGAGCCCATAGCCCGATTTAACCTCCACGGTGGTTGCGCCTTCGGCGATCAGCGCATCGAGACGCGGCAGCGACTGCGCGACCAGGTCGCTCTGGCTCGCGGCACGTAGCGACTTGACCGAGGAAACGATACCGCCGCCTGCACGGGCAACCTCTTCATAAGTGGCGCCGGCCAGCCGCATCTCGAATTCGTTGGCGCGGTTGCCTGCATGGATCAGATGGGTGTGGCAGTCGATCAGGCCGGGCGTGACCCAGCGACCTTCGCAATCGATCGTTTCGGCGTCCTGGGCAAGCGCCGCGGGCAGCCCCGATTCAGGGCCGGCATAAACAATGCGGCCGTCGCGTGCGGCGACCGCACCATGTTCGACAACGCCAAGGCCGGCGGAACTCTCGGCCATGGTCGCCAGGCGCGCATTGCGCCACAGACGAATGCCCCCTGCCCGGCTTTTGCTTTCTTCAGCCATCATCTTTTCCGTTTCAATCGGTGGCGATTATGTATATACATATTGAAACGCACTGCAAGTAGCATCATCGCATGTAAGACAGGGAAGCGGAGAGAAAAGTGACCGACATCTTTGCGGAACAGGCGCTCCTTCCCAATGGCTGGCACAGCAATGTTCGGCTCACCTTGGCCAATGGGCGCATCGCGGACGTCGAGCTGGATAGCGCTGCGTCAACTGACGACGAGCGCCATTCCATTCTGCTGCCCGGCATGCCCAATCTGCACAGCCACGCCTTCCAGCGTGGCATGGCCGGTCTTGCCGAGCTTCGCGGTCCCTCCGCCGATAGTTTCTGGAGCTGGCGCGAGGTGATGTACCGCTTTGCGCTGTCGATGACGCCCGATCAGGTCGAGGCAGTTGCCGCGCAGCTCTACGTCGAGATGCTCGAGGCTGGGTTTTCCCGCGTCGGCGAGTTTCACTACCTGCATCACGATCGCGATGGGAAGCCCTACTCCAATGCAGCCGAAATGGCCGAGCGCATCGCGGCCGCGGCAAGCGAAACAGGTATCGGCCTGACGCTGCTGCCGGTGTTTTACGCACACTCCTCTTTCGGCGGCGCTGCCCCGAATGACGGCCAGCGCCGTTTCATCAACGATGTCACTCGGTTCTCCCGGCTTGTTGAGAAAAGCCGCGAATGCGTTCGCACTTTGAATCAAGCTGTCGTCGGGGTCGCCCCGCACAGCCTGCGCGCCGCGACGCCGGAAGAACTCACTGCGGTTGCAGCGATGGCGCCGGACGGGCCGGTCCACATCCACGTTGCCGAGCAGGTGAAGGAAGTCGACGACTGCCTTGCCTGGACCGGCGCGCGGCCGGTCGAATTTCTGCTTGGCCATGCCAAGGTCGACCAGCGCTGGTGCCTGATCCATGCCACCCACATGACCGACGCGGAAACCATCGGCGTGGCCAGGAGCGGAGCCATCGCCGGCCTTTGCCCGATCACCGAGGCAAATCTGGGCGACGGCACTTTTGCAGCCCCGCTGTTCAGGGAACATGGCGGCCGCTTCGGCGTCGGCTCGGATTCCAATGTGCTGATCGGGTTGCCCGACGAATTGCGCCAACTCGAATATTCGCAGCGTCTCGCACACCGCGCCCGCAACGTGCTGGCGGTGGCCGGCGGCTCGACCGGGCGCGCGCTGTTCGACGCCGCGCTCGAGGGCGGCAGCATCGCTCTTGGTGCCGGCGCATCACAGATCGCCGCTGGCGCATCCGCAGATCTCGTCTCGCTCGACGCCGGCAATCCCTCGCTGGCCGGCAAGACCGGCGACGCGATCCTCGATGCCTGGATCTTCGCCAATGGCAGCAAGGTCGACTGCGTCTGGGTCCATGGCAACAAACAGGTCAGCGGCGGCAGGCACACAAGGCGCGAGGCGATCGCCAGGCGTTTTCGTAGTGTGATGACGGCGCTTTCGGCATGAGCATGATCGAGGCAGCGGATGCATACGGTGGCGGCTCGCTACACCAGCGCATCCTGTCCGACATCAGCGACAAGATCCTGTCCGGCGCGTGGGCGCCCGGCCATCGCATCCCGTTCGAGCACGAGTTGACGGTCGAATACAATTGTTCGCGAATGACGGTGAACAAGGCGCTGTCGCAGCTTGCCAAGGCCGGACTGATCGAACGCCGGCGCCGTTCCGGAAGCTTTGTCCGTCGGCCGCAGTCGCAAGCCGCGGTGCTGGAAATCCACGATATCCGGATCGAGGTCGAGGCGCTCGGCCTGCCCTACCGTTACGAACGGCTGGCGCAACTGAAGCGGCGCAGCAGCGCCGAGGATCGCGCGCTGCTGGAACTTTCGGCATCAGGACCGGTATTGGCGCTCGAATGCCTGCATTTTGCCGGCCACCGCCCATTCGCGCACGAACAGCGTCTGATCAATCTCGCCGCCGTACCCGAAGCAGCCGATGAGAAGTTTCTCGACATCGCGCCCGGCCCCTGGCTGATCGGCCGCGTGCCTTGGAGCGAGGCCGAGCATCGGATCCGTGCCATTGCCGCCGGCACGCAGATGGCGACTGCGCTGGACATCAAAGCCGGCGCTCCTTGCCTGGTGGTCGAGCGGCGGACCTGGAGCGCTGAACATCCGGTCACCCATGTGCGCTTCACCTATGCAGCCGAGAGCCACACGCTGGTGGCAAGGTTCACGCCGTCACAGGGATAGCCGATCTCCCCCCTTGTGGGGGAGATGTCCGGCAGGACAGAGGGGGGCGCCGTAGAGTGCCAACCTTCATTTGCCTACCGGGAATTTTGTCCAAGTGGTTTTGATTAGCTGAAAGGCCGGCGGGACAGCGCCCCCCTCTGCCCTGCCGGGCATCTCCCCCACAAGGGGGGAGATTGGCAGCTTCAGCGTCGTCTCAGATCGCCGCCGTCACAATAATCTCGACCAGATATTCCGGCCCGGCGAGCTTGGCCTCGCCGGTGGCGCGGGCCGGTGTGTTGCCCTGCGGCACCCACTTGTCCCACTCCGAGTTCATCTCGGCAAAGGTGCTCATGTCGGCCAGCCAGATGATAGCCTGCAAGATCTTGGTCTTGTCGGTGCCGGCCTTGGCCAGCAATTCATCGATGGTCGCGAGAATGTCCCTGGTCTGGGCGGCGACGTTGCCGCCGGGCTCGCCGACCTGGCCAGCCAGATAGATGGTGTTGCCATGGATGACGATCTGGCTCATGCGCGGGCCAACATCGATGCGACGAATGCTCATGGGAGGTTCCTTCCTTTGTGGTCGCGCCTCTTTAGGGTCGCCACCCGCTTCGGGCAAGACCGCCGCGGCCAAATCCCCTTGGACCAGCGAGGACCAAGAAGCACCAAACGAAAAACCCGCCAGTGCGGCGGGCCGTTGGCGCAAATCTGCACCATGGACAAATATCTACCATAGCTGCACTCACCGTGTCAAGAAAAAATTCCTATCATGCCGGCACCGGCGATGCTGGCCGTCGTCAGGCCTTTTGCCAAGCTGCGTTCGGGAGGCCTGGATTGGCTTGTTGACTAATGTAATAACATCACATATCCAAGCCACCGCGGCAGCAGCCGAATTTCGCCGCCCCACGGATACCAGAATGACAAATACCTGCCTGACATTCCGCGACTTGACGCTTGGCTACGGCAGTCATCCGGCGATCCATCATCTCGACGGCACGATCCGCAAGGGTTCGCTGACGGCTGTGGTCGGCGCCAACGGATCCGGCAAGTCGACGCTGATGAAGGGTATTGTCGGGGTGTTGCAGCCGATGGCCGGCGAGGTCATCCGCGCGCCCGGCGTGCGGGCAGCCTACCTGCCGCAGCAATCGGAACTCGATCGCTCTTTTCCGGCGCGGGTGGTCGATCTGGTTTCGCTCGGCCTGTGGCCACGGCGCGGGCTGCTCGGCCGCTACACCAGGGAGGACCGGGAGTCGGTTAGTCAGGCGCTGATGGCGGTTGGCCTGGGTGGCTTCGAGAAGCGCCCGATCGACACGCTGTCCGGCGGCCAGCTGCAACGCACGCTGTTTGCCCGCGTGCTGCTGCAGGATGCAGATCTCATCCTGCTCGACGAGCCGTTCAATGCCGTCGATGCCAAGACGGTCGGCGACCTGATTGCCCTGATCAAGCACTGGCATGGCGAGGAACGCACCATCATGGTCGTGGTCCATGATCTGGACCTGGTGCGGCAGAATTTCCCTGAAACGTTGCTGCTGGCGCGCCAGCCGATCGCCTGGGGCGAGACCAGGGAAACACTGAAGCCGGAGAACCTGTTGCGCGCTCGCCGTTTTCACGAGGCCTGGGAGGAGAATGCGCCCTGGTGCGAGCCAGACGAGCACGCTCATGGTCATGGTCATGGCCACGATCACCATGCTCACGGGCATGATCACGACCATCATCACGGCGCCGGACCGAGGGCCGCCTGATGGACACGCTTTACGGCCTTTTCATCGCGCCTTTCGCTGATTTCGGCTTCATGCAGCGGGCGCTGTTCGGCTCGCTGATGTTGTCGCTCGGCGCTTGCCCGGTCGGCGTCTTCCTGATGCTGCGGCGCATGAGCCTGTCCGGCGATGCCATGGCGCATGCCATCCTGCCGGGTGCCGCCGCCGGTTTCCTGCTCTATGGACTTGAAATCCTGCCGATGACCATTGGCGGCCTGATCGCCGGCATCGTCGTCGCGCTTGGTGCCGGTGCCGTCTCGCGCTTCACCATCCAGCGTGAGGACGCCTCGATGGCGGCCTTCTATCTCATTTCGCTCGCCATCGGCGTGCTGATGGTGTCGATCCGCGGCTCCAGCGTCGATCTCATGCATGTGCTGTTTGGCACCGTGCTGGCGCTCAACGACGAAGCGCTGACGCTGATCGGCGGCATTGTCGCGGTGACGCTGGTCAGCCTCGGCATCTTCTGGCGGGCACTTGTCGCCGAATGTCTCGATCCGCTGTTCCTGCGCTCGGTAAGCCGGCTGGGCAGCCCGGTGCATTTCATCTTCCTCGGCCTGGTCGTGCTCAACCTTGTCGGCGGTTTCCAGGCGCTCGGCACGCTCCTGTCGGTCGGATTGATGATGCTGCCGGCGGCAGCCGCCCGCTTCTGGACGGCGCGCGTCGAGCCGATGTGCGTTCTGGCCGTGCTGATCGGCTTTGCCTCGTGCATCGCAGGGCTGTTGTTGTCCTATCATGCATCGCTGCCGTCCGGCCCGGCCATCATCCTGTCGGCCGGCGTCGTCTATTTCGCCTCGATCCTGTTCGGCACGCGCGGCATTTTGCGCGCCCGCATCGTCCATCACCGTCATAGAACGGCCTGATATCCATCCCGCCCCTAAAGGAGACTAGTCCATGCTGAAATCGATCCGCGCCGCCTTGGCGATGAGCGTTATAACATTAACCGCTTTTGGCGCATCGTCGGCCTTCGCCGCGCCGCTGAAAGTCGTCGCCAGCTTCACCGTCATCGCCGATTTTGCAAAAAATGTCGGCGGCGACCGTGTCGACATCACCACCATCGTCGGGCCGGATGGCGATGCCCATGTCTACGAGCCGAGCCCGGCCGACGCGGTGGCAATGGCCAAGGCCGACATCGTGCTGGTGAACGGCCTGCATTTCGAAGGTTTTTTGCAGCGGCTGGTCGATGCCAGCGCTACCAAGGCCTCGATCATCACCTTGACCAAGGGCGTGACCGCAATCGATTTCAAGCCTGAATTCGCCGATGCCGACGCGGCCGAGGGTGCCAGCACGGGCGGCGGCAAGACGGTCACCGATCCGCACGCTTTCCAGTCGATCGCCAACACCAGGATCTATGTGAAGAACATCGCCGATGCTTTCTGTGCGGCCGACTCCGAAGGCTGCGTCACCTACCAGACCAATGCCGCCGCCTACACCAAGAAGCTCGATGCGCTGGAAGGTGAAGTGAAGACCGCGATCCAGTCGATTCCTGAAGCAAAGCGCGTCGTCATCACCTCGCATGACGCCTTCGGCTATTTCGAACACGAATACGGCCTGACGTTCCTCGCCCCGCAAGGCATCTCGACCGATTCCGAACCGTCAGCTGCCGATGTCGCCAAGCTGGTCGAGCAGGTGAAGCAGGACAAGGCGGCGGCGATCTTCGTCGAGAACATCACCAACCCACGCCTGGTCGAGCAGATCGCCGGCGAAACCGGCATCAAGGTGGGCGGCACGCTCTATTCCGATGCGCTGTCGCAGCCCGACGGGCCGGCCTCGACCTATATCGACATGATGCACAACAACATACGTCAGATCAAAGGCGCCATTCTCGGCAGCTGAATCTGAACTGCCAGCCAGCCGGGTCGTATCGGCCCGGTTGGATTTTGCGGCGCGTAATGTCTATTTGGCAGAGAATTCCCTCAATGCGGATTGCCGCGAATGGCGGGGAGTGGCAAGACTGGCGCTAAATCAGATTGCGAGGATGCTGCCATGGAATACCGCGAAATCAGCGAGGACTATTCGGTCTCGGGCCAGATCCAGCCGGAGGACGTCGCCGCCATCAAGGCCGCCGGCTTCAAGAGCGTCATCTGCAACCGGCCTGACGACGAGCAGCCCGGACAGCCTTCGGCCGATACGCTCAAGGCGGTGGTCGAAGCCGCGGGGCTCGCTTTCCGCTACATCCCGGTGATCAGCGGCCAGATCACGACCGAGAATGTCGAGGATCAGGCCGAGGCGCTGGATGAGTTGGAAGGGCCGGTGTTCGCCTATTGCCGCTCCGGCGCACGCTGCACCAATCTCTATGGGCTGATCCAGCAGTCGAAGGGTTAAATCGGCAGCGCCCCAGTCTCCTTGAGCGTTTCGAGCACGATCGCCGTCTTCACATGCTGCACGGATTCGTGTGGCAGCAGCACGCCGTTGACGAACTCGGACAGCGATTTCAGGTCGGGCGTCACCACTTTCAGGATGTAATCCATCTCGCCGGTCAGCGCGTGCGCCTCCTGCACCTCCGGCAGCCGCGCCACCAGTTCGCCGAAGCGCCGCGCATTGTCGCGGTTATGGGTGGCCAAAGTCACCGAGATGACATTGACCAGCGAGAAGCCGAGTTTGTCGCGGTCGAGGACGGCGCGATAGCCCCTGATATAGCCATCTTCCTCAAGCCGCTGGCGGCGGCGTGAACATTGCGACGCAGACAGGTTCACGCGCTCCGACAGATCGTTATTGGTAAGCCGCGCATCGCCCTGCAAGAGAGCCATTATCTTGCGGTCAAACTGATCGATGCGCGTCTCATCCATGACTTTATCCCTCATCATGCACGTTTCTCGCACGAGATGATCATTTCAAGCGTTTGAATGCAAGCACCATGCGCTACCTCCGCGCTATGATGACGTCAGATGGTCTTTTCAGGCCAACCAGCTTCGGAGGAATGCCATGGGTCCCTTCCCGCACGACGCCCCGCCCGCCAAGATCAGCAAGGACAATCCGGCCGGCACCGACGGTTTCGAATTCGTCGAGTTCGCGCATCCGGAGCCGCAGAAGCTGGCCGAGCTGTTCACCCGCATGGGCTATATGGCGGTGGCGAAGCATCGTACCAAGAACATCACCGTCTGGCGCCAAGGCGACATCAACTATGTCGTCAATGCCGAGCCGGGCTCGCATGCGATGAAGTTCGCCGACAAGCACGGGCCTTGCGCGGCCTCGATGGCCTGGCGGGTGGTCGATGCCAAACACGCGTTCGACCACGCCGTCGCCAAGGGCGCCATACCTTACGAAGGCGACGACAAGGCGCTCGATGTGCCGGCGATCGTCGGCATAGGCGGCTCGCTGCTCTATTTCATCGAAACATATGGCAAGAAAGGCTCGGCCTATGACGCCGAGTTCGAATGGCTGGGTAAGCGCGATCCGCGGCCGCAAGGCGTCGGCTTCTACTACCTCGACCACCTCACCCACAATGTCTATCGCGGCCAGATGGACAAGTGGTGGGATTTCTACCGCAACCTGTTCGGCTTCAAGCAGATCCATTTCTTCGACATCGACGGCAAGATCACCGGACTGGTGAGCCGCGCCATCACCTCGCCCTGCGGCAAGATCCGCATTCCGCTCAACGAATCCAAGGACGAGACCAGCCAGATCGCCGAATATCTGAAGAAGTACAATGGCGAAGGCATCCAGCACATCGCCGTCGGCACCGACGAGATCTACGCCGCCACCGACAAGCTTGCCGAGAACGGGCTGAAGTTCATGCCCGGCCCGCCGGAAACCTATTACGACATGTCGTATGACCGGGTGAATGGCCACGACGAGCCGACCGAGCGGATGAAGAAGCACGGCATCCTGATCGACGGAGAAGGCGTGGTCGACGGCGGCACGACCAAGATCCTGCTGCAGATCTTTTCGAAAACCGTGATCGGCCCGATCTTCTTCGAATTCATCCAGCGCAAGGGTGACGAAGGCTTTGGCGAAGGCAATTTCCGCGCGCTGTTCGAATCGATCGAGCAGGACCAGATCAAGCGCGGCGTGATCAAGGTGCAGGCCGCGGAATAATCTGGTCAACTCGGAGTTCTTGCGGCTCGTCCCTTTATGACCTAAATTCAGGTCATAAAGGGTTCTTGACGATGAACGTTCCCATGGCGAAAGCGAAGGCCCAGCTCTCCGAGTTGGTAAAGCGTGCCCAGGCCGGCGAAGAAATCCATCTGACCCGGCATGGAGAGGTTGTCGCGACCTTGAGTGCTCCCGCCCGGCCCGGCGGCAGCAAGCGCCTGTTGGGAGCCCTGAAAGGCCAAATTTGGATATCGGATGATTTTGATGAACTTGGTCCCGAATGGGACGAGTATATTAAATGAGCCGCAAATATCTGGTCGACACTCATATTCTGCTTTGGGTACTCAACGCCGATTCACGTCTTTCGGATCATCATCGCGACATCTTTGTCGCAGGCAAGGACGTGATCGTCAGCGCCATCTCGGTCGCGGAGATTGCCATCAAGAAAGCGCTCGGCAAAGTCACGCTCACAGGCGACATCGTGGAGATTCTGCGATCGAACGGGATTCCAATCCTCGGTGTAAACGAACTCCACGCAGCAAGGCTTGAGCATTTGCCGCTCCATCATCGCGATCCCTTTGATCGTTTGCTTATTGCACAAGCTCAAATCGAAGCTCTGACGTTGGTGACCGCGGATCGGCATTTCTCAGCCTATGACGTTGCACTCGTCTGATTGCCCAGTCCCAGCCGCTCCACCTCGGCACTCCTGAGCCTGAGGTCATAATCGAGTAGGAACTCATCCAGCTGCGGCGGCTTGACCGACGTGCCGGACAGCATCGCGTGCACCTGTCCACGATGATGGATGTCATGCAGGAAGACATGGGCGAGGATATCGCCGATCCTTTCCGGGATCATGCCGTCCCCACGCCGGTCAGTGATGACCCGGCGGTCGAGGTCGGCCTCCGACAGGGCATTGCAGAAGGCGATCAGCCTGCGGTCGAATTCAGTCTGCGCCGCCGCCAAATCGGCTGCGTCATCGAAAGACGCGAAATCGTCATAGGCCTTAGCGCCGATACCGCCCTCCTCCAGGAAATCGATATAGAGAAGATCGACGGCAAGGATGTGGTTGAGCGTCGCCTTGATCGACGGAAAGAAGCTGGTGCGCGCGGCTTCGAATTCACCCGGCTTGAGCTGCAACACGGCGCGATAAAGCCGGTCGTTCGACCAGAGATTGTTGCCGGCCATGCGGCGCAGGTGATCCAGCAAGGTCATGGCGTCATCCGGCTCACCGCACCGATACAAGCCCGTTCACATAACCACAAATCCAGCGAGAACGATCAACAGCAGCCGTCATTCCATCACTCCTGCTATCGCTCGTATTTCTCGACCCTCTGCTCGATGGCGCCGAAGATCGAGTGGCCGGCCTTGTCCTTCATCTCGATGCGCACCGTGTCGCCAAAGCGCAGGAACGGCGTTTTGGGTGTGCCGGCCTCGATGGTCTCGATCATGCGCAGTTCGGCAATGCAGGAATAGCCGGCGCCGCCGGCCGAGACAGGCTTGCCCGGCCCGCCGTCGAGCTTGTTGGAGACGGTGCCCGAACCGATGATGGTACCGGCGGCCAGCGGCCGCGTTTTCGCGGCGTGAAGGATCAACGCCGGAAAATCGAAGGTCATGTCGACGCCGGCATCGGCGCGGCCGAACGGCTTGCCATTGAGGTCGGCAAGAAGCGGCAGGCTGACCTTGCCACCGTCCCAGGCGTCGCCCAGTTCGTCCGGCGTCACCGCCACCGGCGAAAACGCCGAGGACGGCTTCGATTGAAAAAAGCCGAACCCTTTCGCCAGTTCCGGCCCGGTGAGCGCGCGCAGGGTCACATCGTTGACCAGCATGACCAGCCGGATCGCGGCACGCGCCTCATCGAGGCTTGCACCCATTGGCACATCGTCGACGATAACCGCGACCTCCGCCTCCATGTCGATGCCGAAGGCCTCGTCGGCCATGCGGATTGGATCGCGCGGCGGAATGAAAGAATCCGAACCGCCCTGGTAGATCAGCGGATCGGTCCAGAAGCTCGCGGGCATCTCGGCGCCGCGCGCTTTCCGCACCAGTTCGACATGGTTCACGTAGGCAGAGCCATCGGCCCACTGATAGGCTCGCGGCAACGGCGAATGGGCAACATGCTCGTGGAAGCGCTCCGACGGGACCGCATTGTTCTCCAGCGATTCCGCGATTGTAGCGAGGTGCGGCGCGACGCGGCGCCAATCGTCGATTGCCGCCTGCAGCGTCCGCGCCAGGAACGAGGCGTCGGTGAAGCGCGTCAGGTCCCGCGAGACGACGACAAGTTTTCCGTCACGCGTTCCGTCCTTCAATGTGGCAAGCTTCATGCGGTTCCCTCTCCTTGTGCAGCATTCCCGCTGCTTTGGTTTCTTGTTTTGCGCGTGATCTTTCCCAAGAACCGGTTCCTCTTTTCGCCGACGCGGTCCTTCGGGTCGGTATCATGCGAGTTCCACAACAAGGCCGTCGCGAGCGATCGTCAAGTCGCCGGACCATGTTTTCCTGACAGCTGCGGTCCAGTCGGCCTCGCCGATCTCGGGATCGTCGGCCGGAATGAGATGATTGAGCACCAGCCTCTTCACGCCGGCATCGCCGGCGATGCGCCCGGCCTCCTCGGCAAAGCTGTGGCTGGCGAGCAGATGGTCTCTAAGCCTTGCGCCGTTGCCGGTCTTGGCCACCAGCCGCTCGATACCTTCTTCCAGCATCGCCTCGTGAACGAGGATATCGGCACCTTCGGCAAACCTGGCGAGCGGCGGAAAGAAGGCTGTATCGGCGGAGAACGCCACGCTTTTTCCGCCATGCTCGAAGCGCAGGGCAAAACAGTCGACCACCGGCGGGTGGTCGACGCGTAGCGCCATCACCTTCAAGCCTCGCTGCTCGACCACCTCGCCTTCGCCGAATTCGACGATCGAAACCAACTCACGAATGTCCGGCCGGCCCTCGTCGGCGATGCGGATCTCGATGTCGAATTCCATCGCCTGGCAAAAGTGCTGCCAATGGTGATCCGTGCCGGGCGGGCCGAACACGCCGACCTGGGTAGACAGACCCGCCGTCCAGGCGGTGTGTATCAGAGGGCCCAGTTCCAGCACGTGGTCGGAATGCAGATGTGTGATGAAGATCAGGTCGAGCGCTTTCAGGCTGAGGCCGGCGTCCGCCAGACCGCGCGTCACGCCAAGGCCGCAGTCGACGACGATGTTCCGGCCGCCAATCCGCAGCAGCGACGAACTCGGCCACGGGCCGCCCGGCCGTAGTGCCGGGCCGCCTTTCGAGCCCAGAAGCACCAGCCGGTCCGGCGTTGGCGCGCGGCTCAAGACCAGTCGCCCTCGGGCGTGCCGTTGAAGCGCTTCTTCAGGTCGGCCCAGCAGTCGATGTAATTGTCCTGCCGGGTTTCCAGTTCGGCGCCGTAGCGGGTCAGCATCTGCGGAAAGCGCGTCTCGAACATGAAGGCCATGGTGTTGTCGAGTTTGACCGGTTTCAATGCGGCGCGCGAGGCTTTTTCGAAGCCAGGCGCATCCGGGCCATGGGCCAGCATCAGATTGTGCAGGCTGATGCCGCCGGGAACGAAGCCTTCTTCCTTGGCGTCGTATTGGCCGTGGATCAGGCCCATGAACTCGCTCATGATGTTGCGGTGATACCAGGGCGGCCGAAACGTATCTTCCGCCACCAGCCAGCGCGGCGGGAAGATGACGAAGTCGATGTTGGCGGTGCCCTCCTCGCCGCTTGGCGCCGTCAATACCGTGAAGATCGACGGATCGGGGTGGTCGAACAGCAGAGCACCGACAGGCGAAAAGGTCGCCAAATCATACTTGTAGGGCGCGTAATTGCCATGCCAGGCGACGACGTCGAGCGGCGAATGGCCGAGCTCGGTGACATGGAAATTGCCGCACCATTTCACGACTAGCCGGCACGGCGTTTCCTTCTCCTCGAACCAGGCGCAAGGGGTCTTGAAATCGCGCGGGTTGGCAAGGCAATTGGCGCCGATCGGGCCGCGATCGGGCAGCGTCAGCTTGGCGCCGTAGTTCTCGCAGACATAGCCGCGCACTTCGGCATCGACGAGTTCGACCTTGAACACCAGTCCGCGCGGCAGCACGGCGATCTCGCCGGGCCGCAATTCAATGACGCCCATCTCGGTGACGAAGCGCAAAGCGCCAACCTGTGGCACGACCAGCAATTCACCGTCGGCGTTGAAGAAATGGTCGTCGGCCATCGAGCGGTTGGCGACGTAGACATGGGCCGCCATGCCGGTCTGCCCGAGCACGTCGCCGGCCGTGGTGATCGATCGCATGCCGGCGATGAAATCGGTAGGCTCCTTGGGCATCGGCACTGGGTTCCAGCGATACTGACCGAGGGCCAGCTCATGATCGCCGACATTGGGCGCGCTCTTCCACAAGGGATAGGTCGCCGGTTTGAAGCGGCCGGTGTGCTTGACGCTCGGCCGGATGCGGTAGAGCCAGGAGCGTTCATTGGTGCCGCGCGGGGCGGTGAAGGGCGAGCCGGAAAGCTGCTCAGCGTAAAGGCCATAGGCCGGCCGCTGGGGCGAATTCCGCCCTTGTGGCAGCGAACCAGGCAAGGTCTCGGTTTCGAAGTCGTTGCCGAAACCCGGCATGTAGGAAAAGGCCATCGCTTCCTCCTCGCGAAATGCTTGACCAAATTGGTTTCATTTGTAACCATCGAAAATGTAACTATCAATACCGTTTGCCGGTGGCTGGTCATGGAAATCCTGGAACTCGAAAGCTTTCTGCCCTACCGGCTCTATCGCCTTGCAGACGCCGTCAGCCGCGAATTCTCCAGGATCTACAAGGAGCGCCACGGCCTGACGCGGCCGGAATGGCGCACGCTTTCCGGGCTCGGTCAGCGCGGCACAATGACCGCGACGGAACTCGGCGAACAGTCGGCAATGCACAAGACGAAAGTGTCGCGGGCCGTGGCCGAACTCGAGCGGCGGCGCTGGCTGACGCGCACGCCCGATGAGAACGACCGCCGCGTCGAGCACCTGACGCTGACCAAGTTAGGGTCGGCGGCGTATGGCGAGATGGTGCCCTTGGCGAAAGCGTTCGAGCGGGAGCTGCTGGAAAAGCTGACCGCTGGCGAGCGTGCCGCGATCGCGGAAGGATTGGCGGCGCTGGAGAACGCGGTGAGCAAAGGCTAGGTCGGGAGCAGAAATTGGCATCTTGGCGGGACAGCGCGCCTCTATCCGGCAGGACAGGGGGGCGCCAAGGATCGCAACCGCTCTATTAGGCTTACCAGTCCATCACCACCTTGCCCGAGCTGCCGCTGCGCATCGCGTCGAATCCAGCCTGGAAATCGTCGATGCCGATGCGATGCGTGATCAGGCCAGAGACATCGAGCGGGCCCTGCACAAGCGCGATCATCTTGTACCAGGTCTCGAACATTTCGCGGCCGTAGATGCCCTTGAGATGCAGCATCTTGAAAATGACCTTGTTCCAGTCGATCTCGAAGCCGGTCGGCGCGATGCCGAGAATGGCGATCTTGCCGCCATTGTTCATGGTGTCGATCATGTCGCGGAAGGCGGGTGCGGCGCCCGACATTTCGAGGCCGACGTCAAAACCCTCGGTCATGCCGAGCGCCGGCATGACGTCGCGTAGCTTCTCCTTCGAAGCGTCGACGACATGCTGGACGCCAAGCTTCTTCGCCAGCGCCAGCCGTACCGGATTGATGTCGGTGATGACAACCTTTCGCGCGCCGACGCACTGCGCCACCAGCGCGCCCATGATACCGATCGGCCCGGCGCCGGTGACCAGCACATCCTCGCCGACCAGGTCGAAGGACAAGGCGGTGTGAACGGCGTTGCCGAGCGGATCGAAGATCGCGGCGATCTCGTCCGGCACGTCGTCGGGGATCGGCACGACATTGTGCTGCGGGATCGCCAGATATTCACCGAACGCGCCCGGCCGGTTGACACCGACGCCGAGCGTGTTGCGGCACAGGTGTCCCCTGCCCGCGCGGCAGTTGCGGCAATGACCGCACACGATGTGGCCTTCGCCCGACACGCGCTGGCCGACTTTGTACTCGGTGACCGCAGCACCGAAATCGGCGACCGTGCCGACGAATTCATGGCCGGTCACCATCGGCACAGGCACCGTCTTCTGCGCCCACTGGTCCCAATTGTAGATGTGGACGTCGGTGCCGCAGATCGCGGTTTTCTTGACCTTGATCAGCACATCGTTGGGGCCGATCTCCGGTACCGGCACCTCTTCCATCCAGATGCCCGGTTCGGCCTTGGCCTTCACCAGCGCCTTCATCATGTTCGACATTGTTCTGTTCCTTGAATCTCTTGATCCGGAATCGTTTTTGGGGGGCGGGCCGTTCAGGAAATCACGCCCAGTTCCTTGCCGATAGTGCCGAATGCTTCCACGGCGCGATCGATGTCGGCGCTGGAGTGCGCCGCCGACATCTGGGTGCGGATGCGGGCCTGGCCCTTCGGCACCACCGGAAAGGAAAACCCGATCACGTATATGCCGCGCTTCAGCATGCGCGCCGCCATCTCTTGCGCCAGGCTCGCGTCACCCAGCATCACCGGAATGATCGGATGGTCTGCTCCAGCCAGCGTGAAGCCGAGCTTGCCCATCTGCGACCTGAACCGCGCCGCATTGGCGTAGAGGCGTTCGCGCAAGCCGTCACCATTGCGGATCAGGTCGAACACCTTGATCGAAGCGCCGGCGATCGCCGGCATCAGCGTGTTCGAGAAGAGATAGGGCCGGGAGCGCTGACGCAGCCAGTCGACCACTTGGCTTTTGCCGGACGTGTAGCCGCCGGACGCGCCGCCCAGCGCCTTGCCGAGCGTGCCGGTGATGATGTCGACCCGCGCCTCGACGCCGCAATGCTCGGCCGAGCCGCGGCCGTTGCTGCCGACGAAGCCGACCGCGTGGCTGTCGTCGACCATGACCATGGCATCGTATTTGTCGGCAAGATCGCAGACGCCCTTGAGATTGGCGATGATGCCGTCCATCGAGAACACGCCATCGGTGGCGATCAATCGGAAGCGGCAATCCTTGGTTTCCTTCAGCCGCGCCTCGAGATCGGCCATGTCGTTGTTGGCATAGCGGAAGCGTTTGGCCTTCGACAGCCGCACGCCGTCGATGATCGAGGCATGGTTCAGCGCATCCGAGATGATCGCGTCATCCTCACCAAGCAGTGTCTCGAACAGGCCGCCATTGGCGTCGAAGCACGAACCGTAGAGAATGGTGTCATCCATGCCGAGAAATGCGGATATCGTCGCTTCAAGCTGCTTGTGCTCCTCCTGCGTGCCGCAGATGAAGCGCACCGAGGCCATGCCGTAGCCATAGCGGTCGAGCGTCTGCTTCGCCGCCTCACGCAGTTCCGCACTGTCGGCGAGGCCAAGATAGTTGTTGGCGCAGAAATTCAGCACCTTCTGCCCGCCGACCTCGATCTGCGCCGATTGGGTCGAAGAGATCACCCGCTCGGACTTGTAGAGGCCGGCCGATTTCAGCCCCGCAAGTTCGTTGTCGATATGAGAGAGAAATGCCGTGGTCATGGTCGAGCCTCGTTTGACGTGGGCAGACTGTCGTCCCGCCCGCTCGAAAAATCCATCGCAAAAGCGACCGGGTCGGTGGAGGTGCCGCCAACGGGAATGTCATCCGAGCGCGACAGAGGGATACCGGTACGACAGCAGTCGCGAAAGGGGCAGCAGTCGAGGCAAGTCAAATGCGGGCCGGCCGCGAAAGGAGCCGATAACCATCTCGCGATGTTCCGACGCCTCCCCCTTGCCTGTCGGCTGTCGATTTCCAGACCTGTTAACATTTGCAGGTTCATGGTCCTTCTCACAGCAATCCGTTGGCGAGAGGGCCGCCCCCGAAAATGTCGCAGCAGCCGGTGCAAACCGTTTCAGGCAAGCTCATATTGGTGATCAAGGCCGGCTATTGGCTGGCGCTGCTGATCATCGCGGCGATGGTGGTGGCCTCCTTCACACTGCTCCAGCAGATGATGGCCACGCAGCAAAACAACAATACCTTGCTCGACATCGTCAGCACGCAAAAGACGCTGTCGCAGCGCATCGTCTTTCTTGCCGGCGCAACCGGCTCTGCTTCTCGCGACCAGCAGCCGGCGCTGGTGAGCGCGCTCAAGCAGGCCACGGCGGAGTTCGAGACGAATTATGACCTGCTGCTCACACAGACAGCGGTAGATCCGGCATCGCCGGCCAAGCTCGATCCGAAATCGATCGAGAGCGTGCTTTTCGCTAAGCCTTTCCATCTCGACTATTTCTCGGTCGGGCTGATCGCCAATGGCGACCGGCTGGTCTCGGCCTTCGAATCTCAGTTCAATCATCCCGACAATGGCGGCTACAAAGGTGGCGACGAACGCGTCCACCTCGATGCCTCTGTCGCCAACGCAACCTTGTCGGGCTATGCCGCACTTGGCCAGCGCATCAATGCCGAGGCCGATGAGCGCTCCGAAAAACTGCTGTCGCTCCATCGCACGTTGTTCTACGCCACCCTCGGCGTCATCTTGCTGGTGGCGCTGTTCATCTTCAGGCCAATGTCCAACGCCATCCTGCGCAAAACGCGTGAACTGGTCGACGCGCGCAATTCGATGGCCTTCATCGCGGTTCACGACGGCCTGACCGGCCTGCACAACCGCACCTTTTTGACCGACCATTTCGACACGCTCATCAAGGGCGCGCATCGGCGGCGCGAACGCCTCGCGGTGGTCCAGCTCGACCTCGACCGGTTCAAGCAGATCAACGACACGCTCGGCCACGCGGCCGGCGATTATGTGCTGGTCGTCACGGCACAACGGATGCGCGATTCCTGCCGCGCATCGGACCTGTGCGTGCGCCTCGGCGGCGACGAGTTCGTCATGATCCTCAACGGCGCCGGCGGCACCGAGGACATCAACATGCTCGCCCGGCGCATCCTGGTGCACATCAACGAGCCGGTCGTATTTCAGGGCACGACCATCCTTCCGGGCGCCAGCGGCGGCATCGCCGTTTATCCGATAGACGCCGACAACGCACAGGATCTGTTGGTTCACGCCGACCTGGCGCTCTATTCCGCCAAGAAGATGGGAGGCGGCAACTTCTCGTTCTTCTCCGAGGAGCTGCGCCGCGAACTCGATTATCGCAAACAACTCGAGCACGACATCAAGGTCGCCGTCTCGGAGCGGGCATTCCAGGCTTATTTCCAGCCGCAGGTTTCGCTGACCACCGGCGCGATCAGCGGCGTCGAGGCGCTGGTGCGCTGGAACCATGCCGAGCGCGGCATGATCGCGCCCGGCGAATTCATTCCGGTCGCCGAGAAATGCGGCTTCATGCCGGAAATCGGCCGCATCGTCATCAGCAAGGCGATCAACGAAGCCGCCGAATGGAACCGCGCCGGGATTGCCTTCGGACGGCTTGCCGTCAATGTTTCCGGCACCGAACTGCGCGAGCATGATTTCGATACGTTCCTGTTCGAGACGCTGGAAAAGGCCGGACTGCCGCCACAGAAGCTGTCGCTTGAAATCGTCGAATCCGTCATTCTCGACGACGAGAAGACCGGAATCGCCGCCAAACTGCGCCAGATAAGAGCAGCCGGCGTCCATCTGGAACTCGATGATTTCGGCACCGGCTACGCCTCGCTCAGCCATGTCAACCCGAACGAGATCGACCGGCTGAAGATCGATCGCCGGTTCGTCCAGAACATCCACGAGAATGGCGACAACTCCAAGATCGTGCGCGCCATCACCGAGCTTGCCCGCGGCCTCGGCATCTCGATCGTCGCCGAGGGCGCCGAAACCGAGGCCGAACTCGATTCCCTGATGGCGATCGGCTGCGACCAGGTGCAGGGCTATTCCATCGCCTTCCCGATGCCGCACGACAAGGCGCTGGAATGGCTGACCGCCCGCACGCCGAAGAAGGCCCGGCTGACCGTGCTTCAAGGAAGCCTGGCATAGGCACTTTGAGAAGCAGTCGTCGGATGGCGGCTTGTCGTGATCCTAGACGGATATCGCAGCCGATGACACCGTTTCGGCTTGTACTGGCGGCAGTGTTGATGCTCACCGTCCCCGCCTACGGAGCGGATCGCACCATCTATCTTACCTTCGACGATGGCCCGCTGAGCGGCACAAGCAACATCCTCGACGTGCTGGAAGCCGAGCAGGTACCGGCGACCATGTTCATGGTCGGCATGCATGCGCAAGCGAGCGCCGCCAGCAAGGCGCTGGTCCAACGTGCCAAACAGCTTCCGTTGGCGACGCTCGGCAACCACAGTTTCAGTCACGCCAACAATCACTACCAGCACTACTACGCCGACACGGAAGGCGTCGTCGCCGACATGTTGCGGGCAAACGAGGTGCTCGGGCTGAAGCCGGTCGTGCACGCGCGTTTGCCGGGGCGCGACGTGTTCCGGCTGCCGTCGATGTCGAAGAACGACACCTCGCTTGGCCTGGCCCAGGAGGGACAAGAGGACCCCGACTACGAATTTGTCGCCGCCTCAGGTTTCTATCTCTACGGCTGGGACCACGAATGGGTACACAAGGACAGCGGCGAGCCGGTGCAGAGCGTCGATCATCTTGTCAGCGAGATCGATCACCTGTTCGGCTACGGCCGTTTCGTCAAGCCCGGCAGGCTCATCCTGTTGATGCATGACGAGATGTTCCAGGACGGTTTCGACGGCAAGACGAAGCTCACCAATCTGATCACCGCGCTGAAGCTGCGTGGCTACGCATTTGGGGCGATCCGGAGTTACGACGAGTGAGCGGCCGAACCGCACTGTAGCCGCGGGTCAGGCACCGACGTTGGCCCGCAATGCCGCCAGCACCTGCGCGAACTCGGCCAGGCGCTCGTCGGACAACCCCGTCCGAAGTCGCTTGTCGAACACAAGCGCAGCCTTGCGCAATGTCTCGAACGTCGCCTCTCCCGCGTCCGTCAACTCGACCAGATGAACCCGGCGGTTGACGGGATCGCGGCGGCGCGTCAACAGGCCCTGCACCTCCATGGCGTTCAGATGGTGGGTCAACGTCGCGCCCTGGATGCCGATCATACCGGCAAGCTCGCGCTGATTGGCGAGCTTGCTCGACTTGACCGACAGCAGAGTGAGCCAGACGGGCAGCGTACCGCCCGCTTCGACCAAAGCCGCGTCGAAAGCCTGGGCGACAAGCTTGGCGGTGCGGGCGAGATTCATCCCGACTGGCGGGCGGTCAAAAGGCGTCATGAGCGGACCCTAGAGCAACAAACAGGACGATGGAACTGGCCGGACTTTATACATTGACATCTAATCGTTAGATATCTACCTTTATGGCGAACGGCGGGCAAAAAAGAGGAAATGCGGTCATGCAATATGTCTATATCGTCGTCCTCGGTCTTCATGTCATGGCCGGCGTGTTCTGGGCCGGCACCACCATCGCGGTCGGCCGCGATCCGGAAATTCGGGCGGAACGGTTCTTCCGGCCCCAAATGGGCGCGGCGGGCCTGGTTTTCCTCACCGGCATACTGCTCTGGTATTTCTTCCATGAGGGCCTTTTCGGCCCGATGGAGAAGGTGCTGGCGCTGGGTATCGCCACGGCGTTGATTGCCGCCGGCGTCCAGGGCGCGCTGGTGGGTTCCGCCACCAGGCAGCTTGCCGGCACCGACGCGGCGACGGAAGGCCGCTTGCGCGCGAAAATGACCAGAGGCGAGCGCATCGCCGGCGGGCTGCTGGTCATCACGGTGCTGTGCATGGCGACCGCCAGGATGTTCTGAGACGCAGGAATACTCCACAGAATCGTACGTTGTCTGGCGAAGAGCCAATGACGTGCGGGCGCGTGGTCATGCCGATGTACACGGGCTCTCGTACGCCGGTTGGGCCGCGCGCCACAAATTTTCGCTAAGGTCAGATCCTCAAGCCGAACCTGATGCCGTCATAGATGGCGGCATGGATGTTGCGCGAAGCGACGGCGTCGCCGATCCTGAACAGGACGAAACCACCTTGCGGGTTGCGCGCGGGAAAGATGTCGCCGCCATGGACCAGCCGCTCGTAATCCACCGCCCCGCCATTCTTGGATAGCGGTTTAAGCGACAGATAGAGGTCGTCGAGCGGGGCCGTGCCGTGCTCGACCACGACCTGGTCGACCCTGCGCTCGCCGCGCCAGCGATCGGCAAAATCAGAAGCCAGTTCCGCGACCAGCTGATTGCCCTCGCGCCGCACCGAACGCAGCCGCGTGTTGATGGTGACGGTGACGCCCTTTTCCTGGAAGGCCCTGACATAGGGCACATGGTTCATGCCGCCCATTTCCGGGGCGAAGAAGCGCTCAGGTGAAACCAGCTCCAGCCTTGCACCGCTGTTTGCGATCAATTCGGCGGCGCCCATGCCCTGATGGCCGCCATTATCGTCATAGAGCAGCACGTTTTCGGCAGGCTTGACGCTGCCGGCCATGATGTCCCAACTCGAAGTGACGAGATCGTCGCCAGCGGTCAGCGGCGGGTTCTGCGGCAAGCCGCCGGTGGCGACCACCACGACATCGGGCGACAGCGCCAGCACGTCGCCCTTCTCCGCCCACGTATCATAGCGGATTTCGACGCCGAGCCGGTCGAGTTCGGCCAGCCGCCAGTCGATGATGCCGATCAATTCCTTGCGGCGCGGGTTCTGTGTTGCCAGCCGCACTTGCCCGCCCGCTTGTGAAGATGCCTCCAGGATCGTGACTTGGTGGCCTCTCTCGGCCGCGACGCGCGCCGCCTCCAGCCCACCGGCACCGGCGCCGATGACGACGACCTTTCTCCGCGGCCCCTCGGTCTTGACGATGATGTGCGGAATATCGGCCTCACGGCCGGTCGCCGCATTGTGAACGCAGAGCGCCTCGCCGCCTTCATAGATGCGGTCGAGACAGTAGGTGGCGCCCACGCATGGCCGGATCTCATGCTCGCGGCCTTCCATCACTTTCTTGACGATGTGCGGATCGGCGATATGGGCGCGGGTCATGCCGACCATGTCGAGCTTGCCAGTGGCGATGGCATGGCGAGCGGTGGCGACGTCGGAAATTCGCGCCGCGTGGAAGGTCGGGAACTTCGTCGCCGCCCTCACCTCGCCGGCGAAATCGAGATGCGGCGAAGAGCGCATGCCGGTCACCGGGATAACCTTGGTCAGCGCCGCGTCGGTCTCGATCGAGCCACGGATGATGTTGAGGAAGTCGACCTTGCCGGAACCGGCCAGCCGCCTGGCGATCTCGATGCCTTCCTCCTTCGACAGGCCTTTTTCGAAATCCTCGTCAGCGACCATGCGGATGCCGACGACGAAATTTTCGCCGACCGCCGCGCGCACGGCGTCAAGTACCATGTCGGTAAAACGCAAGCGATTGTCGAGCGAGCCGCCGAACTCGTCGTCGCGGTGGTTGGTGGCCGGCGACCAGAAGCCGTCCATCAAATGGCCGTAGGATTCGAACTCGATGCCGTCGAGGCCGGCGGCCTGGCAGCGCTGCGCGGCCGAAGCATAGTCGGCGACGATGCGCTCGATATCCCAGTCCTCGATGGTCTTCGGGAAAGCACGGTGCGCCGGCTCGCGCACCGGCGATGCCGATAGCACCGGCAGCCAGTCGGCCTTGTTCCAGCCGGTGCGGCGGCCAAGATGGGTGATCTGGATCATCACCTTGCAGTCGTGCTCGTGGCAGGCGTCGGCGAGTTCAGCGAGCCACGGCACGATCCTATCGTCATAGACATGCAGGTTGCCGAAGGCGGCGGGACTGTCGCGCGAGACGATGGCCGAGCCGGCCGTCATCGTCAGCGCCATGCCGCCCTTGGCCTTCTCGGCATGATAAAGCCGGTAGCGCTCCTTCGGCATGCCGTCCTCGGAATAGGCCGGCTCATGGCTGGTCGACATCACCCGGTTCTTCAGCGTCAGGTGCTTGAGTTGGTAGGGCTGGAGAAGCGGATCGCTACTGGTCATCGTCTTCCTGCTGGTTCAAATTGTGCTGCACACTTTTCGGTCCGGTGCTAATGAGCGGCAAATTCGAAGGAATAACCGCCCATGATCGACACCAAAACCCTCACCCAGCTCGGCGCTCACGTCGAGACGCCACAGAGCCCGGAAGCAGCGGTCCTGGAAACCGTGCCGTTTTCGCGCGGCGACGGCCCGCCGGCCATCGTGCGCTTCACCTGCCCGGAATTCACGTCGCTTTGCCCGGTCACCGGCCAGCCGGATTTCGCCCATATCGTCATCGACTACGCACCCGACGCGGCCCTGGTGGAATCGAAGTCGCTGAAACTGTTCATGACCTCGTTCCGCAATCACGGCGCCTTCCATGAAGACTGCACCGTGATGATCGGCCGGCGCATCGTGGCGGCGACCAAGCCGCTGTGGCTGCGCATCGGCGGCTATTGGTATCCGCGCGGCGGCATTCCGATCGATGTGTTCTGGCAGACCGGTGCGCCGCCCGAAGGTGCCTGGCTGCCTGACACTGGAGTGGCCCCCTATCGCGGACGCGGTTAACTCGACCATCATTCGCACTGATATTGGCTGAGCGCCCATTCGCCGGTCACCGACAGCAGGTCCGATATCTTCCATTCGCCGCCCACCCTCTTGAATTTCCATTCAAGACGGTGCGGGTTGCCGGCGGCGACGAAGGCGACGATAACCTTGGCCTGGTCGCCATTGATCGCCTCGAGCGTCCTGAGGCTTTTGTCGATCCCGGCCTTGTCATAGTCCGCATTGTCGAGCGCCATGTTGGGGTCAAGGCACTCGCCCTGTCCGGATTTGCGCAAGGCATCGCTCTTGTCGAGCACGGTCTTCGCCGGATCGGTGAAATGGCTGCGCTGCGCCGGGTCGATCTCCAGGCCGGCCTGATCGTAGAATGGCCGCACTACGGCTGTCGGCGATCCCGGCCGGATGGGCGCGGCTGGCTCGCTCGGCGGCGAGGCAGCGGGCGGCGTTGCCGGTTCCACCGCGCCGCCGGGTGCATTTGAAAGTGGCGCTCCGCTGTCGCCCGGCGCCGTGTCGGCCGGGGCGTTCGCCGGCGGCGCGCCAAGCAGCCCCTGCGCAGCGGCGGCGCTCAAAGCCGCCGCCAGCAGGCACATGGTCGATAGTGCCAGGAACAAGCGGCGGGCCATGGCATCACTCCGGATCTTGACCCGCCACGCATTCGAGCTGGCTCAGCGTCCAGTCGCTGGTCTTCGAAGCGATATCCGAGATCTTCCACCTGCCATCGACTTTCTTCAGCGTCCAATGCATTTCGCGTTGGGAATCATCTCCTTCCGGAAAAAGCTCGAAGCTCGCCACCACCTGCGCGGTGTCGCCATCCAGCGTCTCAGACAGTTTCAGGGTCTTAGAGACGGTCTTCTGGTCGAAATCCTGCGCGTCGAGGCCCGGGTCGAAGTCGACACAGGCGACCTGATCCGGATTCTTCTTGATTGCCTGATCGTTGAGATCGAACAGCTTCGTCACCGGTTCGGTGAACCGGTCGCGATATTGTGCGTCGGCCTCGAACTTGACCTCCGGAACGTAGAAGAACCTCACGGCGTCGGACGCTGGTCCGGCAAACGCGGCTGCTGGCAAGGCTATCGAAAGGGCGGCAGCGAGCACTGTCAGTCTCATGCAGAATCTCCGGCTTTTGATGGCTTGAGGCGATCAATACCACGCATCCTGCATATCGGCTTTTTTGCGGCCCATGAAGTCCCGCTGCACCTTGTTTCAGCCGTCCAGCCAGACGCTCTGGAGGTCCATCTCGAAGGTCTGGTGGACAGCGTAGTTCTTCACCTTTTTGTTCATGTGGCTGTAGAGCTTCTGCCAGTAGGGCTGAATGATGACGCCTGAATCCTGCAGGATCTGTTCGACGTCCTTCATCACCTCGCGCCGCTTGGCCACGTCGATGAGCGAAAGAGCCTGCTTGAGCTTGGCGTCGAAATCTGGATTCGCATAGGCCGTTTCGTTCCAGGCCTCGCCGCTGCGGTAGCCGAGCGCCAGCACCTGGACGCCGAGCGGGCGCATGTACCAGATCGTCATCGAATAGGGATATTTCGTCCAGTCGTTCCAGAAGGTCGAGCCCGGCAGCACCGTGCGCTTCACCTTGATCCCGGCATCACGCAGCTGGCCGGCAATCGCGTCGCCGGTGTTCTTCTGCCAATCGTCCTCGATGGTGATCAGTTCATGCTCGAAGTCGGCCTGTCCGGCTTCCGCCATCAGCTTCTTGGCGCCGGCCGCGTCGCGGGTCTTTTTGGGCAGCGAATAGTATTCCGGATGGATCGGGCTGACATGGTGGTTTTCACCGACGGTCCCTCGCCCGGCATAGCCAAGTTCGAGAACCGCATTGTTGTCGACGGCCATTTGCAGCGCGTTGCGCACCCGCTGATCATCGTAGGGCTTATGCGTGATGTTGGTGCGCGCAACGAGCGTGGTCGCTGTCGCCACCTCGGACTTTTCCAGGCCCATCTTGTCGAGAATGTCGATGAAGTCGGCGGGGCTCTCGAAGTTGAGATCGATCTCGCCGGAATCGAATGCGTTCACCGAAGCATTGAAGTCGGTGCCGTAGTCGATGAATTCCACGCCATCGAGAGGGGCTTCGCCACCCCACCACTTGCCGTTTTCACGCCGCTTGACGACCGCTTTCTGGCCGACCGAATAGGACACCAGCTCGAACGGGCCGGTGCCGACCGGTTTTTTGACCGGGTCCGCGCCGTCGGCGTCGAAATTGCGGTGGACCACCAGCGCCGGATAGTCGGTGAAGTTCGGGATCAGCGAGATGTCGGGTTCGCTGAGCTTCAGCTTGACGGTGTTGTCGTCGATCTTGGTGATCGCGCCATCCCTGGCCTTGCCCGTCTTGGCGTCGATGAGCGCACCGACGCGCGCGGCCATGGAATTGCCGGCGACACTCTTCTCGCACCAGCGCGTCAGGTTTTGCACCACATCATCGGCACTGAAGGCATCGCCGTTGTTCCAGGTGATGCCCTTGCGCACATGCAGCACGTATTCGGTGGCGTCGTCGTTGATATCCCAGCTTTCGAGCAGCACCGGCTCGAACGTGAATTGTCTGGTATAGCGTACAAGCGGCTCCAGCCAGCAGCGCGAGATGTTCGCCAGTTCCACCCAGTCGTAAGTGCGCGGATCCTTCTGCGCCTTCACCGACATGGATATATGCAGCGTTCCGCCTTTCTTTGGCTCCTGCGCCACCGCCTGGTCCGGCACGGCAAGGCCGATCATGCCGTAGGCAAGGGCCGTCGATGCGCCGAAGGCGCTTGCCAGTGCCAAGAACTCGCGCCGGTCGATCCGGCCTGCGCGTGCTTCTTCGGCCATCGCCTCGATGGCACTCGGAACGCGATCACCATTGCTTCTGAAGAATGTCATTTTTTCCTCCCTTTGTTCGCGTTGGGCGTTCGCCTTCTGCATCAACTGACGCTGTCCGGCAGCCTCTCCTCGCGCCGCGCAATAAAATCCTTGAGGCCATCGGCGATGCCGTCGTCGAGCTTCGGTTCCTCATAATCCGCGAGCATGTTGCGCGCTTTCTCGCGACCACGCGTATCGTGGTCCTTCGCGCCTTCGGCCTTCCACTGTTCGAACGAGTTGAAGTCCATGATGCTGGGCATGAAGAAAGCGGACTCGAAATGTTCCAGCGTGTGCTGGGTGCCGAGGAAATGGCCCTGCGGCCCGACCTCGCGGATCGCTGCCATCGCTTCCTTGAAATCGTCGAACGGGAGCCCGCCCGCATATTTGTACCAGCCGACAAGCTGTTCGCAGTCGGTCGCGAATTTCGAATAGCCGCAGGTCAGGCCGGCCTCGAGCCATCCGGCGGAGTGCCAGATGTAATTGGCGCCGGCGAGGATGGCTGCATGCATCAGCATGTTCGCTTCGTAGCCCGCCTGGGCGTCGTTCAGCTTCGAGCCGACATGAAAGCCCGAGGTGCGCCACGGCAGCCGGTATTTCCGCGCCAGCGCTCCCATCAGATACATCATCTGGGCGGCCTCCGGCGTGCCGCCCATCGGGGCGCCGGTCTTCATGTCCACGGTAACCATGAACTGTCCGTAGATCTGCGGCGAACCCGGACGCAGCAGCTGCGTGAAGGCGATGCCCGCTAGCGCTTCCGCGTTGACCTGCGCCACCGCTCCCACGGCGGATGCCGACGTCGAGGCGCCACAGAGAGCGAAGGGCGCCAGTATCAGCGGCTGGTTATGGCGCGCATAGACCTTCATCGCGTCCAGCATGGTGGCATCCCACACCAGCGGCGAGTTGCAGTTGGTGATCGACACCAGGACCGGGTTGTCGCGGACATAGTCCTCGCCGAACACGATGCCTGCCATGGCCATCGTGTCTTCGGCACGATCCTTGGATGTGACGATGCCCATGAACGGCTTGTCGGAGTGCTTCAGCGCCGAATGGATGATGTGGAGGTGACGCTTCGGCACCGCGATTTCCATCGGCTCGCAGATGATCGAGCTCGACGAATGCAGCGCCGGCGCCATGTAGGCCAACTTGTGGAAATTCTGCAGGTCGGCGAGCGTGCCGTAGCGCCTGTTGTTGTCGAGGTCACGCACATAAGGCGCGCCATACATCGGCACGAAGATCGAGTTGTTTCCGCCCACGCGCACCGAACGCTGCGGATTGCGGGCATTGAGCGTGAATTCCGACGGAACCTTCGAGACGAGCTCCATCAGGAGGGCGCGGTCGATCCGGACTCGTGTCTCAGAGACGTCGGCGCCGGCCGCCTTCCAGATGGCGATCGCCTCGTCGTCACGAAACTCGCACCCCACCTCCTCGAGGATTGCGAGCGACTCCTGGTGGATCAGTTCGACCGCCTCGTCGGGGACCATCTGGTAGACGGGAATCTGGCGAACCAGCGTCGGAAACGACGTCACGGGAGCGCCGCGCAACGCCTTGCGTCCGAGACGACCGCCGCTTCGACGGTTTGCATGTTCGATCACTTCAACGGCCGGTGCGTTCATGGCAGCTCCATCCCACTCTTGGCGCCAACCTAACGAGACAAAATCCTGATGTGACGCTGGAAAATCCTGATCTCTTGTATAAGCTGTGCTTATGCGAAGCCTACGCCACCTCCTGCCTTCGGCCGGCAGCCTGATCGTCTTCGAGGCGGCCGGGCGGCTGTCGAGCTTTACCGCCGCCGGACGCGAGCTCGGCATGACGCAGGCGGCGGTCTCCTACGCCGTGCGCGGGCTGGAAGAACAGCTCGGTGCCCAGCTGTTCCAGCGCCGCCACCGCCAGGTCGTCCTGACGGAAGCGGGCGAGCGTTTCCACGCCGACGTCTCGCTCGGCCTTTCGCACATTCGCAAATCCGCGGAAGATCTGCGCCTGCAAGCCACTGGCGGCCATGTGACGCTTGCCGCATCGACGGCTTTCGGCTCCTTCTGGATGATGCCGCGCCTGCAGCAATTCCGTGACGAATTGCCGGGCATCGACCTGCGCATCCAGACCGCCGATCGCGATCTCGACATCATCGCCGAGGGTATCCCGCTCGCAGTGCGCGGCGGCGAGCCACGGGACTGGGCGGACTACCATTCGTTGCCGCTCGCAGACGAGGAGATCTTCCCGGTCGCCGGCACCAGCTATGTGACAAAGTTCGGCATGCCGGGAACCGTCGCTGAACTGGCCAAGCACCGCCTGATCCATCTCGAGGAGCCCTATCGCGAGGCGGCGAGCTGGGATGAGTGGTTCGAATCGGCCGGCGCCCGCCTCGGCGATACCGCACGCGGCCTGCGCATCAACGACTATGGCCTGGTGATCCAGGGCGTGATGGAGGGGCAAGGCATCGCTCTAGGTTGGCGACACCTTGCGGAGCGGCTGCTGGCGTCCGGCCTGCTGGTGCCGGTAACCGATCATGTGCTGCGGACCGGCAAGGCGTTCTATGTCATCTGGCCGAAGAACCGCGAGCTCAGCGACAATGCCCGCAAGGTGCGGGACTGGCTGGCGGCGCAGGCGTGAGGCGAGAAGGATCCATTTGGTCGCCTTGTCGCGGTCACCGCAATTCACCCCTCCCGCTCGCAAGTCGAATCCGCCTATAGTGCTTCCATGCCCATTCGCCAGCTTTCCGAAACGATGATCAACCAGATCGCCGCCGGCGAAGTCATCGAGCGTCCGGCAAGCGTGGTCAAGGAACTGGTCGAGAACGCGCTCGACGCTGGCGCAAGCAAAGTCGAAATCGTCACGTCGGGCGGCGGGCTGAACCTGATCCGCGTTACCGACGACGGCTCCGGCATCCCCGAAAAAGAGCTGGCGCTGGCGATTGCGCGTCACTGCACCTCCAAGCTCGCCGAGGACATTCACGACATCCGCTCGCTCGGCTTCCGCGGCGAGGCGCTGCCGTCGATCGGCTCGGTGTCGCGGCTGTCGATTCGCTCGCGCACGGCAACAAGTGACGGCGCCGCCGAGATCGGCATCGAAGGCGGCCGTATCTTGCCCGTCAGGCCGGCGGCTGCCAATCGCGGCACCACGGTCGAGGTGCGCGATCTGTTTTTCGCCACGCCGGCCCGGCTTAAATTCATGAAGGGCGAGCGCGCCGAAAGCTCGGCGATCAGCGACGTGGTCAAGCGCATCGCGATTGCCTTCCCCTCCGTGCGGTTCACGTTGGCAGGCTCGGATCGCTCGACACTGGAATTGCCGGCGACGGATGACAGTCCGGAAGGCAGCCTGCGCCGGGTCGCCCAGGTGATGGGCGCCGAATTTCCGGACAATTCGATCGCCATCGACGCCATGCGTGAAGGCGTGCGTCTGACCGGGCACGTGTCGATCCCGTCCTTCACCCGCGCCAACGCGCTGCAGCAATATGCCTATGTCAACGGCCGTCCGGTGCGCGACAAGCTAATTGCCGGCGCCATTCGCGGCGCCTTCGCCGACGTCCTGCCGCGCGACCGCCACGCGGTCACCGTGCTGTTCCTGACGCTCGACCCGGCCATCGTCGACGTCAATGTTCATCCGGCCAAGGCGGATGTACGCTTCCGCGATCCTGGCCTGGTGCGTGGGCTGATCGTCGGCTCGATCCGCCAGGCGCTGGCCGATGCCGGTATCCGCGCCGCGACTTCGGGAGCCGCCGGCATGATGGCGGCATTCCGGCCGGGAGCCGCACCATACAGCCACGGCGGGCCGGCAAACGGTCATCGCAGCTATGAGGCAGCGTACCGGGCTTCAGGCCCCGCCGGTTTCGACCATGGTTTCGATCCGGCACGATCGCCGCAGCGACCGCTCGACATGGGTTTCGAGAGCGCGGGCTTCGGCCATCGCGGTTTGCACGAGAACGACCAAGCTGCGTTCGATGCGGGTCCGCTTGCCAGCGCCGATGCGCGCGCCGGGCAGAGCGAGGCGGCCGAGACGCTGCTCGGCACGGTGCTGGGCGCGGCGCGCGCACAGGTGCACGAAAACTATATCGTCGCCCAGACCAGGGATTCGCTCGTCATCGTCGACCAGCACGCCGCGCATGAAAGGCTGGTCTACGAGGCGCTGAAGAATGCACTGCATTCGCGGCCGGTCGCCTCGCAGATGCTGCTTCTGCCGGAGATCATCGATCTACCGGAAGAGGATGCCGAGCGGCTGGCGATGCATTCCGAGACGTTGGCGCGCTTTGGGCTCGGCATCGAGCGCTTCGGACCTGGCGCGGTCGCCGTGCGCGAGACGCCGTCAATGCTTGGCGAAACCAATGTCCAGCAACTGGTGCGCGACCTCGCCGACGAGATCGCCGACAACGACACTGTCGACACGCTGAAGGAGCGGCTGGACAAGATCGCCGCCACCATGGCCTGCCACGGCTCGGTGCGCTCAGGCCGCCTGCTCAAGGCTGAGGAGATGAACGCGCTGCTGCGGCAGATGGAGGCGACGCCTGGATCCGGCACCTGCAACCACGGCCGCCCGACCTATATCGAGCTGAAACTGGCGGACATCGAGCGGCTGTTCGGGCGGCGCTGAAGGACGCGGGCAGCAACGCTTATCCAGCTGTTTTACCTTTTCAAATTCACCACGATCACACCACCCAGCGCCAGCGCGCCGCCGAGGATGCCGAGCAGCGTCGGCACTTCGCCCAACCAGAAGAAACCGATCAGGGCGGACATGGGCGAGACCAAATAGAGGAAGTTCGAGGCGCGCGCCGCCGGCAGTCGCGACAGCGCGGTCGCCCAAGCGGCATATGCGATCAGGCTGGGCACGATGCCGAGAAAGATGACGGCGCCGAGGCCAGCGGTGTCGGCAACCGCGGCCTGTGCCAGGCCGCTTGGCAGAAAGGGCGACAGGCAGAGCGCGCCGAGTACCATGTTGGACGCAGCGATGGTCAGCGGGTGATGACGGGCGAAGAGCGGCTTCTGGACGATGGTGTTGACGGCCGAGCACAACGCCGAACCCAGCACCAGCAGCGCCCCGGCGTTGAAATGCAGGCCGTGCCCGTCGGCCATGGCGATGATGCCGATGCCGCCGAAAGAGATTGCGGTGCCGAGCCATGCCATCTTGGAGAAACGTTCGCCCAGCAGCGCCATCGCCATGATAGCGGTGAAGATGGGGCTGACATTGATGATGAAGCCGGCGGCTCCCGCCGAAACCGTCAGTTCGCCGAAATTGAGCATTGCCGTGTAGAGCGCCACGAAAATGGCGCCGCCAAAGGCCAGGCGCCACACTTCGTCGAGCCTGGGCAGTGCCGGACGCTTGACCGCAAGAAAAATCGCCGCCGGCACAGCGGCGATGGCAAAGCGCAACGCGCCGAGTTCCAGCGGTCCGAAGGCGGCGAGGCCGGCGCGGATCGCAGGAAAGGCGGACGCCCAACCAATCACCGTCAGCGCCACGGCGATGGCTGCCCTGGCATCCATCCGCTGTGTCGAATTCAACGTGCCCGTCGTCGCGCTCATCTCGCCGTCCTCGTGTTCCTTGGCCTCGAAATGCAGAAAACGCCTTTTTGGGCTGGTTGACAAACGACCAAATCGCGGATCACCTGTGACTATGGATCACAGCTCAGACATGATGGTGCCTCTCGAAACGCTGCGCGCCTTCGATGCCGCGGCACGCACCGGGAGCTTTTCGGCGGCGGCCGAGAAACTCAACATCACCCATGGCGCTGTCAGCCGGCAGATCGCCAAGCTCGAGGATTGGCTTGGACTGAAAGTATTCGATCGCGGCGCGCGCGGCGTCTCGCTGACGATCGAGGGAAACCGGCTGCATCTGCGCACGGCGGAAGCCTTCGCGCTGATATCGAGCCATTCCGACCGCTGGGTCGAACCGCGCGGCACCGCGGTAGTGCGGCTGACCTCGATTCCCTCGGTCAGCGGGTTGTGGCTGATGCCGCGCATGGCGGCGCTGGAGAACAACCCGTCCAAGTTGCGCATCGTGCTCGATGTCGACATCCGCCAGGCAGACCTTGCCGACGAGGGCATCGACCTGTCGATCCGCTGCGGCCGTGGCGGCATTCCGGGCCGCATCTCGGTGCAGCTTTTCGAGGAGCATGTTTTCCCCGTCGCTTCACCGGAACTCGCGCGCGAAATCGGCCACGGCGACCCTGCCCGGCTGCTCAAATTTCCTCTGATCAACGATTCCGACGCGTCGGCCTGGCGAGCCTGGTTCGCTGCCCAAGGCATGGACTACCGCCCACGCCCGCAGGACCGCCGCTTTGAGGATTACAATCTGGTGCTCGACGCCGCCGCCTATGGGCTCGGCATCGCGCTGGCGCGGCCGCCGCTGACCGGGCACCAGCTGAAGTCGGGCCGCATAACGCCCGTCGATGAACGCACCGCGCTCAATCCGGTGTCCTACTGGCTCGACCGGCCGATGGGGCGGCCACGCACCGCTGCCGCCGACCTCGCCCGCCGCATCGCGCAGCAGGCTGGATTGGCGCCAGCGAAGATCGAGGAGTTCATCGAAGCCGAGAGATAAGCTCCCGGACGGCATCCCGAGGACCAGTCGAG
Source organism: Mesorhizobium sp. M0152 (assembly GCF_040322415.1). NCBI lineage: Bacteria > Pseudomonadati > Pseudomonadota > Alphaproteobacteria > Hyphomicrobiales > Phyllobacteriaceae > Mesorhizobium > Mesorhizobium sp. M0152. The sequence continues at coordinate 168,688 of NZ_JAMYTH010000006.1, forward strand.
CCGAAGCTCAGCGAAGCAACAGCAGAACGAACCCGACGATCACGGTCGCCAATAAGCCGGTCATTGCCGAAACAAAGCCAATTTTCACCAGCAGGCGCTCGGCGCCCGGTTCCGCAGCACGGGATTGATCGGCCGGCCTTCTCCGTCCAGCCGGCATCTCCAAGGCGGCGGCGTTGCGCGACACCGGATCCCGGGGTGGGATAAACGCAAGCAATGATAACGCCGCAGCCCTGGCAGGGGCATTGTCGTTGGCCGTTGTCGAAGGCGGCAACACGCCTCGCGTCGTTTCGGCCTCGGGCGTTGCTTTTCTCGCCCCGACCGTCGTCAGCACCGCCTCTTCTCTCGTCTCGAGCTGGGCCAGATAGGCCTCGACGATAGCAGCCGAAGCAACCTGCTGCGATTTGGCGGCCCCCGGCGCCGCCGGCATGGCCAACAGCGCCGGCGCTGTGCGTCGTGCCAACATGGAGGGCGCCGGGGGCTGGACCAGTTCCTTGACCAGCGCCGTCCTGGCCGGATCAGCCTTCGCCGACGGCAGGGGTTGCGGCGTCATCGCCTCTTTGAGCAAGGAAGCCAGGCGGGCGGAAGAAATATCCATCATGCCCCCAACAAAAGCGCTTTTCAGCCTATGACTAGCGCATCAGCATTGTCTCAGGCTTGCCGCATGCTTGACCTTGCCGGCAATTTGTGGCGATGAAACCCCATGAACCTCGATACCACCGCATGATGAACCGTTTCGAAGGCCCTGGCGGCAAGGAAGCCCGCATCCGCTATCTCGACGGCGACTTTCAGGTCACCAGCCCTGGCTCGTTCGTGCGCTGCGCGGTGACCGGCGAAAACATCCCACTGGACGAGCTGAAATACTGGAGCGTCGCCAGGCAGGAGCCCTACGTCAACGCCGCCGCTTCGCTGCGCCGCGAGATCGAGCTGCATCCGGAGTTGCGCAAGCGCAGCTAACCCCTCAGCTTGCGCTGCCGCCAGGCGTCGAGGGTTTCGTCGATGATGCGCTCCGGCACATGGTCGAGCTCGAAGATCGTGTCGATTTCCAGCACGTCGAGCCGGTCGAGAAAATCCTGTGATGCGCCGTGGCGCAGCCGGGCGGCGTCCTTGGCAGTGGTGATGAGGCCGAGCCCTTCCGCGCGTGCCGTCGCCGTCAACTCGGCAAGCTCGTCCTCGGCGTAGAAATGATGGTCCGGAAAGGGCCGGGAGAGCGCCACTTCGCCACCGGCCTCGCGCACCGTGTCGAAGAATTTCGCGGGATGACCGATGCCCGCGAAGGCGAGAAATCGCTTTCCCGCAAATCCGTGCCTGCTGCTTGGCTCGGTACGCGCCTCAAAGATCGGCCGGCCGGCGCGGGCCGCCTGGCGGACCACGGCATCGGCGGCCGCGCCCTCGCCCATCTTCAGCAGCCCGCTTGTGAAGACCAACTGGTCGACGATCCTGGCCCTGAGCGGCCCACCGGGAATGACGCGGCCGTTGCCGATGCCATAGCGCGCATCGACCACGACCAGGGCGTAGTCGATATGGATCCGAGCGCTCTGGAATCCATCGTCCATGATCAGGAAATCGCAGCCATGGGCCTCGATGAGCAGCCGGGCGCCGGCAGCGCGGTTCGGCGTCACCGCGACCGGCGCGTGTTCGGCCAAGAGCAGCGGCTCGTCGCCGACATGCCTGGCGGCGTCGTGATACGGATCGACGATATGCGGCTGCGCGAACGAGCCGCCATGCCCGCGCGACAGGAAACCGGGATTGAGCCGCATGCGCTTGGCCTGCGTGGCCAGGGCGATTGCGACCGGCGTCTTGCCGGTTCCGCCAACGGTGAAATTGCCGATGCAAAGCACCGGCGCCTCGACCTTCTCGCGCGTGGCGTGGCGCATGCGGCGGCCGGCGACGAGCGCATAGACGGCCGACAGCGGCGACAACGCCGCCACCCGCCAATCCGGCTCCTCCCACCAGAAGGGTGGCGCTTCGGAGGCCACGTTAACGCCCGTTCGCGCCCTTCAGGCGCGACTTGACGACCAGCGGCTGGATGTAGGGTTCGAGCGACTTCAACGTACGCGCCAGCGCGCCGCGCATCTCGTCGACGGTTGCCGCCCCTGCCGCCATCATCTCGTGGCGAGCGACTTCATTGGTCAGCAGGAAATTGACGGCGCCGGCCAGCATGTCGCGATCGCGCACCAGCTTGGCGCCGCCGCTGTCGAGCAGGCGCTGATAGGCCTCGCGAAAATTCTGCACGTTGCGGCCCGCCAGAACCGCCGTGTCGAGCATGGCCGGCTCGAGCGGATTCTGGCCGCCCTCGGAGGTCAGCGAGCGGCCGACGAAGGCGATCTCCGTCAGCCTGAGATAAAGCCCCATCTCGCCGATCGTATCGCCGAGCAGGATATCGGTGTCGGGCGCGATCCTGTCGCCTTTGCTGCGCCGCGCCACCTTCAGGCCCATGCCGGAAATCTGCGCGGCAAGCGCCTCGGCACGATCGGGATGGCGCGGAACGACGATCGTCAGCAGGCCATGGTGACGTCTGTGCAGCGTCGCGTGGACTTCCGCCGCGACCACTTCCTCGCCGTCGTGGGTGGAGATCGCCGCCCAGGTCGGGCGCTCGCCGATCTGGCGTTTCAGCGCCGCCAGCGCCCGTTCATCGACCGGCGGCGGATTGGTGTCGACCTTGAGGTTGCCTGACACCGTGACCGGCCGGGCGCCGAGCGCCAGGAAGCGCTCACCGTCGACATCGGACTGTGCAACGACATGAGCGAGATTTTCGAACAGTGCCTCGGCGATGTTGGCCCGTTTCTTCCACGAGGTGAAGGAGCGGTCGGAGAGCCTGCCATTGACCAGCACCTGTGGCACGCGGCGCGCGCCAAGCTCGAGGATGGTCATCGGCCAGATCTCGGATTCGGCGATGATGGCGAGGTCGGGCTGCCAGTGATCGAGAAACCGGCTGACCGCCGGCTTCAGGTCGAGCGGCACATATTGGTGGATGATGCGACTGCCGAGCCGTTCGTCGGCGACCTGGGCCGAGGTGACCGTGCCGGTCGTCAGCACGATGTTGACACCGTAATCGAGAATGCTCTCGACCAGCGGCACGACGGCTATGGTCTCGCCGACGCTCGCCGCATGGATCCAGATAACAGGCCCTTCGGGACGCGGACGGCCGGCGACGCCGTAGCGCTCGCGGCGGCGGTGACGGTCTTCCTTGCCCCGCGAGGTACGCCAGGCAACGTAGGGGCCAACCAGCGGGTAGGCTGCCGCGCCGGCGAACCGGTAGGCCGACAGCATGGCGCGCGCCCAGCGGCCACTCATCGCGGACCATCCACGAGGCGGTAAGCCTCGGCCGTCGCGGCGTTGAGCGCGACCGTGATTTCCTGGCGCTTGCGCTCCATCTCCGCATCGTCGGCGTCGGCCGCCACGAAGATCGGCGTGCCGATGACGATCGACGAGCGGCCGAACGGCAGGTTGATGGTGGTCCGGTCCCAGCTCTTCTCCAGCACCTTGCGGCGGCTGGTGGTGATGGCGACAGGCAGGAGCGGGCGGCCGGACAGCCGCGCCAGGAGAATGATGCCAAGCCCCGCGTCGCGCGGCGTGCCATGCGGAATATCTGCGATCATGGCAACGTTCTTGCCGGCGCCGAGCGACTTTTTCAGGGCGATGAGCGCCTTGGCGCCACCCTTGTCGAGATGCCTCGCATTCTCACGCCCGCCGGACCCGCGAACCGCCTCGATGCCGAATTTCTCCAGCATCAGCGCATTGAGCTCGGCATCGGCACTGCGCGAGACCATGGCGACCAACGGCTTTCGCTTGGGGTAGTAGGCCGGCGTAAGCAGATGCTGGCCGTGCCACAGAGCGATGATGCCGGGCTCGAACTGCGCATAGGCACCGCCCGAAAACCGCGCCGAGCCGTCCACGACGCGATTGGTCAGCCGCACGAGCCGCACGAACTGGGCGAACAGGCTGGCAATGGCGTTCTTGACGAATCGCGACTGCGCCAGCGGTTCGCGAATTTTGCGCCAGAAGGCCTTGGTCGCGCGGCTGCGCCCCCTGCCCGTGGGCGCGGCGCCGCCGGCTCGCTCCTTCGCCAGGTCATGCTCCATCGAAGTCAACCGACGGCCTTGTTGTCGGGATCCAGCAGACGGTGCAGGTGAACAACGAAATAACGCATATGGGCATTGTCCACGCTGGCTTGCGCCTTGGCCTTCCACGCCGCATGCGCGGATTGATAGTCCGGATAGATGCCGACCATGTCGAGCGCCTCGAGATCGCGGAATTCGGTGCCGCCAAGCGTCTTCAGCTCGCCGCCAAACACCAGATGCAAAAGCTGTTTCTTTCCGTCTTCCGCGGCCATGTCGGTCCTTCACATATCGTGAGTTTGTGACAGGTCTAGACCAAAGCCGCCGACTTTGGAACCTTCGAAAACGCTTTCACGCCTCCAGCCCGGCGATGACGCCGGCAAGCACCGCCAGCAGTTCGCCGCTGCCGGCGGCCAGCGTGCCGTGGCGGATCACCTCGCCGGCATAGAGCGGGGCGCGGCCATGCCGGTCGAGCAACTGTCCACCGGCCTCGCGCAGGATGAGGTCGGCCGCGGCAATGTCCCAGTCATGCGCGTTCGGCTTGACGAAGGTGGCATCGAGCGAACCGTTGGCGATCATGGCAAGCCGATAGGCCAGCGAAGGACTGTAAGGCGCCCGCTTCAGCCGCCGCTGCCATTCGGCCGGCATCAAATCGATCAACTGCTTCAGTCCGGAAATCTCGGCCGTGCCGGTCAGTTCGCGAACCGTGATGCGCTTGCCGTTGCGGAAGGCGCCCTGGCCGGGCAAAGCCCAATAGGTCTCGTCAAGCGCAGGACATTCGAGCACGCCGGCGAGCGTGCGGCCTTGCTCGACGACGGCAACACTGACGCACCAGGTGCGCTGGCCCTCCAGAAAGCCGCGCGTGCCGTCGATCGGGTCGACAACGAAGGTGCGTCGCGCCGAGAGCCGCACCGGATCGTCTATCGTTTCTTCCGACAGCCAGCCATAATCCGGCCGTGCCGCAAGCAGCGTCCGGCGCAGATAGGCGTCGGCGGCGTGATCGGCTTCGCTGACCGGCGACGTGCCGCCCTTCATCCAGACTTGCGGGTTTTGGCCGAAGTAGCCCATCGCGATGGCGCCCGCCTCGCGGGCAGCGTCGCGCAGCAGAGGCAAGTCCTGGGTGGCGCCTGCGGTGGTCAGTTCATGCTCCGGCAAGGGTCATGCCTTCAATCAGAAGCGTGGGAGAGGCAGTGCCGAAATTGCGGTCGAGATCATTCGCCGGCACCATATTGAGGAACATGGTCTTCAGGTTCGAGGCGATGGTGACCTCCGCGACGGGATAGGCAAGCTCGCCGTTCTCGATCCAGAAGCCGGATGCGCCGCGGCTATATTCGCCGGTGACCATGTCCATGCCCTGGCCAAACACCTCGGTGACATAGAAGCCGGTCTTGAGCGATCCGATCAGGTCCTGAGGCGAACGCTCGCCCGGCTCGATGGCGAGATTGGTGGAAGACGGCGAGACGGAGGAGCCATTGCGCGCGCCGCGCCCGTTGGTGGTGAGCCCCAGTTCCCGCGCGGCCGATGTCGATAGGAACCAATGGTTGAGCACGCCCTTCTCGACCATCAACAGCTTCTCGCCCTCGATGCCTTCGCCGTCGAACGGACGCGAAGCCTGGCCACGGCGCCTCAGCGGCTCGTCGGTGACGGTGATGGCGGCTGCGGCGACTTGCTTGCCCATCATGTCGCGCAGGAACGACGTCTTGCGCGCGACGGAAGCGCCATTGATGGCGCCGGCAAGATGGCCGGCGATGCCGCGCGCGACGCGCGGGTCGAACACCACGTCGATCGGTCCGGTCGCCGCCTTGCGCGCGCCGATGCGGCGCACGGCACGTTCGCCGGCCTTGCGGCCGATATCCTCGGGCGCATCGAGATCGGCAAAGTGCTGGCGCGAGGAAAATTCATAGTCGCGCTCCATGCCGGTGCCTTCGCCGGCAATGACACTGGTCGAGCGCGAAAAGCGCGAGGCGACATAGTGTCCGAGAAAGCCATGCGAGGTGGCCAGCACCAGTCCGCCCAATCCCGCACTGGCATTGCTGCCGGCCGAATTGGTGACGCCCTTGACGGCAAGCGCCGCCGCCTCCGCCGCCAGAGCCGCCTCCTTCAACTGATCGGCGGATATTTCGGTGGCGTCGAACAGGTCGAGGTCGCGCGTCTGCCTGGCAAGCAGTGCCGGATCGGCCAGGCCCTGATAGGGATCCTGCGGCGATACCTTGGCCATGGCGACAGCGCGCTCGGCAAGTGCGGCGGGGTCGGATGCCGCTGTTGCCGAGACGCTCGCCACTTTCTGGCCGACGAAGACGCGCAGCGAGACATCCTCGCTCTCCGACGCTTCGGTGGCTTCGACCTTGCCGAGACGCACCGACACACCGGTCGAGCGGCCGCGCACGGCAACCGCATCGGCGGCATCGGCGCCCGCCTTTTTGGCAGCTTCGACCAGAGCCGTGACGCGGTCGGTCAATTTAGCTGCGTCTGGTGTATCGGTCATGCGCGAGATCCTGCTGTTGCGGCCGGCCCATGGCCGCCGCCCACCATCTATTGTTCCGGTCCGCCTTGTGCAATGGCATAGGCTTCAATCAAAATGCCGCGGCTCACGGGTTCGCCGCTCGAACCGTGGCATAGAAACCCGGCCTTATAGCCTGCTCGGAGCATTTTCGATGACACCTTTTCACCTCGCCTTCCCAGTCCGTGATCTCGATGAAACCCGTACTTTCTATGGCGAGGTGCTGGGTTGCGCGATCGGCCGCTCGTCGGCGACCTGGGTCGACTTCGACCTTTACGGCCACCAGATGTCGGCGCATCTGCGGCCCGCGCAAGCCGCCAGCGACGGCAAGGTCGACGGCGTCACCGTGCCGATTCCGCATTTCGGCGCCGTGCTGTTGATGGACGACTGGCAACGTCTGGCCACGCGGCTGGAGGCACGAGACGACATAGACTGGCTGGAACGGCCGATGGTCCGTTTCGAGGGGGAGCCCGGCGAACAGGCGACGCTGTTCATCCGCGACCCCTCTGGCAATGCCTTGGAATTCAAGGGCTTTCGCTCATTGGAGCAGGTTTTCGCGCATTGACACGGCTTGGCCGCGGCGCGCGGATTCAAGACCCGGCGACCGGTGTCCAGATCACGTCCTCGATTTTTTGCGCACCGGTCGCCAGCATCGCCAACCGGTCGAAGCCGAGCGCGATACCGCTGGCCTGCGGCATGACGGCAAGGGCGGCGAGGAAATCCTCATCGAGGGGATAGTGCTCGCCATAGATGCGCTCTTTCTCGTCCATCTCGATGATAAAGCGCCGGCGCTGCTCGGCCGCGTCGGTCAGTTCGCCGAAGCCGTTGGCAAGCTCGACGCCGCAGCAATAGAGTTCGAAGCGCTCGGCGACGCGCGGGTCTTGCTGGCTCGGCCGGGCAAGTGCTGCCTCGGCGACCGGATATTCGCAAAGAATGGTGGTGCGGCCGATGCCAAGATTGGGTTCGATCTTCTCGACGATCACGCGGCTGAACAGATCGGCCCAGCTGTCGTCAGGCGCGGTGCGCAGGCCGGCGCGGGCCACGGCGGCGTAAAGCGCGTCGCGGTCGGTGCTGCCGTCGGCAGCGACAGTGGCCAACAGGTCGATGCCGGCATGGCGGGTGAAGGCATCCGCCACGGTCAGCCGTTCCGGCTCCGCGAAGGGATCGCAGTCGCGGCCACGGAAGGCAAAGCGCGTCGTCCCGGCCGTTGTCGCGGCGACCGCCAGCAGCGCCGCACAATCCCGCATCAGGGCTTCATAGGTCTCCCCCACCCGGTACCATTCGAGCATGGTGAACTCCGGGTGATGCAAGGGGCCGCGCTCACGGTTGCGGTAGACCGGGCCGAGGCTGAAAATCCTGACTTCTCCGGCCGCAAGCAGCTTCTTGCAGGCAAATTCCGGCGAGGTGTGGAGATAAAGCGGCGAACGCACGCCGTCCGGCCCGATTGCCTCGGTGACGAAAGCCGCCAGATGCGCCTCGTTGCCGGGCGAGACCTGCAGCGCCGCCGTTTCCACCTCGACGAAGTCGTGGCGGGCGAACCAATCGCGCAAGGCGGCGGTGAGGCCGTTGCGCAGCATCAGGCGCGGGCGGCGGTCGGCATGGACATGCGGCGTCCACCAGGGCGAAGCGGCTGTCATCGACGGACAGCAGGCATGTCGGTTTGCAGGAGGGGCTGGCGGTTCGCGCCAAGATGCGCTAGGCCCCCATCCAGCGCCGCACAAGCCGGCAAACGCCAATCAACTCTTGCAGGATTTAAAACCGTGGTGAAAGTCATCGCCAGTTCGCTCCGCAAAGGCAATGTCGTCGACAAGGACGGCAAGCTTTATGTGATCCTCTTTGCCGAAAACATCCACCCAGGCAAGGGCACGCCCGTGACGCAGCTCGACATGCGCCGCATCGGCGACGGGGTGAAGGTTTCGGAGCGCTACCGCACCACCGAGCAGGTGGAGCGCGCCTATGTCGAGGAGCGCGAGCACACGTTCCTTTACGCCGACGGCGAAGGCTATCACTTCATGAACCCCGAGACCTACGACCAGGTGGCGGTTTCGGAGAGCGTGGTCGGCGACGCCGCGCCCTATCTCAAGGAAGGCATGCCGGTGCAGGTCTCACAGTTCAACGGCGTCGCGATCGCGCTGGTGCTGCCGCAGCGCGCCACCTTCGAAGTGGTCGAAACCGAGCCGGTGACCAAGGGCCAGACGGCATCCTCCTCCTACAAGCCCGCCGTACTCTCCAACGGCGTGCGCACAACGGTGCCGCCGCACATTTCCGCCGGCACCCGCGTGGTGGTAATGACGGCCGATGGGGCCTATGTGGAACGGGCGAAGGACTGAGGCGAGCGGCTGGCACCAAAAACTTCTCAGCCTGACCAGCATTTCGCCGGGCTCGCGACTATCTCACACTAGCCCGGCAGCCATCTCTTCGTGTTCTCCTCCTCATGGTTGTCGTCATCTCCGCACCGGATGCTGCGGTGGACGTGACAGCGATTGCTCCGAGCTGGCCGGAAACGCTCGAAGTTCGTAACATTCCACGCTCATTTGTCCTCTTCCATCCCCTCTCCTCATTGCAGCACCTTTCCTCCTCCCACCGCGCCGCGCTATTTTTCATGCAACGTGTCGCAGAAGGCTCGCGCGGTTCGTCCTCGGACGGAAGAAGGAGAACGCCATGCGAAAACTTATCGTCACCGAATTCATCAGTGTCGATGGCATTGCCGAAGTCGAGAAGCTGCCCAGCGTCACCTGGAACGACGAGATGAACAGGTTCAAGGAGGACGAGCTTGCCGACAGCGGCGCCATGCTTTTGGGGCGCACGACCTACGAGATTTTTGCCGGCTCGTGGCCCATGGAAACCGGAGATTTTGCCGACCGGTTCAATGCGCTGCCGAAGTATATCGCCTCGAACAGCCTGACGGCGCTGGACTGGAAGCCAGCCGAGCTCCTGCAGGGTCGCCTGACGGATGCCGTCAGAACGCTGAAGCAATGCAGCGGCGGCAACATTTACGTGCATGGCAGCCTCAGCGTTGCTCAGGAATTGCTGCGTCACGATCTGGTCGACCGTGTGAGGCTGCTCAGCTATCCCGGCGCCGTCGGCCAAGGCAAGCCGCTGTTTCCGCCCGGCGAGAAAGTGCCGCTCGAGCTGATTTCGGCCACGCCGTTCAGCAACGGCGTTGTGGCGCTCGAATATGCGCCGCTAGCTGCGAAATCGTAAACCGGTTAGGGGCTTTCCTTGGAATCGGGAACAGGCTCTTATCTCTTTGTTTGAACCGGATCTTTCGGGGTCATGGCAGCGGTTCGCCTGAGACATCCTCACCCAGCCTTCTTCCCACGTCTCCCCTTGACGGCAGCGCCTTCCCGGGCCTCCACCACCCTCTCCACCTCCCGCTTCAGCTGATCCTTGATCGCCACCGTCTCGCTCATCAAAGATTCGATCTTCAGAAAATCGAGCACGCGGTATTTTGATACCGATGGACGGACCAGGATGTCGGGCGGGCATTGTTTGAGCTTGTGGGCGGTGATCGACTGCATCATCAGCTGCGTGGCGCCGAACATCAGGTCGACGGAGGTCGGGCGTTTGCGGTCGACTTCCTCCGGCGCGCCGACCACGTCGACGGCGATTATGATGTCGGCGTCGTTCTCGATCAGGTCGAACGGCACGGGATTGTACATGCCGCCATCGATCAGCAGCCGGCCGTCGCGCGTCACCGGGCGGAATACGGCGGGAATCGCCGCCGAGGCGGCAAGCGCCGAATGCAAGTCACCGTCTTCCAAGACCGCGAGCTTATGGCCGAAATAGTCGGTCGCCGTCACTTTCAGCGGGATTTTGAGTTCAGCGAAGGTTTCGGGGATGGCGTCGGGCAGGAAGGCTTTCAGGATGCGTTCGACATTGAACTGGCTGAGGCGGATGCCGCCTTGCATCGCTTCCGCGATGGTGCCCGGCCGAGCCCGCCACATGCGGCTCACCACTTCGGCGCGGCGTCCGAGGATCGAGCGGGCATAGTCGTGGATATCCTTGCCCGTCATGCCCGAAGCCATGCCGGCGCCCATGATGGCGCCGATCGACGAGCCGGCTATCGCCACCGGCCGGATGCCGAGTTCGTCCAGCGCCTCGATGACGTGGATGTGCGCCAGCCCGCGCGCGCCGCCACCGCCGAAGGCAATGCCGAAGCTAGGCGCCATTTTGCATGGCTCCTGCCCGTGGGACCTCCAAATGACCTATTTGTGGTGGAGACCGCCGATTGTCGAAGCCGGCGCCGCCCCTCATCGCCCTGCCGGGCACTTCTCCCCGTATAGTGACGGGGAGAAGGGCGCTGGCAGCGACGCTGGCGCCCCTCTTGCTACGCTGACCACTAGCGACATAGGGGCCGACGCTCATCCCTTGCCGGCTCCGGCCAGCGGAGGCCCGACGACCATGATGGTCGGCTCGGCCGATAGCAGCTTTCTGGCCGCCGCCTTGACCTGATCGAGCGTCACCGCGTTGATGTAGCCGGCGCGGCGCTGCATGTAGTCGATGCCGAGATCGTCGAGCTGAAGCTCGACCAGCGTCGCGGCGATGGCGCTGGAGGAATCCAGATTGTTGATGGCGTAGGCGCCGATCAGGTATTTCTTGGTCGCCGCCAGTTCGGCCTCGGTTGGCCCCTCTTCGGCCAGGCGCTTGATCACGTCGCGCACGATGCCGAGCGTCTCGGCCGCGCGGTCCGAGCGCGTGCCGGTGGTGATGATCAGCGCATCGGCATGGTCCTGGTTCACCAGCGACGAGTTGACGCTGTAGGCCAGCCCGCGCCTTTCGCGCACTTCCTGAAACAGGCGCGAGGTGAAAGTGCCGCCGCCGAGGATTTCGTTCATCAGCACGGCGGGGAAGAAATCCACCGCCTTGCGCTTCACGCCGGGATAAGCGAGTTGCAGCGACGTTTGCGGCAGGTCGTAACCGATCTCGATATGCTGCCCCAGCAACGGCTCGATGTCCGCTACCGGGGCGAGCGTCTGGTTCTGCGGCAGATCGCCGAACACCATGTCGAGCTTCTTCTTGAGCGTTCCAGCGTCGATGGCGCCGACCACGGCGATGTGCAGGCCGCTGCGTGCGAACACCGCCTTGTGCAAGGCTTTCAAGTCATCCGGCGTAATTGCCGCGATGCTTTGCCTGGTGCCCTGGTCGGAGCGCGAATAGGGGTGGTCGCCATAGATCGCGCGCGCCCACCGGTTCTGGGCGACCGTGTCGGGATCGTTCTCGGAGGCAATGATGCCGGACAGGATCTGGGCGCGGATGCGGTCGATCGGACCCTGGTCGAAGCGCGGCTCGTTGACCGCCAGCCGCAGCAGGTCGAATGCCTCGTCGCGCTGCTCGGCCAACATGCGCATGGAGCCGTAGATGCCGTCGCGGCTCTCGTCGAAGCTCATTTCGCCACCGGCATCGTCGAGCTTGATCTGGAAGGCTTCCGAATCGAGAGGGCCGGCGCCTTCGTCGAACAGGCCGGTCATCAGATTGGCGAGCCCTTCCTTCCCAGGCGGATCCTGCGTCGAGCCGCCGCCAAAGACGAAACGGATGGCGACGACCGGCACGGAATAGTCCTCCACGAGCCAGGCCGTGACCCCCTTGGACGAAGTGACGGACTGGATGTCCATGGCGCGGGCGGCAAGTGCCGGCAGGACCAGGAACACGATGGAGAGGAAGAGGGTTGCGAAAGCGCCGCGCATTGCGGCAATCGCTTCACTGTACCGGGAGAGGATGCCGGTCCACCCTCCGCAGCTGCAGCGCAGCTGCTGCGGAGGACGGGCAGTCAGGTGCGGGGCAGCGCAAGCGCTCAATTTCGTCATCGGGTCAGTTCTCCGCCTTGGCTTGCGGCAACAAATAGCCGGTCGTCGACCGGGAAAGCACCAGATAGCGCGCGGCAACGGCCTTGACTTCGCCGGTCGTGACCTTGCGGATGCGCTCCGGCCATTGCTGAACATCCTGCACGTTGCCGCCGGTGGCCAGAGTCGCGCCGTAGATATTGGCCATGGACTCCTGCTTGTCGCGGGCAAAACTCATCGACCTGATATAGCGGTCCTTCGCCTTTTCGAGCTCCGCTGGGGTCACACCGTCGCTGGCGATGCGCGCCACCTCCGCATCGACCGCCGCCTCGACCTCGGCCAGCTTGGCCTCGCCAACCGGCGCGCCATAGACAATGAAATTGGTGTCGTCGAGCATCGTGCCGTCAAAAGAGGCCCCCGCACTGGAGGCGATGCCTTGCTTGACGACCAGCGCCTGGTAAAGCCGGCTGCGGTTGCCGCCGCCGAGAATCTCGGCCAACAGGTCGAGCGCTTCGGCCTCGCCTGGCTTGGCGGTGTGGTAGGACGGTACAACCCATTGCATCGAGAAATTCGGCACACTGACACGGGCGTCGGAGAGCGTGACCGTGCGCCTGGTGTTCTGCTCCGGTTCGACCGGGCGAATGCGCGGCGGCAAGTCGGGCCCGCGGAGCACCTTGCCGTAGGTCTTCTCGGCCAACGCCCTCACCGTCTCCGGCTCGACATCGCCGGCCACGATCAGCACGGCGTTGTTGGGGCGATAGTATTTGTCATAGAAAGCGATCGCATCGGTGCGGTTCAGTTGCTCCATTTCCTGCATCCAGCCGATGACCGGAATGCGATAGGGCTGATTTTGCCAGAGCGTGGCATCGACTTCCTCTTCGAGCACGGCTTGCGGATTGTTGTCGATGCGCGATCGGCGCTCTTCGAGGATGACATCGCGCTCGGTCTTGATGACTTCGTCGGTGAGGATGAGGTTGCGCATCCGGTCGGCCTCGAAGCCCATCATCAGTTCGAGTGCCGACGGCGCTACCGTCTCGTAGAAGGCGGTGTAGTCGTAGGAGGTGAAGGCGTTGTTGGAGCCGCCAATGTCGGAGACGGCGCGGTCGAATTCACCGGCCGCATGCTGGGTGGTCGCCTTGAACATCAGATGTTCGAAGAAGTGGGCGATACCGGATTTGCCGGGCGGCTCGTCGGCGCTGCCGACCTTGTACCAAACCATGTGGGTGACGATCGGCGCGCGATGGTCTGGGATGACGACGACTTCCATGCCGTTGTCGAGCAGGAAATCCGTTATCTTGAACTCGGCCGGGACGGTATCGGGCAACACAAGGCTCTCGGCCGGCATGGGGCCGGTCATGAACAAAGCCAGTGAGGTCGCCAGCAGCGTCGTCCGCAACCATTCGGCTCTGAATGTCATCAATGGCTCCGGTTTCTTCGTGATGGGACGATAGGCGGGGCGCCCGCGACAAGCAAAGTGAATTGTTGGTCGTTTTTGCCCCGCAAACGAGGCCGCAAAGAGGCGCGCTTGGGCAGGCAGAGACCCGAGACGCCCGCTCAGCCAGCCTTGATGAACCGGATCACCGTTTCGCCATAGCCGCGCTCGTCGAGCACGGAAAACCCGGCACCTGGCTCGAAGGCGGCCGCCGCGGCCTCCTCGACCACGCACAACGCGCCGGGCCGCAGCCATCCGCCCGCCTTGGCTGATTGCAGGGCGCGCTCGCCAAGGCCCTTGCCATAGGGCGGATCGGCAAAGACAAGGCCGAACGGCGCCAGCGTGCCGGCCTCGCCAAGCGCGGTAGCATCGCGGCGGAAGATCTTGGTACGCCCGGTCAGGCCGAAGGCCTCGACATTGTCGCGGATCAGGCCACGGCCTTCGGCCGATTCCTCGATGAATACGCCATAGGACGCACCGCGCGACAGCGCTTCAAGACCGAGCGCCCCAGTGCCGGCGAACAGGTCGAGCACGCGTGCGCCGTCCAGTTGCTCCGCGAAACGATGCGCCAGCACGTTGAAGACGGCCTCGCGGGTGCGATCGGTCGTTGGGCGGATGGCGCTGCTGCGCGGCGTCGCCAGCGGACGCCCGCGAAACTCACCGCCGACGATCCTCATTTCGTTCCGGGCCTCATTTCGTTCTGGGCCTCATCTCGTTCTGGGACCCTTGGGACCGTTGCGCGGCCGCTCGCCGCCCGGACGTTCGCCATGCGGCTTGCCGGCTGGTTTGCCGCCGGGCTTGCCGTAGGACGGCTTGAACGATGCCTTGCGCGCCTTGGCGTCGGCCGCCTTGGCGGCGTCGGCTTCCGCCCTGCCCTTGCCGATCGGCCGGGCGCCCGGCGCCATCCAGACATTGGCCTTGCGCTGGCCCGGCGGCTCGATCGGCCGCTGCTCGCGCTCGGATTTTTTGCCGCCGCGAGGCTTGTCGCCGAAGCCACCGCGGGGCTTATCGCCAAAATTGCCGCGTGGCTTGTCACCGAAGCCGCCGCGTTCCGGCCTTGGACCGCGCTCGCCAAAGCTCCTCTCGGGCCTCTCGGCCCTGTCGGGACTTGTCGACAATTTGCCGAGCGCTTCGTCGCGGCTGCCTTCCCGGCGCTTGCGGTTCTTGATCAACCCGCCCTCGCCGATCGGCCGGCGCTCGCCGTCGCGGGTGAATTTCGGCCGCTCAGGCTCGACCTCACGCGTTTCGGTGCGCCGGACCGGCTTGTTGGAAAATGGCTTGGAAATCTCGGCGTCGAAATTGGCGCCGGATTCCTCGACCAGGCGCTCGCCGAGCTGGTCGCGCAGCACCCGGCCCTTGACCTCCAGCACATGGCCTTCGGGAAGATCCTCGAGCTGGAAGGGTCCATAGGAGATGCGGATCAGCCGCGTCACGTCGAGGCCGAGCGCGCCGAGGATGTTCCTGACCTCGCGGTTCTTGCCTTCGCGCAGGCCGATCGTCAGCCAGGCATTCGAGCCCTGCTCGCGGTCGAGGCTCGCCTCGATGGCGCCATAGAAGACGCCGTCGACCGCAATGCCCTCACGCAGGCCGGCAAGCGCGCTTTCCTCGACCTTGCCGTGGACGCGCACGCGGTAGCGGCGCAGCCAGCCGGTCGCCGGCAGTTCCAGCACGCGTGACAGGCCGCCGTCATTGGTGAGCAGCAGCAGGCCTTCGGTGTTGATGTCGAGGCGGCCGATGGTCATCAGCCGCGGCAGTTCGGCCGGCAGCACGTCGAAGACGGTCTTGCGGCCCTCGGGATCGCGGTTGGTGGTGACGACGCCGGCCGGTTTGTGGAACAGGAACAGGCGCGTGCGCTCGATCGGCGGGATTTCCATGCCGTCGAGGTGGATGATGTCGTCGGGCATCACGTTGAAGGCCGGCGAAGACAGCACCCGTCCATCGACCTTGACACGGCCGGCCGCGATCAACTCCTCGGCATCGCGGCGCGAGGCAAGGCCGGCACGCGCCAGCCGCTTGGCGATGCGTTCGCCGGCTTCTTCCGCAGCCTCCGCCGGACGCGGGCGCGGCTTGAAGCTGCCCGACGCGCCTTGCGGCCGATCGCCAAAATCACGCTTCGGCCTGTCGCCGCCAAAGTCACGCTTTGGACGATCAGCGAAGTCAGGCTTGGGGCGGTCACCGAAATCGCGCTTGGGACGATCGAAACGCCTCTCGCCACTCTCAGCCGCGGCAGGACGATCGCCGCGCGGTGCGTAGGGCTTGCGTGGACCTTCGCGCTTTTCATAGGGCTTGCGCTCGCCTTCGGCCGCCATCGGCCGGTCGCCACGCGGCGCGTAGGGCTTGCGCGGTCCTTCGCGCTTTTCATAAGGCTTGCGCTCGCCTTCGGCCGCCATCGGCCGGTCGCCACGCGGCGCATAGGGCTTGCGTGGACCTTCGCGCTTTTCATAAGGCTTGCGCTCGCCTTCGGCCGCCATCGGCCGGTCGCCACGCGGCGCATAGGGCTTGCGCGGTCCTTCGCGCTTTTCGTAAGGCTTGCCCTCGGTGCGGGGGCCTTTGTTGAAGGGCCGGTCGCCGCTCTTGAAATCGCGCTTCGGCCGATCGCCTTCAGTGGCCATCGGCCGGTTGCCGCGCGGCGCGTAAGGTTTTTTGGCGCCGAAGGACGGCTTGCCGCCCCGATCGCCTCGCGGAGCCGCCGGTTTCTTGCCCGGGCCTTTTTGGCGCGGAGATTTCTTGTCGTTGTCGTCCATGTGGCCTTTGTCCGTTTGCGCTGCTACAGCGTGGCGCATCCTTTCGGGCGCGCAACGAACGCTGTAGCACTTTGATTTGGCGCATGATCTTTTCCGAAAATCGAGTCCCGACTTTCGAGGTTATGCGCTCAATAACAGGATCACCGCCGAGTGGCGAGGAGATAATGGGAATGGAAACCGCGTGAAGCGGCCGGATTTCATGGCGCTGGCGCTGGCGGAAGCCGAAGCGGCAGCCTTGCGCGGCGAAGTGCCGGTCGGGGCCGTCGTCGCCGACGGCGCGACGGTTGTTGCCAGTGCCGGCAACCGCACCCGCGAGCTTGCCGACCCGACCGCGCACGCCGAGATGCTGGCGATCCGCCAAGCCTGCCGCAAACTGTCAGCCGAGCGGCTTACCGGGCACGATCTCTATGTGACGCTGGAACCCTGCGCCATGTGCGCCGGCGCCATTTCGTTCGCCAGGCTGCGCCGTCTGTATTTCGGAGCCGCCGACGACAAGGGCGGCGCGGTGGTCAATGGCGTGCGCTTTTTCGCCTCGCCAACCTGCCACCACGCGCCGGATATCTATCCCGGCATGGGCGAGATCGAATCCGGCCTGCTGCTCAAGGAATTTTTCCGCGACCGCCGCAACTGAACTGCACGCTGCAACCGTCGGCTTGACGCGTTTTTACAGCGACGGCAGCCAGTCGAACCAGCCGCTGCCCTTCTTGCCTTCCGCCTCTTTCTTGAGACGGCGTTCTTTCTTGTACTCGTCCTCGCCAAGATCGCCCTGCGGCGCCGTGTCGGAAGCGACGCGATACTGCACTGGCGGCTCGCTGAGATATTTGCGGGTGTTCGGATCACCCTGCTTGCTGTCGGCAAGGCGGCGCTGGATTTCGGCGGCGCGACCCTTGTCGGAATCAGCTGGAGTCCAGCGTGGCGGATGGCTCGAACCCGAATCCGCCATCGCCTTCCTGACCGATTCCGGATCGGTCTGCACGT
The DNA here is from genome assembly GCF_040322415.1 of Mesorhizobium sp. M0152. Taxonomy (NCBI): domain Bacteria; kingdom Pseudomonadati; phylum Pseudomonadota; class Alphaproteobacteria; order Hyphomicrobiales; family Phyllobacteriaceae; genus Mesorhizobium; species Mesorhizobium sp. M0152. Next base: position 186,183 of record NZ_JAMYTH010000006.1, read on the forward strand.
CGTCGACGATCTGCGATTGGTAGTCCGGATCGTCCTGGTGGGCGGTGGCGTCGGCGCGCAGCCGGGCGCGGCGCTGTTCGGGCGATTCGGGCCATTCGGCGCTTGCCGTCTGGATGCTGTCCTGCGGGGCGGGCAAAGCCTCCTTCTGGCCGGGCGCCGGCTTTACCAGCGTCGGACGCGGCTTGTAGTCGATCTGTTCCTTGTGCTTTGGCGCAATGGAAAAGGCACCAGAGAGATCGCCGGCCAGCTGTTCGCCGGCGGTCTTGTCGGTGCCGTAGGTCGGCGAGCCGACGCAGCCGGCCAGAGCGAGGCCCGATGCGACAAGCGGCGCCAACAGCGCAAGGCGCGCGTTATATCTCTCGGTCATGCCAAAAAGTCCCACTCTAGACAGCCTCTCGATCGCCACCGGCCTTGTGTCCGGTCCCCATCGTCCAAGCACTTGCGACGGAAATCCGGCGACAATTTGTCTTCCGGAGTTTCGCGTGTTTACCTCAACCACTCGTTAAGGGCAACGCACGGGCGGATTTGCACCGCCCGGCGTGGCATTTGTGCACCGATACGCGGCACACCCGTCAAAGCCGGCCGAGCGCCTTGAGTTCATGCAGCACGGCAGCGTCGCGCGCCGAAACGTCGGGAAATGCGGGATCCTGCCCGACATCGGCGGTGTAGCGCCAGGAGCGCGCGCATTTGACCAGGCCGCGATCCTCGGCCTTCTCGACCACCACGGCGACATCCTTGACGTCGTCGAGCGTGAAGGCGTCTTGCGGCGCCTGGCCATGGGCAATGACGAGATCGCTGGTGATCGCCATCTCGGCCATGTCGACGTCCGATATAGCCGCTTCGAGTGCCGCGTCGTTGATCGTGACGACCGGCACCGCCTCCAGCGAGGAGCCGATCACCTTCTGGGCACGCGCGATTTCCAGCGCGCCGGTGACGACGCGGCGCACCTGCCTGACCTTGCGCCATTTCTCCGCCAGCGCGTCGTTGCGCCAGTCCGCCGGGATTTCCGGAAACTGGTCGAGATGCACGGAGACAGCATCCGGATGACGGTCGAGCCAGGCCTCTTCCATGGTGAAGGGCAGCATGGGCGCCAACCACTTCACCAGGCAGTCGAAGAGATGGCGCACCACTTGAACAGAGGCCTTGCGCTTGATGCTCGACGGCGCGTCGCAGTAGAGCGCGTCCTTGCGGATGTCGAAATAGAAGGCCGACAGCTCGACCACCATGAAATCGAGCAGCGCGCGGGTGACGCGCTTGAACTCGAAAGCGTCGTAGCCCTGGCGCACCACCTCATCCAGTTCGGCCAGCCGATGCAGCATCAGCCGCTCCAGCTCCGGCATTACCGCCAGCGGCACCTCCTTGCCGTCGTCATGGGCGAGTGTGCCCAGCATCCAGCGGATGGTGTTGCGCAGTTTGCGGTAGGCGTCGATGTTGGTCTGCAGCACGTTCTTGCCGAGCCGCTGGTCTTCCCAATAGTCCGTCGTCACCACCCAAAGGCGCAGGATATCGGCACCGGACTGCTTGATCACATCCTGCGGCACGACCGTGTTGCCGAGCGATTTCGACATCTTGCGCCCGTCCTCGTCCATGGTGAAGCCATGGGTGACGACGGTGTCGTAAGGCGCCCTGCCCCTGGTGCCGCAGCTTTCGAGCAGCGAGGAGTGGAACCAGCCGCGATGCTGGTCGGAGCCTTCCAGATAGACGTCCGCCGGCCACTTCAGATCAGGACGGTCCTCCAGCGTGAAGACGTGCGTCGAGCCCGAATCGAACCAGACGTCGAGGATGTCCATCACTTGCTTCCACCTGGAAACATCGTGATTCCCGAGGAAACGCTCCTTGGCTCCGGCAGCGAACCAGGCGTCGGCGCCTTCCTTCTCGAAGGCCTCCACGATGCGCTGGTTGACGGCCTCATCCTTCAATACGTTGCCGTCCTCGTCGGCGAAGATGGCGATCGGAACGCCCCAGGCGCGCTGGCGCGACAGCACCCAGTCGGGCCGCTCCTCGATCATGGCGCGAATGCGGTTCTGACCGGCGGCCGGCACGAAACGGGTGTCGTCGATGGCCTTCAGCGCGCGGCTGCGCAGCGTCGTGCCGTCGCCAAGGTCCTTGTCCATGTAGACGAACCATTGCGGCGTGTTGCGGAAGATGACGGGCTTTTTCGATCGCCAGGAATGGGGATAGCTGTGCTTCAGGCGACCACGCGCGAACAGAGCGTTGCGCTTGATCAACTCGTCGATGACCGCCTGGTTGGCGTTTCCCTTCTTGCCATTGTCGTCGATGACGCGCGCGGGCCCGCCCTCGCGGTCGGGGCCGAAGCCGGGTGCCTCCCTGGTGAAAAAGCCGGCATCGTCGACGGTGAAGGGGATCACGGTGTCGATGCCACGCGCGCGCAGCTCGGGCGCCGCGTCCATCCAGGCGTCGAAGTCCTCGCGGCCGTGGCTGGGGGCGGTGTGGACGAAACCGGTACCGGCATCGTCGGTCACGTGATCGCCCGAAATCATCGGCACCGGGAACTCATAACCACCGCCGAGACCCTTGAAGGGATGCGAAAGCACAAGATTTCCAAGCTGTTCGGCGCTGACGCCGTGAAGGCGGTTCAAGGTGACCTTGGCCTTGGCCTGGCTTTCTTCGGCCAAGCTGTCGGCAAAGATCAGCCTCTCACCCGGCTGCGGACCAAAGGCGTTCTCGGCCGCCGTGACTTCATAGAGGCCATAGGCGACGCGCGGCGAATAGCTGACGGCGCGGTTACCCGGGATGGTCCATGGCGTCGTCGTCCAGATGACGACATGGGCGTTCAGCAGATCCAGCGACCGTCCACTCAGGTCGGGGTTGAGCTCAGCCGGTTGTCCGTCCACGACGTTGGCGACGACGAGATTGGCGACCGGAAACTTGGCCCAGATCGTGTCCGATTCATAATCCTGGTACTCGATCTCGGCCTCGGCAAGCGCCGTGCGCTCGACGACGCTCCACATCACTGGCTTCGAGCCGCGGTAGAGCTGGCCCGACATGGCGAATTTCAACAGCTCGCCGGCGATGCGCGCCTCGGCATGGAAGGCCATCGTCGTGTATGGTTTCTGGAAATCGCCGACGACGCCAAGCCGCTGGAATTCGCCGCCCTGCACCGAGATCCAGTGCGCGGCGAAATCACGGCACTCCTGACGGAATTCGTTGACCGGCACCTCGTCCTTGTTCTTGCCCTTGGCGCGGTACTGCTCCTCGATCTTCCACTCGATCGGCAGGCCGTGGCAGTCCCAGCCGGGTACATAGTTGGAGTCGTAGCCGCGCATCTGGAACGAGCGCGTGATGACATCCTTGAGGATCTTGTTCAGCGCATGGCCGATATGGATATTGCCGTTGGCGTAGGGCGGACCGTCATGCAACACGTATTTCGTGCGGCCGGCCGCACTTTCGCGCAGCTTGCGGTAGAGGTCCATGTCCTGCCAGCGCTTGACCAGCACCGGTTCCCGCTCGGGCAAGCCGGCGCGCATCGGGAAATCCGTCTGCGGCAGATAAAGCGTCTTCGAATAGTCGATCGTTTCGTCGGTCATTGGTCTGCCATGTCGTGCCCGGCCAGACGGCCCGCGGCGTTGAAGTCATCGCTTTGACGCATGTCGTTTTCCCAAAACCGGGGCCACCTTTGGGCGATATGCATTATGATGTGGAAAAGCGCGAGAGGCCGCGCGCAAGATTCCCGGCGGTTCCAGCGGCGCTCAGGCCGCCCGAAACACCGGGCCGGTAATTCGTATCGCAATGGCGACGGGACGCGAAAAGCTCGTCATTGGAGGGCTTTTAGCGGAGATATGCGCAGGAATAAAGCGTCTCTCGTTCGATTCACCTACATGGCGAAGTCGAAACGGTAGGTGGTCGACACGCCGACCATGAACTGGTTGCGGTCGCCGCGCTCCCGGACCAGGCTGGAGTCGGCCGCCGGACCTTCCAGCCGCGAATATTCACCGAACAGGCTGGCGGTCATCGGCTCGGTCACCTTCCACGTCACCGCTCCACCCAGGCCGACGGATTTCAGGCCGCCGCCGGGATTGTACTGGCTCAGCCCCGAGGCCACGGCTTCCTGCGCGTTGACGCCGTAATAGGCGTCGAAATAGCCGGCCGAGGCAAACGAGACGCGCGGCCCGCCAGAAATCCTGACGGTTGGCGTCACATCGTAGAAGGCGTCGGCGGCGATGTCGGCGACGAAGCCGTTATGAGCGCGGATGCCGCGCCGCAGTTCGGCACGCGCACGTATCCAGTCCGTCGGATAGAATTCGAAGAAGCCGCCCACCTCGCCGCCCCAGCGGACCGAATCGAGGCCCTTGAGCTCGTCGGCATCGCCGTCGTCGCGCGAGAACAGGAACTTGCCGGTCAGGCCGGCGCGAACGCCGTCATCGTCGACAAGCGCCAGCGAGATGTTGTCGTTGCGCGAGGTGAAACGGGCCGCGGGGCCGGCCTTGCCCAGCGAAATGATCGGCGAGGCGCTGAGCAGATACTGTCTCCCGCCCTCGAAATTGGGCGCCACCATGCCGGTGGCACCTACAGTCAGATACCAGTCGCCGGACAGCCAACCGAAAGCGCCCTCACCGGCCTCGGCCGCACCTGACGCAGCCAGCATGACGATAGCCAAGGCTGCAGAAATCTTTCCGACCGGACTCATGGTTACTCCACTAACACGATGCAACTGTCGTTCAGCGACAGCTTTGAAGAGGTTTTGGTAAAATTTGATTTAAGGACGAGACATCCGGCTCGCATTGCTTGAACCATCGGGCCCGCGTTCGGCTGGACGCGGATCGGCACCGGGGCTAAGTTGCCGCACCCCTGTGGTCCTCGATGGAGGTGGCGATATGAGCTTGCGCGGCGAGACCCTGAAGAACGCGATTGGCCAGACGCAAGCAAAGTGGGGATGGTTTGTCGGCCTGGGCGTGTTGCTGCTTATTCTCGGCGGCATCGCCTTCGGCAATCTGTTCATCGCCACGGTGGCTTCGGTGTATGTCGTGGGCTGGCTGATGCTGGTGGCCGGCATCATCGAAATCATGCATGCATTCGGCGTCAGGACCTGGGGCCGCTTCTTCTATTGGCTGCTGAGCGGATTGCTTTATGCGGTCGCCGGATTTTTTGCTTTCGACAACCCGCTGCTGGCTTCGGCGGTGCTTACCTTCCTGCTGGCCGTAGCACTCGTCGCTTCCGGCGTGCTGCGCGCCTGGGTCGGCTATGGCCACCGCCCGGAACGCGGCTGGGGATGGATCGTCGTCGCCGGCATCATCAGCGTGCTTGCGGGGTTGATCATCGCCATGGGTTGGCCGGTCAACAGCTTATGGGTGCTGGGGCTTTTCCTGGCGATCGACCTGATCTTCCAGGGCTGGAGCTTTATCGCCGTCGGCCTGGCACTGAAAAAATAGTTTCTTGCCCGGGCATGATCTTGTCCGAGAACCGGTTCCCACTTTCCGCTGACGCGGAGCTTTGGTTCGGGATCATGCTTTAAAAAGCGATGGCGGCGTCGAGCTGCGAAAGCGGCTTCACGCCGGCCAGCAGTGCCTTGGCCTCGGCTTCGTCACGCTTCATCTGTGCGACCAGCGCATCGAGCCCGTCGAACTTGATCTCGCTGCGCAGGAAGCCGAAGAACGACACCTGGCAAATCTCGCCATAGAGATCGCCGGAAAAATCGAAGACGAAGGTTTCCAGAAGCGGCGCGCCGTTGTCGTCAACGGTCGGGCGGCGGCCGAAACTGGCGACGCCGTCATGCAGCGTGCCGTCGGCGCGGCGAAATCGGACGGCATAGATCCCTTCCTTGAGGGCGGCTTCCGCTGGAAGCCTCATATTGGCTGTCGGAAAGCCGAGCGTTCGCCCGAGCTGCTGGCCGCCCATCACTTCGCTTTCGACAGTAAAGCGATAGCCGAGCAGGCCGGCGGCTTCGGCCACCTCGCCGACGCTGAGCAATTCGCGAATACGGCTCGACGAAACCACTTCGGCACCCTCGTCGCGAAAAGCGTCGACGAGCGTGACGCCGAAGCCATGGCGTTCGCCTGCCGCCATGAGATAGGCGGGCCCTCCCTGGCGGTCCTTGCCGAAATGGAAATCGAACCCGGTCACGGCATGGGTAATGCCAAGCGTCCTCTCCAGCACATCGGTCACGAAAGCTTCCGCCGACAGCGAGGCGAACTCGCGTGTGAACGGCTGCTCGACAAGGGCGGCAAAGCCCAGCAACGACAGGAGCTGCGCCTTCATCGGCGGCGGCGTCAGCACGAACAGCGGCATATCGGGCCGAAAGACCTTTCGCGGGTGCGGTTCGAAGGTCAGCACCAGGGCCGGCACGCCACGCCGCACTGCCTCGGCCAATGCCCGTTCGAGCACGGCCTGGTGGCCACGATGGACGCCGTCGAAATTGCCGATCGCGACAACGCCGCCGCGTAGGCTGGAGGGCAGCGGTGCGATGGCCGAAAGGTGCTGGAAGGCTTCCATCGTCACCTACTGGAGTCTGGGAATGACGGCCACCGGACGATAGCCGTGCCGTTCCAGAAAGGCCCCGAGCCGCGCCAGGTCCGGTTGCAAAGCATCGCCATAGTCGCGGGCATGTATGCCACCCGAGACATAGAGAACGTCGAAGCCATTATCGGCGGCGCCCTTCACGTCAGTCATCATGCCGTCGCCGATGGCCAGCACTTGCGAACGCTCGAGCGGCCGCCCAAGGCTCTCGGCAACCTCCTTCATCGCGAGTTCATAGACGGGGGCGTATGGCTTTCCGGCGATCAGCGTGCGGCCGCCGAGTTGGGCATAGTCACGCGCCAGGGCCCCGGCGCACCAGATGATCCGTTCCCCGCGCTCGACCACGATGTCGGGATTGGCGCAGATGAAGGGCAGGTTCCTTGCCCGCAGCCGCCGCAGCAGCTCGGCATAGTCCTCGGGCTTCTCGACCTCGTCATTGAACAGCCCGGTGCAAACGACGCCGGCTGCCTCGAACTCCTCGACAAGCTCGACGTCGAGGCCGTCATACAGGGTCAAATCGCGATCGGCGCCGATGTGGAAGATCTTTCGCGGACCTTCCGCGATCAGCTCGCGCGTCACGTCGCCCGAGGTCACCACACGGTCATAGGCCGATGGCGGAACGCCGATCGCGCTCATCTGAGCCACGACATCGGCGCTGCGGCGCGGCGAGTTGGTGATAAGCACCACGGGAATGCCGGCCGCCCGTGCCGCCGCCAGCGCGGATGCGGCGGCCGGGAAATGCCATTCGCCATTGTGCACCACGCCCCAGACGTCGCAAAAAATTGCCGAATAGGCGTTCGACACGTCTGCGAGCGAGCCGATGATTTCAGGCGAATCCGCCATGCCGTTTCCTTCGATCATGATCGTTGCGAGTGCCGCCGCCGACGCTTCGCCGCAGCCGGTCCGAATTATCCGAACCGGCCCACGCTGTCACCAGCTTTCGCCCGCCTGCACCGGACATCCACCACCGTTCACTGGTTGGTTAACGAGCTTTGAAAGTGCAGCCTGACCTTGGATATGATCCAGAAACCTGAAATTTAACGATTTATGACACCCTCCCCCGCTGATTATCGATTTGGCGGGGGCAGCTGTGACAATGATCCGAAGATTCGGAAGCGACCGGCGTGGCAATTATGCGCTGATGACCGTGCTCGCCATGGTGCCGCTGATGGGCGCCGTGGCGATCGGCGTCGACTATACGGAAATGGTGCATGAGCGGCAGAGCGCCTTGAACGCCCTGGACGCCGCCGGCATCGCCACCGCCCGGCAGATCGTTGCCGGCGCCAGTGATGCCGATGCCGTGGCCTATGCCAAGAATTTCTTCGAGGCCAATCTCTCGCATATCGATCCAGCCAACACCACGCTGTCCGTGACGCTGCCCAACAACAACACCGGCGGCGGAACACTGAAGCTTTGCGGCACCCTAACCTATAAGCCCTATTTCGAGCCGGCGGCGAGATTGCTGCTCGGCGGCAGCGGCGGCACCACCGACGTCGCGTTCAACACATGTTCCGAAGTGCGTCTGAAGGACACGCTGGAAGTGTCCCTGGTGCTCGACAATTCGGGCTCCATGACGGAACTCGGCAAGGGCTCGAACAAGGTGCGGTTCGACCTCCTCAAGGACGCCGCCAAGCAGTTGGTCGACCAGTTGACCGGCCAGGCCCAGCAGATGAAGCAGATCACCAAGCCGGTCCAATTCAGCCTCGTCCCCTTCGCCGCCTCGGTGAATGTCGGCCCGGCCAATGCCTCGGCGGCATGGATGGACACGACCGGTATCTCGCCGATCCATCACGAGAATTTCGACTGGACGAACACCATGACCCAGCTGAAATCTCCCTGGGGATCGACCAAATACGCAGAGAATATCGCCGGCGTCTGGTACGCGAAGGGCACCGGTTGGGATGCGACCCAGAAGGACCGGCCGCTAACGCGGTTCTCGGTCTACAACCAGATGAAGCGCGTTGTGACGGTAAGTTCGACGACGACATGTATCGGCTCCGGCAGGAACCAGGTTTGCACGACAACGACGACACCATCAACCTATGGCAGCGTTGCGTCCTGGGGTGGATGCGTCGAGTCCCGTCCTTACCCCTACAACATCCAAGATACGGCTGCTTCGGCCGGAACACCCGCAACCCTATTCGTGCCGATGTTCGCGCCCGATGAAACCGACCTTACCGACAGCAGTAGCCGTCCCGCCAACAATAATTGGCACACGGACGTTCCGGCGGGCATACTCGTGCCGCCGGTCACGAGTGCGGAACGCCAGCGCTACATGCCGAAATATTTCGCCGATCCGGGCACCACCGTTACTTCGGGCTTTGGCATGGACGCCGGCCCTAACACCAGCTGCAGCACGACGGCGATCACACCGCTCACCGATGTTTCCACGACAGCCGGGGCAACCACGGTCAAGACAGCAATCGACGCCATGGCCGCTGATGGCGCCACCAACGTGCCGGAAGGAATGTCGTGGGGCTGGAGAACACTCTCCAGCACCGCTCCCTTTACCGACGGCCGGCCCGAGACGGAGAAAGGCAACGACAAGGTTCTGATCGTGCTGACCGATGGCGCGAACACCTATTACACGCCAACGTCGGTGACGGCGCAGAGCTACTCTGGAACCTACTGGAATTCTGGTGGCAACGACCTGGCCGGCAGCAAGGCCATCTACTCGGCTCTCGGCTACGTCGTGCCTTTCAGCAACGGCTACAGCTATGGCCGGATCTTCCTTGGCACCAGCGGCAACGTCAACAAGACCGACTATTCCAATGCCAACTACACAAAAGCGGTGAACGAGCATTTCACCACGCTTTGCAATAACGCAAAAGCCGCTGGCGTCATGGTGATGACGATCGCACTCGACCTGGACACGAGCAACGCGGCCGAAAAAACGCAGATCGATGCGCTGAAAGCCTGCTCATCCGATTCGCGCGTCACCAAGGATCCGACCGACTCGACCAAGCCTATGAAATTGTTCTGGAATTCGACCGGAGCGACGCTGTCCAATGATTTCAAGACGATCGGCAACGAATTGTCCAACCTGCGCATCGTCAGCTGATCGACAAATTCTGAACGCCCCGCCCCGGGGGCGTTCAGTTTGAACGACCCCGTGGCCGCGGCTCCTGGATTGGTTAGCGCTTGGTGAAACGCCGACGAGGCAATCGAGCGGTTTCCCAAACCCGTCCTTCAGCGTTTTGTGGAAAGCTGGCGCCGATCGAGAATCCGCCGGCGGGGGCCGCTGCAAGACATGCATGAAATCTGGCGTCAGTTCTGCCGCGACAGGCGCGGCAACTATGCTCTCGTGACGGTCGTGGCGATGGTGCCGCTCATGGGCGGCGTGGCGATCGCCGTCGACTATACCGAAATGAACCGCGAAAAGCAGATGGTGACGAACGCGCTCGACGCCGCCAATTTCGCCACCGCGCGCCGGCTGACGGAAGGCGCGACCGACGACCAGCTGAGAGCCTACGCGCTCGACTTCTTCAATGCCAACCTGAACGATATCAATCCCGCGAACGCGACGCTCAACGTCACCTTGCCAACCAGCACCAGTGGCGGTGGCCTGCTTACGATGACCGCACGGCTTGACTACGCGCCCTATTTCTATCCTGCCTTCGCCCAGCTCGTCGGCAAATCCGCGACCGACGCGAACCAGAAGATCAGCTTCGACGTCACCTCCGAGGTGCGGCTGAAGAACACGCTGGAAGTCGCCCTCGTGCTCGACAATTCGGGATCCATGGTCACGCCCGGTACCGGCTCGGGGCAGAAGCGTATCGATCTCCTCAAGACCGCGGCGAAGCAGTTGGTCGACACGCTTGCCCAGCAGGCCGTGGCGATCAAGCAGGTCGACAAGCCGGTGCAATTCGGCCTCGTGCCATTCGCCGCTTCGGTCAATGTCGGTCCTGGCAACGGCAATGCGTCCTGGATGGACACCGAGGGCCTGTCGCCGGTGTCGAACGAGAGCTTCGACTGGTCGGCTTTGAACGCGGCCGACAAATACGCCCAGCAGGCCAACGGCATCTGGTACAAGCGCGGCACCGGCTGGGGCAGCGAGGAAGGCCAGATGCTGACCCGGTTTTCGCTCTACCACGACATGAAGGTCGTCACCAACCACGAGCGCGTCGTCAACAGCAAGCGCGTGGTGTGCGACGAATACAACTCGAACAACACCTGCAAACGCAACCACGACGAATATGACTACATCGATTCCTACGGTCCGTTCGCCAGCTGGCAAGGCTGCGTGGAGGCCCGGCCCTATCCCTACAATGTCAACGACACGCCGCCCGCCGGCGGCTCGGCGAACACCGGCATAGGCGTCGGCGATCCGGCAACGATGTTCGTGCCGATGTTCGCCCCGGACGAGCCTGGCAATCACTGGAAGCTCACCCAGGATCCCGACGAAGCCGCGCCGCAAACCTATGGTGCCGTCAACAGCTGGTGGAACGACAACCCTTCAAGCAGCACCGGCCAATCGCGGCTGCGCAACATGGCCAAATATTTCCAGCCGCGGCCGATCGATGCGCCGGCGCTGGCGGCCGGCAACGGCCCGAACTACAGTTGCACCACCAATCCTATCACGCCGCTGACCGACGTCAGCGACGCCAACGGGCTCACCGCGATCAAGGCCGCGATCGACCTGATGCAGCCGAACGGCGGCACCAATGTTCCGGAGGGCATGGCATGGGGCTGGCGGGTGGTTTCGAGCCGTCAGCCGTTTACGCAGGGACGTTCGGAAACGGAGAAAGGCAACGATAAGGTGGTGATCGTGCTGACCGACGGCGCCAACACCTATTACACGCCCTCGTCGCTGGGTTATTCCGACCCCGCGGGCTCGAAATCGACCTATGCGTCCTACGGTTATCTTAATCCCGGTTACAACGGCACCTCGGTCGGCCGCCTGTTCATGGGCACATCGAGCGCCATCGGCCAGTTCGACTATTCGAACGGCAATTATACCGGCGCGCTCAACGAACAGATGGCGACGCTTTGCAACAACGCCAAGGCGGCCAACATCATGGTGATGACGGTTGCGCTCGATCTGTCCACGACAAAGGCCAGCGATCTGCAGGCAATCAATGCATTGAAATCCTGCTCGTCGGACTCGCGCTTCCGCAAGGATCCGACGGACGCGAGCAAACCGGCCAAACTGTTCTGGAACGCGACGGGCGCGAGCCTGTCGAACGATTTCAAGGAAATCGGCAACGAACTGTCGAACCTGCGTGTGGTCGGCTGATGCACGTCGCCCGAAAGTGATTCCGGTTTTGAGATAACGACATGCACAAAGAGCAAAGACTGAAAGCGCGCATCGCGTAAATCCGTTTCGACGTGACCCTCCTTAGCCCCAGGATGGCTTCCCTGGCGCAATGCTTGGCGCCACCAAGCTCTTGCAAGCGCCGGTCGGGGCGGGCACACGTTGGCCACTCGCGAGATCGCGCATCATCGCCGCGCGCTGGGGACCAACCGATGCCCGAAACCGCCAATCATCTCGCTTTCGCGCTGGTCTGCCTCGGCATGGTGCTGACGCCGGGTCCGAACATGATCTATTTGATCTCGCGATCGCTGTCGCAAGGGCCAAAGGCCGGACTGATCTCGCTTGGCGGTGTCGCGGTCGGTTTTCTCTTTTATGTGCTGTCGGCCGCGCTCGGCATCACGGCGCTGCTGCTCGCCGTGCCCTATGCCTACGACGCTCTACGCTTTGCCGGCGTGCTTTATCTCTTGTGGCTGGCCTGGCAGGCCGTGAAGCCCGGCGGACGCTCGCCGTTCCAGGTGCGCGAACTGCCGAAGGATGGGCCGCGCAAGCTGTTCGCCATGGGCCTGATGACCAATCTGCTCAATCCCAAGGTCGCGGTGCTTTACCTGTCGTTGCTGCCGCAGTTCATCAGCCTCGGCAAGGGCCATGTCCTGTCGCAGCTACTGGTGCTCGGCGCGACGCAGATATCGATCAGCCTGACCGTCAATGCGATCATCGCGGTGACGGCCGGTTCGATCGCCGCTTTCCTTGCCGGGCGGCCATTGTGGCTGGTCATCCAGCGCTGGATGATGGGCACCGTGCTGGCGGCACTGGCGCTGAAGATGGCGACCGACGCGCAACGCTGAGGGCGAAAGCTTCAAGCGCGGTCTCGCTCTCAGACTAGCCGCCGAAGACTTCTTTCAGAAGGCACGGACGTCGCTTATGGATCGCTCGGCGGCAGCCGCATTGTAGTGCGCGCAGTGACCATGGGCCTTGAAGCGGCCCGGACTCGGTATCGAGGGGCGCGCGCGCTACATCGGCCGTCTTGTCTGTTCCCCCCGCTCCGGTTCGACCACCTTGCGGTAAAGGTGCCAGGTGGCATGACCAAGGATCGGCATGACCACGGCCAGTCCGGCAAACAGCGGGATAGAGCCGATCACCAGAAGTACGGCGACCATCAGGCCCCACAGCGCCATCTGCAACGGGTTGGCCATCACCACCCTGGCAGAAGTCTCGATCGCCGAGACGGCGCCGACATCGCGATCGAGCAGCAGCGGGAAGGCAACAACCGTCGTCGCCAAAACCACCGCGGCGAAGACGAAGCCGGCGGCGTTGCCGGCGAGGATCAGCGTCCAGCCCTTGCTGGTGGTCAGCACCTCACGCACAAAGCTGCCGATCGAAGCCGGCGGCTGGTCGCCGAACAGGCCGATATAGATCGATTGCGCGGTGTACAGCCACAACAGGAACAGGGCCACCAGCATGATGCCGATCACCGCGATTGACGGAATCGCAGGCGAGCGGCGCACGTCGAGTGCGTGCCACCAGGAGGTGTTCATGCCAAGCTCGCGCCGACGGCTGATCTCGTAAAGACCGAGCGCGGCGAACGGGCCGACCAGTGCGAACCCCGACATCAAGGGATAGATAAGCTGGATGGCATTGGCGCCAGACGACGTCCACCGCGTCAGGATCAGGCCGACGATAGGGTAGATCAGGCACAAGAAGACATAGTGCGACGGTTTTGCCCAGAAATCCTCGACGCCGAGGCGCAGCGCGTCCCATAGATCAGACGTGGTGATATGGCGCACCGAGGGCTGTACATGCATCCCTCGCGCGTCCGCCATGACATGAAAGCCGGCCATAACCTTCCTCCTGTATGTCGGGGACGGTCACCGCCAGGATGGCCGCCCATAGCTGCCCTTCTCGCACAGGCGCTATCCTAGCCGATTTAGGGGCGGTTGTCGCCAAGTCCATGGAATCGAGCGATGTTCGATTTCAACTTTCGCTCCCGGCGGAAGCAGGCTTTGCCTTCGCTCGGCGCCTGGTGGGCGCATACCGAAGACGATCGGACCGGCCGTTCCCTGGAAGCAAATCTCGAAACCGCCGCCTAGAACCTTCGGTTCGGCCGGAATTTTCGTCGCCCTGCCCGGCAAAAGCCATGATCGCCATTATCTCAGGCGAGCATGACCATTGCGAAAATCGAAAACCACCCGATCCCGAATCCGAACAGGCGCATGCTGCTGAAGGGCGTCGGCCTTGCCGCACTAGTAGGGCTCGCCGCCTGCGGCACCGTTTCATTGCCAGCCGGCGAAGGTGCCGGGGCCTCCTCCTCCGCCACCAGCACGCTGGCGGGCATCCGCGCCACCGCGGGGTTGGGGCCGCTCGCTCCCGATGCACAGCTGGAAAAAGCGGCACTCCAGCAGGCCGGCTACATGGCCGGGCGCGGCCGCATGAGCCACACCACCGGATGGGGCAAGGATTTCGCCTCGCGCGTCAAGGACAATGGCATTGGCGGGGCGGCGGCCGAGAACATCGCCGAGGGCCGCTTCGACCTTGAGAAACTGTTCGACATCTGGGTGCATTCGCCCGGCCACCGCCGCAACATGCTCGACCCGCGCTTCACCCGCTTCGGCCTTGCCTATGTACGCGACGGCCGCGACAGCGCTGTGCGCTACTGGAGCCTCGTGCTGGGAAAGTAGGCGCTTCCGCCTGCCCTCAATCCATGTGCGCGGCCGGTGCGCCGTCGGCCGGCGCCTGCTTTGGTTTGCGCAGCAGGAAAACGAACGGGATGGCAATCAGCGTCATCACCATGAGTATTTTGAAGTCATTGACGTAAGAAATCATCATCGCCTGAAGATTGACCACGCGATCGATCTGCGACAGCGCCGTCGGATCGCCGCCCGCGGCTGCCGGCGAAACCGCCCAGAGATTGGGATTGAAAGGATTGATGAAGGCGGAAAGCTCGCTGTGGTTGACCTGCGTGTTGCGGACCATCAGGACCGTCACGACCGACACGCCGATGGACGAGCCAAGATTGCGCACCAGGCTGAACAAGGCGGTGGCATCGGTGCGGAAGCGCACGTCAAGCGTGGCGAAGGCCACCGTCGACAGCGGCACGAACACCATTCCCATGCCCAAGCCCTGGATGACGCCGGAGCTGATGATCAGCCAGTTGTCCATCTGCGGCGTGAAGCTGGACATGGTGTAGAGCGATTGCGCGGTCAGCAGGAAGCCGATGACGACGAGGATCCTGGCATCGATCTTGCTCATGAGCCGCCCGACGACGAGCATCGAAATCATCGTGCCGACACCGCGTGGCCCCATGACGATGCCTATGGTGACGGTCGGATAGCCGAAGATGGTCGACAGCATTGGCGGCAGCAGCGACATGCTCGCCAGGATGAGCACGCCCATGACGAAGATGAACGCCAGCCCGGTCACGAAATTGCGGTCGAGGAATATCTTCGGATCGATGAAGGGATGTTCCGCCGTCATCGTATGGATGATGAACACCCAGAAACCGGTTATCGAAAGGCCAAGTTCGATCCAGATCTCGATCGAGGAAAACCAGTCGACCTCGCCGCCGCGATCGAGCAGCAGCTGCAACGCGCCGACGCCGAGCGATATCATGGCGAAACCGAAGAAATCGAAGCTCCGCACCCGCCGGGCAATGGCGGGCAAGTAGGCGGCCATGCCGAGGAAGGCGATGATGCCGACCGGCAAATTGATGAAGAACACCCAGCGCCAGTTGAAATTCTCCGTCAGCCAGCCGCCGAGCGTCGGCCCCAGGATTGGCCCCAGCATGATGCCGGCGCCCCAGATGGCCATCGCCTGGCCGTGGCGCTCCCTGGGATTGATGTCGAGCAAAAAGGTCTGTGACAACGGCACGATCGCGGCGCCGAAGACGCCTTGCATCAGCCGGAAGAACACTATGGATTCCAAACTCCACGCCAGGCCGCACAGCATGGAAAAAACGGTGAAGCCGACCACCGAGGTCAGGAACAGTTCCTTGCGGCCGAAGCGGTCGGCCAGCCAGCCGGTGACCGGCGTCATGATGGCGGCGGCGACGATATAGGAGGTCAGCACCCAGTTGATGTTGTCGGGGGAAGCACCGAGATCGCCGGTCATGGTCGGCAGCGCTACGTTGGCGATCGTGGTGTCGAGCGCCTGCATGATCGTCGCCAGCATGAGCGCGACCGTGATCAGGCCGCGATGCGGCACTTCTTTGAAAGGTTCGGGTGTGCTCATGACGTGGAACTTCCAGCAGGTAACAAAAACGTGTACAACGGGTTTCCGGGCGGCAACGCCTCCGTTGAGAGACCTTCATCGCGGTGGGACGCGATCATCGATGTGGGGGTTACATCGACTGAAAGTCTCGATTGAGCGGATGCCTGCCGCCCGGAAACATCAGGACCGACGGATCGTGGAAGATTTCGGATTCGGTCCAGGCGCAATGCGGTCCGGCCTAAACGCTGATCCTTTCCACTCTTCCATCAGACCAATCCTGCTACTCGCCTCACCCGCCTGGTCTCTGCGGGCTTGGCCTGACTTTACTGCGCGGCCTCGCCGGCCTTGGCGTGACCGAAGATCGACGGCAGACCACGCGCGACGCCGGTGTCGACGGTAACCGTGGCGCTCATGCCGGTGCGCAGCGCCATCTTGGCGTCGGCATCGGTCAGTTCCAGCCGCACCGGAATGCGCTGCGTGACCTTGACCCAGTTGCCGGTGGCGTTCTGGGCAGGCAGCAGCGAGAACTCCGCGCCGGTTCCCGCTCCGATCGCCTTGACGGCCGCTTCGAAGGTCTTGCCCGGATAGGTATCGACCATGATCTCGGCCTTCTGACCCGGCTTCATGTGGGTGAGTTGGGTTTCCTTGAAGTTGGCGTCGATCCAGGTGTCGCCGGTTTCGACCAGCGAAAACAGCGGTGTGCCGGCGCCGACGAACTGGCCGACCTTGAACGACGAGGCCTGGCTTATGACGCCGTCGGCGGGCGCCTTCACCGTCGTCTGCGCCAGGTCGTAGGCCGCCTTGTCGCGCGCGGCGAGCGCGGCCATCACCGTCGGGTGCTTGTCGGTCTCGATGTCGGGATTGCCGCCAAGGGCGGCCTTGGCGCTGATGATGCCTTGCTCGGCAACGGCAAGCTGCTGCTTTGCCTTGTCGAGATCGTTCCTGGCTTCATCGAGCGCGGATTTTGCGTTGATGCCCTTCTGGGCGAGATCGGCGGCGCGGTCGTATTGCGACTGGGCGTAACCGACCTCGCTGACGTCGGACTTCTGCTGAGCCTGAGCCTGGCTGTAGGCGGCACGCAGTTGCTCGACATTGAGACGCGCGGCAGCCACCGCCGCGTCGGCCTGGGCGAGCGCGATCCGGTAAGGCTCGGGGTCGATGGCAAACAGAAGATCGCCCTGCTTCACCATCTGATTGTCCGATATGGCAACCTGAACTATGCGGCCCGCCGTATCCGAGGCGATCGACACCTTGGCCTGCTGCAGGTTGGCGTTCTCGGTCTCCTGATAACGCCCGCCGGTGATCCAGACATAGCCGCCGCCGATGGCCAATGCCGCCGGCAGGACAAGCATCAAAAGCAAGCGGCCAATGCGGCGCTTCTTCTTTGGCTCCGGCACCGGCTGCACCGGAGCGACGGCAACGGGAGCAGAGGCCGGTTGTGCCGGCGCTTCCATCTCCACCTTGGGAGTGGCATTCTCGTCTATCTTGGCTACTGCGTTCATGCTGCTGCGCCTTCCGCATTCTTGATCTTTTCGTCGGACGACGCGTCGTCCTCGGCGAGGTTCCGTGCCATGGTGTCAAGCGCCCTGATCAGGACGCCACGGTCCTCCGGCGAAACGCCGACAAGCGAATCCTCATAGACTTCGCCGGCCAGGCTCTTGACCTCGGCATAGGCGGCGCTCGCCTTGGCGGTCGGGAAAATCATGCGCACGCGGCGGTCGGTGGCATCGGCCCGGCGCTCGATCCAGCCGCCCTCCTCCATCCGGTCGACAAGGCGCGAAACGCTGATCGGCTCGATTTCGAGCAGTTCGGCGAGCCGCGCCTGGGTGACACCCGCTTCCTTGGCGACACGCACCATGAGGCGCCATTGCGCTGAGGAGAGGCCAAGCCCGCTGGCGCGCGTCTCGAAGCGCTTGCGCATCAGGCGCTGCACGTCGTGGATCAAAAATCCCAATCTGTCTATGCCATCTGAAACCATGAGCGACATATATAATAAGCGTGCTTACTATTCAAGGTGCCGCATTGCGCCAGAGGCATGCAAACGTGCATGGCAGCCGCGCGATGCAGTCGTGGTTAGCGGTTGATGAACACCTGGCCGGTGCTATGGCAAGTCGGCATGACGGTGTCCGCTGCATCAAGCGCAATGGGCTATACGCTGGTCGCGTGTGACATATTGATGTACAGCCTCGGGTCAGGATCGGGGGATCAACGACATGCCGACGCTTTACGCTCTCAAGCCGGCTTTCCAGGGCAGGCTGCGGCCGCTTGTCAATCGGCTGGCGGCCATCGGGGTCACCGCAAACAGCATAACCATCCTGGCGGCCCTGATGTCGATCGCGGCCGGGGCGGCCATCGCGATCCTGCATGAATGGCGCTCGCTGCTGCTGCTCATTCCCGTGGTGATGTTCGTGCGCATGGCGCTGAATGCCGTTGATGGCATGCTGGCGCGAGAACACGGACAGGCCTCGACGCTCGGCATGTATCTCAACGAATTTTGCGACGTCGTTTCGGATCTTGCGCTGATCCTGCCGTTTGCCGCCTTTCCACAGTTCAGCCCATGGGGCGTCGTCGCTTCCGCCCTGACCGCGGTGCTGACTGAATTCGCCGGCGTGCTCGGCATCGCCGCCGGGATCGGGCGAAACTATGCCGGGCCATTCGGCAAGAGCGACAGGGCGCTGGCACTGGGCGTGGTCGCGGTGCTGTGCGCCGCCGGGCTCTGGCCGGTATCCATCGCGCCGCTCGTGTTTCCGGCCATGGCAACGCTTTCGCTGTTGACCGCCATAAACCGGATACGCGCCGGCCTTATTGGCAGCGCCAACTGAGCATCGAGGCTCGCCATGCCGCCAGAGGGAAAGACCATGATGCACGAACCGATCGCCCCCGCGGCCGCGGAAGGCCTCGAGCGGCAAGCGCAAGAGCGGGTCTTCCGCAGCCATGACGGGACGGAGATCTTCTACCGGTTCTGGCCGGCAGCTTCCGCCGAGGCCAAGGGCGCTGTGGTGCTCTTCCACCGCGGCCACGAGCATGGCGGCCGCATGGCCCACCTCGTCGACGAATTGCTGATGCCGGACCACGCCTTCTACGCCTGGGACGCCCGCGGCAATGGCCGCTCGTCCGGCGAGCGCGGCTATGCCCCTTCCTTCTCGGCTCTGGTGCGCGACATCGACTGCTTCATGCGCGAGATCGCCGCCAGGGACGGCGTCGCCACGCAGGATATTGCGCTGATCGCGCAATCCTTCGGCGCGGTGCTCGCCGCCGCCTGGGTGCACGACTATGCGCCGAAACTGCGCGCCATGGTGTTGGCTTCACCAGCCTTCTCGGTCAAGCTCTACGTGCCTTTCGCCAGGGAAGGCATCGCGTTCTGGCAGAAGATCAAGGGCCGCTTCTTCGTCAATTCCTACGTCAAGGCGAAGTTCCTGACCCATGATCCCGTGCGCATCGCCTCCTTCGAGAGCGATCCCCTGATCACGCGGCCGATCGCCTCCAATATTCTGGTCGAACTCTACCAGCATGCGGCGCGCATGGTTGCGGACGCCCGCGCCATCACCGTGCCGACGCAGCTTCTGCTTTCGGGGAGCGACTGGGTGGTGCGCCACGGCCCGCAGCACGAGTTCTTCGTCAATCTCGGCAGCCGCACCAAGGAACGCCATGTGTTGCCGGGTTTCTTCCACGACACGCTGGGCGAGCGCGACCGGGCGCAGGCGCTCGACCTGATCCGGCCATTCCTGGCAAAACAGTTCGCCGCACCGGATGCGCCGGTCGACCTGAAACAGGCGGATATCGCCGGCTACACGCGCGACGAGGCCGACAGGCTTGCCTCACCGCTCGATCCGCTGTCGCCCAAAGGGCTTTATTGGGCATTCAGCCGTGCCTCCATCCGCATGGGCGCCTGGGTCTCGTCGGGCATGAAGGCAGGCGTCACCACCGGCTTCGATTCCGGCTCGACGCTGGATTACGTCTACGAGAACGACGCGCGGGGCGTTACGCGCATTGGCCGCATCGTCGACCGCGTTTTCCTCGAAGCCATCGGCTGGCGCGGCATCCGCCAGCGCAAGCTGCATCTTGAAGAGCTGATCGGCTCCAGCCTGGCGACGCTCAATGCCACTGGGCGGCCAGCGCACATTCTCGACATCGCCGCCGGCCACGGCCGCTATGTTCTCGATGCCATTGTGAAGAGCCCCGACCAGCCGGCGAGCGTGCGCCTGCAGGACTATTCCGACCTCAACGTCCAGCTTGGCCGCAAGCTGATTGCCGAGCGGCAATTGCCGGCGAGCATCTCGTTCCAGCGTGCGGACGCTTTCGATGCCGACATGCTCGCCGGCGCCGATCCGGCGCCCGATCTCGCCATCGTTTCCGGCCTCTATGAACTGTTCCCGGACAACGCGATGATCGGCCGCTCGCTCGGCGGGCTTGCCCACGCCATGCAGCCGGGCAGCCTGTTGCTCTACACCAACCAGCCCTGGCATCCGCAGCTCGAAATGATCGCCCGCAGCCTGACTTCGCATCGCGGCGGCCAGGCCTGGGTCATGCGCCGGCGCACGCAAGGCGAGATGGACCAGCTCGTCGAAGCCGCCGGTTTCGAGAAGCTCGATCAGCGCATCGACCAGTGGGGCATCTTCACCGTCTCGGTCGCGCGGCGCCGCTGAACAGGATGGTGTCGTCGCTTGCATCCAATGTGCGCCCTGAGCCTTATGGCCGGGTAGTCCTCAGGGCAGCCCTTTGGCTGGCCTTGCTGGCACCGTTCTTCTATCTCAGCTACGGCTTCGCCAACTGGCTGGCGTCGCGGCGCGACCACGTCGGCAGCATCGTGTTCTCCTGGGAACACAGCATTCCCTTCCTCGCATGGACCATCGTGCCCTACTGGTCGATCAACCTGTTCTACGGCCTGTCGCTGCTGCTCAACGACAGCAGGCAAGGGGTCGACCGCCTGGCCGGGCGTTATCTCGCCGCGCAGATCGTCGCTGTCTCCTGCTTCATCCTGTTCCCGCTCGCCGCGACGTTCGTGCGGCCGGAAACGACCGGCCTGCCAGGCTTCCTGTTTGCCGTACTTGGCGGTTTCGACAAGCCGTTCAACCAGGCGCCCTCGTTGCACATCGCCCTGCTGGTGATCATCTGGGACCACTGGCGCCACCAGCTCGGCGGCCTTCTGCTGCCGCTCTGGCATGGCTGGTGCTTCCTGATCGGCGTCTCGGTGCTGACAACCTGGCAACATCATTTCATCGACATCCCGACTGGCGCGCTGCTCGGCTTTTTCGCCCTGTGGCTGTTTCCGCGCGACGGCAAGTTGCCGTTTTCGGGCGCCCGGCCGACCAGCAATGCCAAGGCGCGCCGGCTGGCGCTGTTCTATGCGCTGGGCGCCGTCGTTGCGCTCGCCGGTGCCTGGTTCGGCGCCCTCCTTTCCGCCGTCGCGCTCTTCCTGCTCTGGCCGGCGCTGGCGCTGGCCATCGTCGCCTTCGCCTATGCCGGGGCCGGTGCAAAGGTGTTCCAGAAGAGCGCTGGAGGCCATGTGTCCCTGGCAAGCCGCGTCCTGCTTTGGCCCTACCGGCTGGGCGCCAGGGTGAATGTCGCGATACGGACGCACAAGCTCCAGCCGTTCGTAGCCGTCGCTGACGGTGTCTTTTTCGGCCGTCTTCCGACGGCAAGCGAGGCCAACGGCTTCGGCACGGTCATCGATGTTGCCGCCGAGCTTGAAAAGCCGGCGGGAGCGGATTGCCGCTGGATCAGCTTTCCGATGATCGACCTGTTGCCGCCGCCCGTAACGATACGACAGCAGGCAGCCAATGCGCTGGAGAGCGCGCGCCGCGACGGTACTGTGCTGGTCTGCTGCGCGCTCGGCTTCCAGCGCAGCGCCGGCGTTGTCGCCGAGTGGCTCACGGAGACCGGCAGAGCCAAGACGCCGTCTCTTGCCCGCGAGATGCTGACGGCCACCGGCCGGCCGATCCATCTTGCCGAGGCCACCGAGCAGGCGGCGTCATGACGGGCAATGCCGACCAGGAACGCGCCGATCGCTTCGCCCGCACGCTGATGAAGCAGGCCGCATGGCCGGCCGCGGTAGTGGTGGCCGCAAATAGCCTCGCGCCCCTGGCCGCGTCGGCGCGCGGCGCCTTCGAGACCTTGCCCGCGGCCATTGCTCTGTCAGTCTCGGCCGCGAGCGCGGTTGCCGTGCTGGCGCTGTCGGCGCTTCTGGTGTTCGACGCGCTGTTGTTCCGGCTGATGGCCAGCCACAATGACGAGGCTGCCGGTGGTGCGGCGGTAGATGACATGCTGGGGCGCATGCGGCTGAAACCCTCCCCGTCCACGCCACGCCCGCTCGACGACCGCATCGCCGGCAGCCGCCGCTTGCTGTTCAAGCAGCGGTTCGCCCTGGCCGTGTTCGCCGTAGCGCTTTTGACGGCAGGGTTTTGGGCGCCACTATGAACAAGCTTTCGCTCAAGACCTTCACCTTGCTGCAGACGGTAACCTCCGTCGGCCTCTCGGCACTAGCCTGGGTGGTGACCGGGGTGCGCCCGATCTGGAACGGCAGCCTGCCCTCCGGCCGACAGCGCATCTATTTCGCCAATCACACCAGCCATGGCGACTTCATCCTGCTGTCGGCCTGCCTGAGCGAGAAGGAGCGCGCGATCACCCATGCGGTTGCGGCCGGCGAGTACTGGGGAAAGTCGCGGCTGCGCCGCTTCATCGCCAAGGACATGCTGTCGTCCGTGCTCATTAACCGGCAATGGACGACGCCTGAAGAAAACCCGATCGAGATCATGCTGTCGGTTCTCGACCAGGGCCATTCGCTGATCCTGTTTCCCGAGGGCACCCGCAACATGACTGAGGAGCCGCTGCTGGGCTTCCGCTCCGGGCTCTACAATCTGTCGATGGCGCGGCCGGAGGTCGAGCTCATTCCGTGCTGGATCGAGAACATGTCGCGTGTGCTGCCCAAGGGCCAGTTCCTGCCGGTGCCGCTGCTGTGCCGCGTCGTCTTCGGCCCACCGGTGGCGGTGGCCCCGGGCGAAGAACGCCGCGCCTTTCTCGAGCGTGCCCACGCCACGCTCCTGGCGCTCAACCCGCGTCCCGAGCGAGGCGATTGATGCGCCACGAAATCTCCATCCTGATCCTCGGCCTGCTCGCGGTGCTGACCACTGCCAGCATCGTCGCAGCCATACTCTCGGTGCGGGCGCCAAAGCCGCTCAGCTCGACGCTGGTCAATCTCACCCAGCGCATCAACGCCTGGTGGGTGATGGTGGCGTTGTTGACGGTCGCCTTCTTTTTCGGCCGCTACGGCATGACAATCCTGTTCGCACTGATTTCCTTCGCGGCGCTGCGCGAATTCGTGACGCTGACGCACACCAGCCGCAGCGACCATTGGGTGCTGCTCGGCATGTTCGGCATCATCATTCCCTTTCAGTACTGGCTGGTATGGACCGCCTGGTACGGGCTCTTCGTCATCTTCATTCCGGTCTACTGCTTCCTGTTGATGCCGGCCATTACCGCGCTGCATGGCGATACCGAACGCTTCCTCGAGCGGATCGCCGCGCAGCAATGGGCGGTGATGATCTCGGTCTATTGCGTCAGCCATGTTCCGGCGCTGCTGACACTCGACGTGCCGGGTTTCGAAGGCCGCACCCTGTTGCTGATCGCCTTCCTGATCATCGTCGTGCAAGGCAGCGACGTGCTGCAGTACATCTTCGGCAAGCTCTTCGGAAAACACCGGTTTTCGCCGAACGTCTCGCCGTCGAAAACCTGGGAAGGCCTGGTCGGCGGGCTGGTGTCCGCGAGCCTGCTCGGTGCGCTATTGTCGTTCGTGACGCCGTTCTCGCCGCTGCAAGCGGCGGGAGTGGCCTTCGTCGCCTGCTCGATGGGTTTTCTGGGCGGGCTGGTCGCCTCGGCCATCAAGCGCGACCAGGGCGTCAAGGACTGGGGCCATCTGATCGAAGGCCATGGCGGCATGATGGACCGTACCGACAGCCTGGTCTTCGCGGCTCCGATCTTCTTTCACATCGTGCGCTATTTCTGGACGGTGTGAGCCGGCGGACCTTGACTGCCGGAGAAAGCCGCCGGCCTCGCGCCAACGGAGGCGGCCAGCGGCTCGCCGACAATTGTCGTGCGAATTGCGCTAATGCCGGCCGCTGGCGGCATTGGGCGTTCATCGCGACGCGCCGGGCGGCAGGCCTGCTACAATTCCAGGTTCCAGTTCTGGCCAACCAGATCCTTGCCGAAAGAGTGATGGCGCTCTTCGTCGGTGAGCTTGAAGCCTGCCGCCTCGTAAATGCGGCGTGCCGAAACCAGAATGTCGTTGGTCCACAAGGTCAGCGTCTTGTAGCCCTTGGCGCGGGCAAAGCCGACGCATTCGTCGACCAGCCGCTTGCCGATGCCAAGGCCCCGCGCCGAATGTTCGACATAGAGCAGGCGCAGCTTTGCCACCTCGTCCGACTTGCGCACGAGGAAGACCGAGCCGACGACCTCGCCTTCCCGCTCGGCGATCCAGCTGCGTTCCCATTTGGGGTCGAAGGATTTTACGAACGCGGCGAGAATTTCGGCGACCAGCGCCTCATAGGTCTCGTCCCAACCATAGTCCTGGGCATAGATGAGGCCCTGGCGATGCGTGATCCAGCCGATGTCGCCGACCTGCAAAGGCCGCAACAGGTAGGGAACCTTTGGTTCCGCCTTGTCGCCGAGCAGGCGTTGCACCGTGCCCATCGCCTTGACCAGCCTGTCCTGTCCGGCCGGCGGAAGCTTGTCCAGCAAGGCCTGGACCTGGTCGTGCGAATCCCGGTTCAGCGGCGCGAAAGCCTTTCGGCCGGCCGCCGTCAGCGCGATCGAGGAGCGCCGCGCATCGGCTTCCGTCGCCTCGCGATCGACCAGGCCACGCTCCTCGAATTTCTTCAGGAGACGACTGAGATAGCCGGGGTCGAGCGCGAGGTCGCGCACCAGATCACTGGCGACAAGTCCGTCGCGATGCGCGAGTTCGTAGAGCACGCGCGCCTCGGTCAGAGAGAAAGGGCTCTTCAGCAAGCCTTCGTCGAGCAGCCCAATCTGGCGAGTGTAGAAGCGGTTGAAGGCCCGCACCGCGTCGATACGGTCCTTGCCCGGCGGATGGTGGATGGTCATTGGACGTTCCTCCTGTCCGGAAGAGGATCAACGATTTATTTGACTTAGTCAAGTAATCGCCTGTTGCAAGCCGCATGATCGAAGCTTGACCTTTTGAAGGCGGCGGGGTGCGGAGAACGCTCGCCAAGCGCAGGCTCAGCCCATCGGCAATGCAGGCCAGCGATCGACAATGCGGCCGGCGGAGAACACCGCGATCGAGCCGAAATGCTGCAACACCGCCTCGCTCTGCGTCGGCCGCAGGAAGGCGTAGTCGCCGGGCCTGACGGTCGCATCCACGGGCAGCCCCATGAATTGCTGGTTGGAGGACAGGCCAAGCAGGGCGTTGGGCTTCATGCCTTCGGGAAATGCCGGTTCAGCCATCCACTTGCCGCCATAGAGATAGCAGCCCTTGCGCGGGAACCGGCCGAGCGCCTGCAGCAGGCGGGTGACGGCCAGCGGGCCTGGCAGCATCGGCTCGACCACTTTCAGGATCGGCGTCGCGATGAAGGCCGCCGGCTGGAAACCGTCGAGGCCGGGCGTATCGAAATCGCTGGGCAGCACGAAGGCCGAGCCCATCGACACTTCGTTGGCGACGCCGCGACGATGGAGCAGTGCGGTCTTGCTGCCGCCGATGTTCAAGATGTTCCGCTGACCGGCGGCGAGGCAGGCGACGAAGGCGGCGGCCCGCTCCGACGCTTGTCCCAACGCCTTGGCCGGCCCGCCGAACAGGCCGGGAATGTGCGGCGCGTGCGCCTCGTAGGCCATCACGCCTTCGCAATGCAGCCGTTCGTGTCCCGGCAGCGCGTTCAACGCTTTCGACAAGGCCTCGGGATCGGCGAACCCGCCGCGATGCAGCCCGACATCGATCTCGAAAGCAATGCGCAGTTCGACGCCGAGTTCCGCCGCAAGCGCACCGTATTCCGCCAGCCTCTGCTCGCTGTCGATCAGCCAGCAGATACGCGACCAGTCGGCGGCATCCTTCGCAACGACAGCCCTTGCCGCTTCGACCGGAACCGGCTTGCCGTACAGGAGATCGGCATCGGGAAAGGCCTTGAGCACCGCCTCGCTGATCGGCGGGTGGAAGGTCATGAACCGATTTGTACCAAGCGCCTTGCCGAGGTGAGAAAGCAGCGGCAGGCAGGCCAGCGACTTGTCGACCAACCGCACCGCAAGGCCGGGATCAAGCCTCTCCTTCACCAGGGCAACGTTGCGATCCAGCCTGTCGAGATCGAGAACCAGACACGGCTGGAAGATACCGGCTGTTCTCAACGCATCCGAAAGAGCGGCGAAATAGGCGTTCATTGCTCGATGCCGAAGAGGCCGGCCATATAGCGCGAGACGAAGCGATTTTGCGGGTCGATATCGCGGCGCACCGCCATCGCGTCGTCCCAGCGCGGGTAGAGTTTTTTCAGGTCCGCCGCTTTCAGGCTGTGCATCTTTCCCCAATGCGGCCGGCCGCCATATTTGCGAAAGATCGGCTCGGCCGCGCGCATGAACGGCAATGGATCGTTCGCCGCATCATGGTGGATGGCGATCGAACAGGTAAGCCTGTGGTAGAAGGGCGAAAGCCAGAATTGATCAGGCGCGACCGAGCGCACCTCCATCGGAAAATAGACCTCGGGAAAATGCTTCTCCGTCAGTTCGATGATCTCGGCCAGCGCCTTCGGTCCCTCCTCGAACGGCAGGTGATATTCCATCTCGTTGAACCTCGTCTGCCGGTCGCTGGCATAGACGTTCAGCCAGTCCTGCACATAATCCTCGGCCGAAACCTTGGCGACGGCGCCCAGGATCAGCCGGCGGCGCAGCGACGGCAGCCAGGCGAGCCCGGTGCGCAACCGGCGCAGCGTCCTCAAACCGGCCTCGTCTGCCTCCGGCGGCCGCGCGGTGGGTGCGGCGTCGCTCAAGTCACTCGCGATGAACTGCGCGTAACCGGAAAACGGAATGTAATAGAACTCGGCCGATCGGTGCGCGGCCATCATCGTCTCGAAATCGCGCAGCATGTCGGCGATCGGCAGCACCCATTTGCGTCGGCGCAACCGGTAGGTCGCGATGTTGTTCAAGGTCACTTCGCTGAGCACGCCGAAGGCACCGAGCGCGACGCCGGTGGCGTGGATCACGTCCCGATCGGCGGCTCGGGTGAACTCGCGCAATTTGCCGAGCCCGTCGACGATCTGCACCGCTTCCAGTTGCGTGTGATAGGCGCCGAGCGTCGGTCCCGAGCCGTGCGTGGCGGTGCCCAGCGCACCGCCGATCGCCTGGCGGTCGATGTCGCCCATGTTCGGCAGGCCCTGGCCGATGTCTTGCAGCATGCGCATGAGCGGGCCAAGCCGCGTCCCTGCCCGTACGCGCGCCTGATGTTTTTCGGCGTCACGCGAGACCAATCCCTGGAGCTTCTCCAGCGACAGGATCGTGCCTTGCGATTTCACCAGCGGCGTAAAGGAATGGCCGGCGCCAACGACGCGCAGCGGGCCGGGTGCCGTACGAACCAGATCGCTGAGTTCGCCAGCATCGGCGGGGCTGGCGATCAGCCGCGGTTCGGCGGTGACGTAGCCCGACCAGTTGCTCCAGGTGTTCGACATTCTTCCGGGCTCAGGCTTTTCGTTGGATGGTGATCTCTTCCGAAAACCGGTTTCCACTTTTCGGGGTCATGGTCTGGCGCGGCGGTGCCGCGACGCGAGGATGAACAGGCCGAGCAGCGCCACGCTGGCAACGGCACTGGCGGCGGCGAATTCCGGCACCGGCCGGAAATCCCCGCCATCAATAAGCAGCGACGCCGCGATCGGTCCGATCGCCAGGCCAAAAAGCTGGGCAGCCGGCACCAGAAGCACGGCCGTGCGCGTCTCGTCGGCGGTGATGGCCAACCGGATCTGGTAGGGCACGATGAACAAGAGGATGAAGCCCATGACCAAAGCGGCGGCCCAGAATGTGGTGAGGCCGGGACCACTGGCGAGAACCAGCGAGCTTGAGAGCGCGACCGCGCCGATTGCCGTGATGGCGAGGCGATAATCGATGCGCGCCTCGAACATTGTCGCCGTCATCGCGCCCAGAACCTGCGCCGCAAGGCTGGCGGAGACGATCAGGCCGACAGTGCGCCCATCGATGCCGAACTGGGTGCCAAGCGGCTCCAAAAAAGCCCAGACCGCGCCGAAGAACATGAAATAGCAGAAGACCGATAACAGCGCGGCGATCGAGGGAACCGTCAGCACATTGGCCAGATTCTCGTCCTTCGGCAGATCGGCGTAGTCGCCGGGAACGAGAAAGGCGACCGCCAGCGACGCCATGCAGACGACAGCGAGAACGATGAAGCCGCCGCTCGAACCGGCGGCCGGGACGACGTAGAGCGCCAGCAGCAGCGCCAGGGCGCATTGCGCCAGCGTCTGCATAGTGACGAAGTAGCCACCAATACGCTCGGCGCGGCGCGAACGCGCGATCAACTCGGTGGCGACCGCCACCAGGCCACCCTCGGCGAGCCCCGCCAGGGCGCGGGCCGAAATCAGCATCTGGGGCGTATCGGCGTAGGCCGTCCACCAATTGGCCGCCGCCAGCAGGACCAGAAGGACGGCGCTTTTCCAACGCATGTTGCGGGCCGACAGCAGCATCGCCACGACGGCCGAACCGATGGCGATGGCGATCATCTCGGCGGTGGCGACCAGCGCCAGTTCGTCGCCGGTGACATGACCCTCGGTGTAAAGCGCGCCGAGCAGTACGGGTTGCAGCCCGAGAATGAGCAGGCCGACCGAACCGATCCACAACGCCGCGGCAAGCTGCGCGCCCGTCGGATTGCCGACCAACCAGTCGCCATTCTCCGCCCGTTCCGCATTCGTCGACCTCAAACGCGCCTCCCCAACGTCCTTGCCGCGCCGCAGAAAAACTGACAATCTGTCAGCATTTCTGGAAACTGATAGTTAATCATGTTTGTTGTCAACCAGAAATTTGGAACTCTCGCGAGAGATCGGGCGCATGAAAGAAGAAGCAGGGCGAACGGCGACCGAGCCCAGGCGTAGACCCAAGCAGGAGCGCAGCCGCGAGCGCATCGACGCCATACTGTCGACGACGATGCGGCTGATCGGCGAGAAAGGCATCGACGCCGTCACGATGAAGGAGGTCGGCATGCTGGCCGGTGGGCCTATCGCCACCGTCTACCATTACTTTCCCAGCAAGTCGGCGATCCTGGCGATGCTCTATGAGCGCTTTTCAGAGGTCAGCCGCGCCAGGCTGATTGCGATCATCGCGGACATCCGCGAGGCGAAGGACGTGATCATGGCCGCCGACCGGCTGCTTGACGACTATCACAGCCGCGTCGCCGGGGATCCGGCCATCCAGGATCTCCAGAACGCCATCCAGGCCGACAAGGCGCTCAAGAATCTCGACATCGCCGAGACCAGACACCAGGCAAAATTGTTCTGCGACCATGTCACCGTCTTGCTCGATCCGCACAAGCGCGAACAGTTCGAACGCATGGTTCTGCTGATCTTCCAGCTCGCCGGCAGCGTGGTGCGTCTGGCGCTAGCGGAGGGCGAAGCGGAAAGCCGCCGGACCATCGAGGATTATCGGTCGATCATCCACACCCAGTTGCGGCAGTTTCTGTAGAGAAGTTCACCCGTTTCACGGAAACAGCGAACCGCTCCATCTCCTTGTTTTGACGCAATTGCCAAGGGAAAGCGCTATGCGCTTTCCCGGGAAAACCGCTTCGCGCGCGGCCCTTGCCGCGAGCAGCGGATGGAGCATGGCCTCCATCGGTACCATCGACGTCTATGCGGGTTCGGCAACGACTTATTGCTTCGCGACGCTGGCCATGCTGATAGACGAGGCGGGCAGTTGGTTCGACAATGTGCGCTTCGTGCCGAGCGGCTCCTACCCGCTGGCGGAACGATGCCCGCTTCTGGTGCTTGGATCGCCAAAACGCAGGTAAGCTCATTGTCCTGCGCGGCGCGGCTTCGATCGAGCAAATCATCGCGCCGAGCGCCTTGACTCTCACAGGCCGGCGGCCTATTTCAGCGCCACGTTAGCACTCACCACTCGTGAGTGCTAATTGCATGTCCGGCGTCGCCGGACGGAGGAACTGTTCTCACCGTTCTCATCGAGGAAGAAAAAATGGCAAAGTCGAAGTTCCGCCCGCTTCATGACCGCGTGGTCGTTCGCCGGGTCGAATCCGAATCCAAGACCGCCGGCGGGATCATCATCCCCGACACGGCGAAGGAAAAGCCGCAGGAAGGCGAGATCATCGCCGTCGGCTCCGGCGCTCGTGACGAAGCTGGCAAGCTCGTTCCGCTGGACGTCAAGGCTGGCGACCGCATCCTGTTCGGCAAGTGGTCGGGCACCGAAGTCAAGCTCAATGGCGAAGACCTTCTGATCATGAAGGAATCCGACATCATGGGCATCATCGGCTGAATATCGGCCTCACCATCCTTTAAATCTTCGGGCTTACCCCAAGCCCCTGCCAGGAGTTAAAACATGGCTGCCAAAGACGTAAAATTCTCCCGTGACGCCCGCGAGCGCATGCTGCGCGGCGTCAACATCCTCGCTGACGCGGTGAAGGTCACGCTCGGCCCCAAGGGCCGCAACGTCGTCATCGACAAGTCGTTCGGCGCTCCGCGCATCACCAAGGACGGCGTCACCGTCGCCAAGGAAATCGAGCTTGAGGACAAGTTCGAGAACATGGGCGCGCAGATGGTCCGCGAAGTCGCTTCGAAGACCAACGACATCGCCGGCGACGGCACCACGACCGCGACCGTTCTGGCACAGTCGATCGTCCAGGAAGGCCACAAGGCCGTTGCCGCCGGCATGAACCCGATGGACCTGAAGCGCGGCATCGACCTCGCCGTCATCGAAGTCGTCGCGGCGCTCGGCAAGGCTGCCAAGAAGATCAAGACTTCCGAGGAAGTTGCCCAGGTCGGCACGATCTCGGCCAATGGCGACGAGTCGGTCGGCAAGATGATCGCGGAAGCGATGCAGAAGGTCGGCAACGAGGGCGTCATCACGGTTGAGGAAGCCAAGACCGCCGAGACCGAACTCGAAGTCGTCGAAGGCATGCAGTTCGACCGCGGCTATCTCTCGCCCTACTTCGTCACCAACGCCGACAAGATGGTTGCCGAGCTCGAGGACGTCTACATCCTCCTCCATGAGAAGAAGCTCTCCAACCTGCAGGCCATGCTGCCGGTTCTCGAAGCCGTCGTGCAGACCTCGAAGCCGCTGCTCATCATCTCGGAAGACGTCGAAGGCGAGGCTCTGGCCACGCTGGTCGTCAACAAGCTGCGTGGCGGCCTGAAGATCGCCGCCGTCAAGGCGCCGGGCTTCGGTGATCGCCGCAAGGCCATGCTGGAAGACATCGCCATCCTCACCGGCGGCCAGGTCATCTCGGAAGACCTCGGCATCAAGCTCGAGAACGTCGGCCTCAACATGCTCGGCCGCGCCAAGAAGGTGTCGATCTCCAAGGAGAACACCACCATCGTGGACGGCGCCGGCAAGAAGGCCGAGATCCAGGGCCGCGTCGCCCAGATCAAGCAGCAGATCGAGGAGACCACCTCGGACTACGATAAGGAGAAGCTGCAGGAACGTCTCGCGAAACTCGCGGGCGGCGTTGCGGTGATCCGCGTCGGCGGTGCGACGGAAGTCGAAGTCAAGGAGAAGAAGGATCGCGTCGATGACGCCCTCAACGCGACCCGCGCGGCCGTCGAAGAAGGCATCGTTGCAGGCGGCGGCGTCGCCCTGCTGCGCGCTTCGGCCAACATCAAGGCCACCGGCGTCAATGCCGACCAGGCCGCCGGCATCAACATCGTTCGTCGTGCGCTGCAGGCTCCGGCCCGCCAGATCGCGGCCAACGCCGGTGCGGAAGCATCGATCGTTGCCGGCAAGATCCTTGAGAACAAGGGCGCGACCTTCGGCTACAACGCCCAGACCGGCGACTATGGCGACATGATCGCCATGGGCATCGTCGATCCGGTCAAGGTCGTTCGCACGGCTCTCCAGGACGCGGCCTCGGTCGCCGGCCTGCTCGTCACCACCGAAGCCATGATCGCGGAGGCTCCGAAGAAGGAGTCGGCTGGCGGCGGCATGCCTGGCGGCATGGGCGGCGGCGGCATGGGCGGCATGGGCGGCATGGACTTCTAAGAAGTCCATAAAGCACGCCCATGAATCCAAGTTGCTCAAGCCCGCAAGCGGGCTTGAGTGGCGGCATGGACTTCTAAGAAGTCCATAAAGCACGCCCATGAATCCAAGTTGCTCAAGCCCGCAAGCGGGCTTGAGTGGCGGTATGGATTTCTAATCCACACTTCCATCAACTCAGATACCGAAAGGGCGCCGGAAGGCGCCCTTTTGCGTTGAGACAACGACGGCATCATCAGCAGGTCATCTGCCATAAAAGCGTGCAAATGACTTTCTCTTGTGCAGTTCACGAGCGAAATCAGTGGCTTCCATAAGCCTTTGCAATGGATTTGTCGGACAATATTTTTTAAGACATTCGCGACTACTAATGAGCGAGAGCCCGGCTGGGCCGCTCTAAAGTGTGTCAGGTCAACACCGATGCAATTCTTGCGACGATTTTTGCGGAACCGAGACGGCAACGTGCTGATCACCGCGGCACTGGTAATGCCGATGCTGATCGGCATGGCCGCCCTGGTGACCGAATATGGCGGCGCGCTGGTCGAGCGTGTCGACAATCAGCGCATCGCCGACCTGTCGGCCTATGCAGGTGCCCTCGCCTACAATGCGAACAAGTCCACCAACCAGATGACCGCCACCGCCGTCAGCGTGGCGGTGCTCAACGGCGTTCCCGCCGCCAATGTGCAGGTCAGCCTTGTCGCCTCCCCGAAAACGCCAGCCGTCAACGCCGTTTCGGTGTCGATCAATACCTACAAGACCCTGCTTCTGGCACGCGTCTTGAGCGATCGCGAGCAATTGCAGATTTACGCCAGTTCGGTGGCCGAGCTTGGCGCGCAGCCGCAGACACCCGGATGCATGCTTGCGCTTGACGGCACACAGACCGGCATCACGCTGAGCGGCGGCACCGCGATCACCGCGCAGAAATGCACGGTATCCTCGAACAACACGGTGACCGTCCCCTGCGGCACCAGCATTTCGGCGATCGGCGTCAACTACAACTCCGCCGCGGCCCCAAGCCAGCCTTGCAACGGCATCACCGGCCCCAACGGCGCGGCGGCGGTGATCACCAAGAAATCGACTCCCGATCCGCTGGCCGGCAATGCCGCGGTCGCCGCCGCGGTTGCCCGCATTGCCACAGTGGCCGCGCTTTCGACGACGTCCGCGCCGACGGCGCCGACAACCCCCATTGGCAACAGCATCGACTTCGGCTGGAGCCCGGGCTCCACCAAAAGCCAAGCGATCGTACTCGGCTGCACCGCCACCTGGGCACCGTCATCATCGACCTGGACGCTGGATTGCGGCAGCAAGACAACCGTCAACCTGGGCACGATCACCATCGGCGGCGGCATCAACGTCAACTTCGCCACGGGAGGCGCGGCAACCACGGTTTACAACATTGCCGGCGACCTGACGACGAGCGCCACGACCAATTTCGGCCCCGGCACCTACAATTTCGCCAAGACGCTCACCACTGCGGGAAGCACGACTTTCGGCGCTGGGACCTTCAATTTCGGCAAGCAGGTGACCACCGCCGGAACCACCACATTCGGCGCCGGCACTTTCAACTTCACCAAGGGACTGACGACCAGCTACGGCACCACCACGTTCGGCGCCGGCACGTTCAAGATCGGCATCAGCGACAATAATTGCGGCGGCATCGCGCGCGTCGGCCTCTGCAACAGCGGCACCTTGACCTTCGGCGGGCCGAGCACTTTCGAGCTGCCCGGCGGATTCAACAACACCGGCGGCGCCACGCTCACCTTCGGTTCGGGAACATCCAACAGCTACAAAATCGGCCCGGGCAGCAATGGCGACGCCATCACGCTCGGCGGCGGCTCCCAGACGATCATGGCCGACGCCACCAGTTCGGGCGTGTTTCAGGTGGTCGGCAATGTGAATGGCGGTGGGGGCGGCAGCTGCTTCGTCATACCGGCCACGGCGCAACACGACATCGCCGGCAATTTCATCGGCTCGGGCGCCATCCTGCTAGGCGCCGGCGTCTACACGGTCGACGGCTATTTCGCACTCGGCGGCAATGGCGGCGGCAGCGCCGTTTGCAATGGCAGCACGTTCAGCATCAGCGGCGCCAATGTGACGCTGGTGCTGTCGGGCAAGGCCAAATCGAGCTCGGGAAGTTGCAACGGCTATGTCTTCTGCGTCGCGGCCGGCTACAGCAACATCGTACTCACCGCACCGCAGTCGGGCGCCACCGCCAAGCTCGCGGTGATCGGGCCGACCTCAAGCTCGAACATTGGCGGCGCCACCTTCGCCGAGGGCGGCTCCAACGCCCAGATCTCCGGCGCCTTCTATTTCCCCTACGGCCCGATCGTCATGAATGGCGGCTCCAGTGTGCTGGGCTCGCCATCCGATTCAAGCAAGTGCCTGCAGATGATCGGCTCGCTCATCACGCTGTCGGGTGGCACGGCCGCTGCATCGGAATGCATCGCCGCCTCGAGCACCAGCGCCAGCAGCAAGGTGAGCCTCGTACAATGAGAACTCCGTTTCGCCTCGATCGCTACATGTCCACCATTCGGCATTCTTCATTCATCGACTTCCTGAGGCGCGAGAAGACAGGTGTCTCGGCGGTCGAATTCGCGCTGGTCAGCCCGGTCCTGCTGCTCATCCTTGCCGGGACCGTCGATATCGGTGGTTCGCTGAAAGCAAAATTCGAACTGAGCTCGGCAGTCTCGGCCGGCTCGAACTACGCCTTGCTCAATGGCGACAAGGTCAATTCCTCGGGAGGCAGCGCGCTGGCCGGCAACATCGCCACTGTGGTCACGAGCGGACTGGGCGGCAATGGCGGCAACATTCAGGTCGTCATCAACAACGGCCCGGCTCTCGCGTACGCCGCCAGCACATCCACCGCGACCCAAACTGGCACTGCCGCCAACGCCGACCTCTGCTATTGTCCGGGCAATTCGGGGGCGGTGGTCTGGAGCACGCCGGTAACGTGTGGCAGCATCTGTCCTGCTGGCGGGATCGCGGGGAAATTCGTGACGATCTCGGCGAGCAAGCCTTACGCGCCGCTTTTCGGCGGTTTCGGTATCGTCAACGACGGCAACATCACCGTCCAGTCGGCGGTGCAGCCGCAATGAGGCACGGCCGGTCATTCCTGAGCGACAGATCCGGCGCCAACGCCGTCGAGTTCGCACTTCTGTCGGTGCCGTTGCTGATGGTGCTGATGGGCACCTTCGAGTTTGGCCGCATGTATTGGGCGCAGCATGTACTGGATGAAATCGCCGCGGCAGGAGCACGCTGCGTCGGCGTGCTGCAGAGCGGATGCACGCAAAACGGGGTCTACAACGCCACCACTGCGACGAGCTACATCAGCAACAGGGCAGCAGGCGACGGCATCGTCCTGAGCAGCGCCAACATCGCCGTCAACAACAACACCACCTGTTCGGGCTTGTCAGGCTTTTCGAGCGTCCGGGTTTCCTACACGTTCGCGACCGTGATGCCGGCTTTCCTCGCTTCCCTGGCAAATGGCCCAAACCTCAGCGCTCAGGCGTGCTTCCCTAACCAAGGCGCCTAAAGCGGATTGTCACTTCACGGAAACGCCCTCCGCGCGGCGTCCACGTCGTTTCGTTTTTGTCGCTCCTCAGACTGCGGCACGATGGGCTACGTCAAGGGCCAGGCGGCCTTGCGCTAATCCATATTGACGCCCGAGGACGCCCGACCGTAGTCATATTAGCTACCCCTAAATATGTCGATCTCTGCTAGAATCGAGCGCGACCGCCATTCGACGATCGAGAAAGACCACTAGGGAGGACCGTGTGATGAACATCAGAACCGCCTGCGTTGGAGTACTCGCATTGGCTGTCTTCAGCGGCACGGCGTTGGCCGGGGCGCTCGACTCGCCCAAGATGATGCAACCGTTCTTCACCGATTCAGGCATGAAGACGATGAAATCCGACGCTGAAATGAAGGCCGCCTGGGCAGCGATGTCCAAGGACGATCAGGCCATGATGATGAAGGAATGCCAGGACGCCGCGATGAGCAAACCATACGCGCCGTTCTGCGAAAAATTGAAGGCTCTCGGTGGCGCAAACAAATGATTGCCGGTTCGCCCGGAGTTGAAGAACGGATGAAGGCGAGCCCTGGGCTCGCCTTCTGACTATCCGGGCAGATTTCGCGCAGAGACGACAGGACCCGCGAACCGCTCTGTCTCTTCGTTTTTACGCACTCCGGACGGAAAACCGTTTCACACTTTTCCTGGAGTTGCTCTACCGATCCGCCAGCGCCAGCTTCGCGCCAAGCATGACGAAGGCGCCGGCGAAGGTCCGGCGCATCCAGGTCAGCACCATTGGCCGCGAGGCGACGTGGCTGCGGATCGAGGCGGCGAACACGCCATAGCCGACGAACACCACGAAGGTCACAAGCATGAAGACGGAGCTGAGCTCCAGCATCTTCGACAGCGCGTTGGGTTCGGTGGTGCTGACGAATTGCGGCAGGAAGGCGAAGAAGAAGATCGACAGTTTCGGATTGAGCACGTTGACGAGGATACCGGTGGCGATCACCTTGCCGGCGGAGCGCGGCGCGACATTGTCCTCGACGCTCAGCCCGCCTTTCTCCTTCAACGTGTTCCAGGCCATGTAGAGCAAATAGGCGACGCCGAGATATTTCAGCGTTTCGAAGGCGAGCGCACTGGTGTGCAGGAGAGCGGCAAGGCCGGTAATGGCGGCAGCCATGTGCGGGATGATGCCGAGCGTGCATCCGAAGGCGGCAACGATCGACGCCCGCGCCCCGCGCGAAAGCCCGGCGCTCAGCGTGTAGAGAACGCCGGTGCCTGGCGAAGCCACGACGATCAGCGACGTCAACAGAAATTCGATGCTCACGATGGTTCCCTCCGGCGCCCTGCCCTGTTGCAGCGTAGCCAGCAAGGAGGGCGCGCACAAGCCGCGGTCAGTCGTCGCTAGGAGATAGGCAATCCGAGCGCCGCGCGCGCCGTCAAGCACTCGTCGTCGCCAGGCATGCAGGCACGGCAGACATCCGGGCGCAGTTCATAGATGCCACAGGCGGTCGCCTTGCCGACCTCGCCCGACAAGGCCGAGCAGCGCACGCCGTCACAGCGCATGCCGGACAAGTCGGCCGCTACATATTTTGGCGGGATGCGGTCAAGTTGCGCGTCATCCTCGGTGGAAAAGCGCGGCCACTCTGCCGAATAGGAGCAGCAGGCGCCGCAGCTCTGGCAGTCGAAGGCAGGCACCAGCAAGCCGGGCGGCGCCGGCGCGGCAAGGTTGCGATCGACGTCTTGCGGCAAGGCGCTATTTCTTCTTCCTGGTTTTGCCCTTTGGCGAATCCAGCGGCGACTTGAACAGATCGGTCGCAGCCTCGGCGGCTTCGCCGGTTTTCGGCTCGGCGGCCGGCTTGACCGGCTTTGCAGCGACGGCCGGCGCCGACGGCTGGTCCTTGGCGGAGAATTTTATGGCCATGTCAGTCCTCGTCGGCGAAACGCGATGATGGCGCCCGCGGGTTGCGCAAGCGGCCGATCAACGCCGACACCGCCGTGATGTTCATTTCCTCCGGCGACCAGTTTTTTGTCGCCTCGATGTGATGCGGCGCCAGTTCGCGATGCGTGCTGCCGCTATAGGCGGCATCCTGGTAGGTCACCCGCTCGTGCGTCTTGGCGTCTTCCCGGACATATTCGATCAGGTAGTTCGGGCATTCGGCGCGACCGCGCACGCCAAGGCGGACCTGGGCATCGCCATGGGCGCGTTTGCAGCGTTCCAGTTTTTCCAGCACGCGCCGGACATATTCGACCGGCTTGTCAAGGCCATCGACCACGTCGGCGATGGTCGAGTCGGCGGCGATCGTCTTCGCGGGTACGCGCTTGGTGGCCATCAGCGTTTGCCCGCCCGCTTCGGCTGGGCAGCCTGAGCAGCAGCGGCCGCCAGTTCGTCGGCTTCCTTTTCCAGGCGCAGTTCGCGCAGCCGGGCAGTCTTTGCCTCGCGGGCCTGACTGACGGCATCCTGTTCGGACACGATGCGGTTCAACGACATGGACTGGGTCCTGGTCTTGCTGAAAATGGACTCGGCCTGATCGCGAGATGTCTTCGAAGTGGCGGTCAAAATCTTTCTCCTGTCCGCAGCGTGATGCAGAAAGGCCGGTCTTCGGCCGAAATCACGCACAAATAAATATGGTTGCCGGCACGAATTGCCCGCCCGACTAACGGCGCGGCGCTCATTCGACCTGTTAGACCGTCCTTAGCACGTCCGAAGGGGCGTGCGGCGTTCTAATTGAGCGTCCAAACGAAAAAGGCCAGGCATGGCCTGACCTTTCGTTGGAGGATCGAGCGTCCAGGACGCTCGACGACGCTCCCAGAATTCGCCGTTCACCGGTGCCGGTACATCCGTGGTCACCGGGAAGGCTGAATTCCGATTTAGGCCGCCTTCAACTGGTCGGCGGACATCTTGCCCGACTTGTTGTCGCGGACCATCTCGTAGCCGAGCTTCTGACCCTCGACGATGTCACGCATGCCGGCGCGCTCTACGGCCGAGATGTGGACGAAAACGTCGGCCGAGCCGTCGTCAGGCTGAATAAAACCAAAACCTTTGGTGGCGTTGAACCATTTAACTGTGCCGGTGCTCATGACGAACCCTTTCCATGGCAAATATTCGTTCGCCGTCATGCGGATGCACGACGCCGTTTGTCTCGATTTTTGATGTGGGAAGTTCGTCAAAGGCGCGCTGCAAAGCGCGGATAACAAAAGTCAGTCAAACAAATATCGACGACTTTCTTCTACGCCTGTTTTGGAAGCATGTCAAATCTTGCCTCGCCGGACTGACCAATGGCCACGGGCAAGGGCATGCCAGGCGGCCGATATCTCCAGATTGAGAACCGCCTTGTCGCGACCGATTGCAGTCCGAGCCGTCAACGCTCCTGGTCGGTCGGCCTGATGACGATTTCGTTGACGTTGACCCGCGGAGCGAAATTACGGTGACAGTGCACTATTTTCTCTTCGCCGCCTGTACGAGCAGGGCGGGTGATGCGGTTAATCTTGGCAGATGAGAGCTGCGCCAATATCGAGAAGCGCGCTGTCACTCGTAGAATTCGAAGCCGCACTCGCGCAATCTGAAACCGCAAAACATGCTCCATATTGGCCTAACTCAATTGTCTCAAAACAGGGGCAGTTCAGTCGGGAAAACATAGAAAAGAGTGCACTGTCACCGTAATTCGAAGTTCAAAGCGGCCTCCATCAGGACCACGGAGCTGCTCGCCGCGGGCGAGCAGTACTGATTTCCATGCCCGCATGCCTTCGGTGTACGTAGGGCTTGACGTCATTTTTTGGCTGTGACGGAATGAATCGGCGGCAATCTCTGCCGCAACTCCCACCCAAGAAAGTACGGTTCATGGAAGCCCTGCAAGCGTTGCTGCTGACCAGCGCCCAATCTGAAACCGCAAACATGCTCCGTATTGGCCTAACTCAATTGTCCCAAAACAGGGGCAGTCCAGTCGGGAAAACATAGGAAAGAGTGCACTGTCACCGTAATTCCCATATTGGCCTAACTCAATTGTCTCAAAACAGGGGCAGTCCAGTCGGGAAAGCATAGGAAAGAGTGCACTGTCACCGTAATTGCCTTTAGGTCCGGTGGGCATCTAATTGTCCTCTGCGGGAGTATCGGGGTCATTGGACCAGATGGTATTGCCATCATGGTCAATCGCGATGAACCGAAACTTGTTCGATTCAAATAGCGCTTGCGCCTTGGCTGTTGCCTGCTGCCGGTCGTCAGTCTCTAAGAGACATTGGGTCCATTCAAACGGGTCGTTTGTTGCCCACACTTCGTAAGCCGCCATCTACCGCTCCATGCTTTCCGCTAAGCATATAGGAGTTCGGGCGACCGCGCGACAACGACGAGAAGCCGGTCAAATTTCAAACTGAGACACGACCCTCACCGGGCGTCATCAATGGCCACGGGCAAGGGCATGCCAGGCGGCCGATGTCTCCCAGATTGAGAACCGCCTTGTCGCGACCGATTGCAGTCCGAGCCGTCAACGCTCCTGGTCGGTCGGCCTGATGACGATTTCGTTGACGTTGACCCGCGCCGGCTGGCTGACCGCATAGAGAATGGCGGCCGCTACATCCTCGGCGGTCAGTGCTTCCATTGTGGCCAGGCGCTGGTCGAGGCCGGCCTTCGAGCCGGCGTTGGTGATGTGATCGCCAAGCTCGGTGCGCACTAGGCCGGGCTCGATGACGGTGACACGGACCTTGTCGGCGTAGACTTCGCGGCGCAGCGATTCGGAAAAGCCGACGACGCCGAATTTCGTCGCCGCATAACCGCTTGCGCCGGGGTTGGCGACGCGGCCGGCGATCGAGGAGACGTTGACGATATGCCCCTTGGCGGCCTTGAGATGCGGCAGCGCCGCCTTGGTGACGCCCATCAGCGCCAAAAGGTTGAGCTCGACCATGCGACGCCAGTCGTCGAGGGTTGCCTCCGCAGCCGGAGACAGAAGCATCACCCCGGCATTGTTGACGAGGATGTCGAGCCTACCCCATTCGGCAATGACTTTCTCGACCATGGCGGTGACATCGCCGTTGCTGGTGACGTCGGCCTCGATGCGCAACGCCGTGCCGCCGGCCTTTTCGATCCGCACGGCGAGCGCTTCGAGACGACCGGCGCGGCGGGCAGCGACCGCCACCTTCGCGCCGGCGGCGGCCAGCGCCGCAGCCGCCGCCTCGCCGATCCCCGACGAAGCGCCCGTGACGA
Source organism: Mesorhizobium sp. M0152 (assembly GCF_040322415.1). Lineage (NCBI taxonomy): Bacteria > Pseudomonadati > Pseudomonadota > Alphaproteobacteria > Hyphomicrobiales > Phyllobacteriaceae > Mesorhizobium > Mesorhizobium sp. M0152. The sequence continues at coordinate 226,995 of NZ_JAMYTH010000006.1, forward strand.
GCGCGACCTTGCCGGCAAGTGGTGCGGAAGAAGCAGTCATCGTGAAACCTCCTGGAGCCCTGCCCGCGAGACGCCTGGCTTAGATAGGTCGTGGACAACGGCCTGAAAGGGTACCTCAGGCCCAACATCTATTCGTCAGGGCCGGGCTCCGGCCAAGGCTCCCTGGCTGCCTCCGCATACCACTCGCGCATCGCCGGCATTGAAAGCATGGCGTCGACATAGGCCCGGGTGTCGGCCGCGAGCGTGCCACCATAGGTCTCGAAGCGGGTGACGACAGGCGCATACATGGCATCGGCCGCGGTGAAATGGCCGAACAGGAACGGGCCGCCCTGGCCGTATTTTTCGCGGCACTCGCGCCACAGCGCCTCGATGCGAGCGCGTTGCGATTCGCCTTCTGCGTCGAGCGGCTTGTGGCCCTTGGGCCGGCGCAAATTCATCGGCCAGCCATAACGGACCTCGCGAAAACCGGAATGCATCTCGGTCGCCGCCGAGCGCGCCAGCGCGCGGGCGCCGATATCGGCCGGCCAGAGGTTTTTTTCAGGGTACAAGTCGGCAAGATATTCAAGGATGGCAAGGGTTTCCCAGATGATCCTGCCGTTTTGATTCAGCGGCTTGTGAGCCAGAACGGGCACCTGCCCGGTCGGCGACACTTTGGCCAGATTGGCGGCGGTCTCGGGCGTGCGCAGCCGCACGAGCCGTTCTTCGAACGGAATCTCCAGATGCCTCATCGCCAGCCACGGCCGCAGCGACCAGGAGGAAAAGCATTTATTGCCGATGTAGAGCGTGAATTCAGCCATTTTTCTCCCCGCGCGCACGGTCGTCCTGAAGTCTTGGACCGGCGCGTGTTCACAGCCTAGCCTGCAAGCCTTGCCACCGGAAGCGGCTGAGCGAACGTATCGGCTTGCGTAGTCCGGAACCTAACCGACGCCAGCCCGTTGGTTCCGCAAGGAATTCAAGATTGCCAGGAGATGCGGACATGGTGAACAAGGATCAGGTCGCCGGCGTGGCCAAGCAGGCCAAGGGCTCCGTCAAGCAGGCCGCCGGCAAGGCGACCGGTGACAGGCGGACCCAGGCCAAGGGCACAGCCGACAAGGCCGCCGGCAAGGTGCAGAAGGCCTATGGCGACGTAAAAGACAAGGTCAACAAAGCGCTCCAGGGTGCTTTGGACGTGGGGAAAAGGCGGTCGCCAACGCCGCCTTTTTTCACGTGCTCCAGCTCTTGCTGAAAGCGTTGGTGAACGCAACCCCGCCCTGGTCGTCGGTCGCCTCGCCCAGCACCACATCCATGCCGTCGCTGGTCACCCTCGCCAGCGCGAACCCGCCCATAAAGGCAGCCTTGGGCTTGAACAGGTCCAGCCCGTCGCGGCGGTAGATCAATGGCGTACGGTGCTGGTGGCCGTGAAAAATGCCAACGACATTGTAGCCTTTCAGCGTCGCCAGCAGCGCTTTCCTGTCGTTTTCGCTCCACCAGTGCGGCGCGCCGGCGCCGTCATCGTCGTAGACCCTTTTGGCGGGATCCCACCGTTCTATCGAAAACGCATCCCAGCCATAGTGCTGGAACAGGATGACCGGGCGCCCGTCCCCAGCGTAGGTCGCCAGATCCTGTTTCAGCCAGGGCAAGCTGCTTTCGGCGCCGTGGCCGGTGTCACCGGCGAAACGATGCATCTGGACGAGATGCAGCCCGCCCCAGTCCCAGGAATAGCAATCGGTGCCGACGTCGTAGTCGGTGGCCGGCACCGGTGGCTTGAAGAACACGCCGGCGCGGTGATTGACCTCGACATAGTCGCGCAGTTCGCGCCGGTACCAGTCGACATGGTGCGGCGGGCCGTTCTGGTCGAGATCATGGTTACCCAGCCCGACATAGACCGGCATATGCACGCGATCGGGGCCCACGCCCTGCTGGTAGCGCTGACTGAACTGGAGCAGTTGCTTGCCCTCGCTCGGCTGGGCGATCTGGCCGCCGCCATCATCGGTGATGTCGCCGCCGACCACCAGGCCGAGCGGCGCGCCGATGCGGCTGCCGGCCGAGCGCAGGCCGGTGGCGACGCCGTCGATCTCGGCCGGCCAATCCTTGTCGCCAACCGCATTGAGCGCCGTGACATTGCGCAGCAGCGCCGCGTCGGTCTTGCCTTCCTGCTCGCAATGGGGGCTAAGCCCGCTCGCCATGCGGCAGGCATGGACATCGGCGATAAAAAGGAAAGTGGCGTCGATGGGCTGGATGCGCTGCCCGGCCTGGCTCAGCGCCGGACGCGGCAAAGCGCCGGCCACGGCAAAGCCCATGGCCTGCGCCAGAAAGCTGCGTCGGGACCATATGGGCGGTCGGCTATTCCACATCGGCGGATTTCAGCATGGAGAGCGGCCTGCCGTAAAGTTCAGCCTGCGGGTACGCTACGCTAGTCGAGCACCCTCGACCATCGACATCGCGACGGGCGCCCGCCATTTTTACGGGCCTCCAAGTTCAGGTTCTATGGCAAGGGAACGCCATGAAGATTGCATCTGCCGGCGCGATATCGGCGACCCTGTTCACCGCGGGCGCCGCGCACGGAAGTCCGTGCGTCGACGCCAAGTCCGCCAGGAATGGTTTTGTTCTGGCGAGGCCTGGCATCCAGAGCGAGTTTCGCCCGGTCGCAGGCGGAATGATGTCCGTCACCAACACCTATGAATCGCAATCACCGCAGAAGCAATTCCTGTTTGCCGGCTGACCGCTGCCCAACTAGAACCCGTCCTCCGGCCTAAGGCGTTCCCGGCCGCAGCAACACCCTGCGCCGTCGTTTCGCGCCCGCTCCGTTGCGTGGCGAGGCAGGCGAGCGGGTGCTGTGTTGCAACTCCACAAGACAGTCGCGCAGCACGGTGGCGTCTTGCGCCGTCTTTGCCATCGACATGGCGCCGGAATAGGTGGCGACGGCAAGTGCCGCAAAGCGCTGCGGATCGGTGCCTTGCTCCCTGCCCGCCTGCTGGTCGGCCGTGACCTTGACGGCAATCGCCTGGCGCCAGGCTGAAAAGATACCGGCAAGGGCAATCCGGAAATCCGGATCGGCGAGCGACAGTTCATGCGCCAGGTTGTTGAGCGGACAGCCGCGCACGAACCCCTGCCGTTCCAGTTCCACCGCCACGGCCTCGAACACAGCCCGCACGCCGTCGCGCGCCGAAGCCGCGGCCTGCACCGGTGCGATCCATGTCTCTTCGACCGCCCCCGCCACGCGCTCATCGATCACCGCCAGGGCCAGCGCCTTCTTGGTCGGGAAATGATGATGCAATGCGCCGCCGCTGACGCCTGCCTCCGCCATGATGTCGCCGAGGCTGGAGGCGTGATAGCCGCGCGCCTGAAACGACTCCTGCGCGGCATCGAGCACTCTATTGCGCATGCGTTCGGGATCGTTGGTGCGCTTTTGGGAATGCCCGGCCATCGCGAATCTCCGCCTTCTCCCTCAAGGAGGGAAGAAAAAGAAGGTAGCAGATTGACAAAACAGGACAACCGGTCTGTTTTACAAACAGGACGATCACCCTGTTTTTGGAGACGAGCTTATGAGCCTGCCCCTAAACGCCTCAGCGCAGCCTGCAGCGCTTGCCTCCCCGGTCGTCGAATTGCGGCAATACACGCTGAAGCCCGGCAAGCGCGATACGCTAATCGACATTTTCGACAGCAGACTGATCGAAGGCCAGGAACAGGCCGGGATGACCATTATCGGGCAGTTCCGGGACATGGACCGGCCTGACATGTTCGTCTGGCTGCGCGGCTTCGACAGCATGGCCGCGCGCAAGGACGCCTTGACCACCTTCTACGGCGGCCCGGTCTGGGCGGCGCATCGCGATGCGGCCAATGCGACAATGATCGATTCCGACGATGTGTTGTTGCTGAAGCCGGCGTGGCCGGGCGCCGGCTTCGACCTCTCAGGCGCCGAGCGCGCCAGCCTGGCCGCTGGCAAAAAGCCAATACGAAACAGGGCGCTGGCCGACATTGTTGTCATCCGGATTCATCATCTGCGGCCTGGCGCGGAGACCGATTTGACCGGCCGGTTCAAGGCCGAGGCGCCGATGATGACGGCACCCGGCGTCCGCCTGCTCGCCGCCTTCGTTACGGAGCATGCCGAAAACAGCTTTCCGCGGCTGCCGGTGCGGGCTGATGAGAACGTCTTTGTGTCCGTTACCAGCTTCGAGAGCGCTGAGGCGCATGCCCGCCATGAAACCGCTCTGGCCGACTCGCCGGCATGGCAGGGTTTTTGGCAGGCCGCGCAGCCTGACCTGACCAAGCCAACGGAGACCTTGCGGCTGTCGCCGACGTCGCATTCGCGCCTTGGACGTTGACGCCCAGGTCAGGCCGGCGAGCCCGTCGCGCGTTTGCGGTGTTGAAGGCCGGACTTCAAATTGCCGCCGGCCGCCGCGTGATCCTGAAGCAGCTTCGCCCATGCCGCCACGGCGGCCGCGCGCGTCAGGCGAGTCTGCGCGAAATGCCGCGCCTCCGCCGCTATTTCAGTTTCCAGCTTCGGATTGGCGCGCAGCCACTCGACGCGCTCGGCCAGATCCGACATATCGCGCGCCACCGGCACATAGTGGCGAAACGGCTCGATGTCGTCGAAGAACCACTCGCGCCAGGGCCGGTCCTGCAGCAGCACGACACGCCTGGTGTGAAGCAACATCTTGAAGCGGCCGCTATAGCCGGCACCCTCGACATCGATCATGTACCGGTAAGTTGCGACCTGCTCTTCCATCGTCCTGAACGTGCTGGAATACCTGTTGACGGCGAGATCGTAATCCGGCTCGGTGTCATACGCCTCGATCAGATCGCGCCGGGCCGATGAGATCTCGACGATCTTTTTGCGGGCGTCATTCATGCAGCGCCCGGCCCAGAACAATCGATCGTCGAGCGCGGGGCCTTCCGACGCGGCCGCCATCGCTTGCGTCTTTTGGTCGTAGTCATCGAACTTCGCGTCCGGCCAACCGTCGAAAACGAAATCTGGCGCGGCGACCTCGCCATAACCATCCGCCTGGGAGAAGGCGAAACGCGTACGGAAATGGCGATGCCTTCGACGGGACGGCGTGTCGCCGAGAAGCATATTGAAGGGCGGCATGCTGCGGGTGCCAATCGATGCCAAGGCCTCGGCAAGAAGGGTCAGGACCTGCACGTGCCTTTCCAGCCAGGCCGCGCGAGAGCGCACCTTGAGCTTCCCGTCTTCGAAGCGACAGTGAATCTCGCCGCGATTGAGCCCAGGCAGCAGGCGCCTGCCAATCTCGACGACATCGACCGGGATGGGAAGTGCGTGAAGTCCCGTCTTGAGAGATGCCATTTGAAGACGCTCTTGCCGCGACGCATTTCGATCCGAAAGCCGGCTGATCCGACCTCGCCGTGCGCGGCTCATTCGCCAAAGCGGCTATCCCGTTGACGCGGCGGATGCAAGGGCCGACGATCCCGGCACAGTCGCGGCGAAGTTCATACCACGAGATTGGCCGACGGTTTGACCGCTGCAGCCAGGTGCGCAGCGATCCGGCCGGCCGCTCGACATCCTCGTCAACAATGACGGCGTCGCCTACCTCATGCCATTCGAGACCGTCAGCGAGGAGCAGTTCCAGCACTCCTCGCGGTCAATGTGACGGCGGCGTTCGTCCTGACCCAACGGCTGCTGCCGCATTTCGGCAGCGCGCCTCGGTGATCAACATCTCCTCCTGGCGGCTAACAGGATCCGAATGTTTCGCGGATGGCCTCGGCAACAAGGGCCGGGTCCTCCCAATGCGGGTTGTGGCCACACGCCTCGGCACGCACGAGGCGCGCTTGCGTCAGGCACCTGGCCAGCGCCTGTTGATGCGCCTCGCCGAACAGCGGGTCACATTCGCCGGCGATGATCAGCGTCCGGGTCCGCACCGCCCGTGCCGCATTGGTCAGGTCGGCGCGGCGGATCTCCTCCAGGATCGCGCGCCAGCGCGCGGCGGGCATCGCTGAGGCGTCTTTCGCCAGGCCGGCGAGGAAGGCTTTGGGCACTCCGGGCCGGCAGGCATGCCACAAGGCATAGAACGGATCGGACGGCGAGATCGGATCACGCAGGGTCTGAACGCCGGCGACCAGCGCGTGATCCGGCGAGAAGTCGGGCTTCAGCGTCCCGGCCAGGACCACCAGTCCCCCGATGAGCTCGCTATGGCGGGCAGCCAGTGCGATGGCCGCCACGGCGCCCAGCGAATGGCCGAGGACGACGGGCCGGTCGAGCCGCAGGTGCCGGATCAGCCCGGCAATGTCGCCGGCGAAATCGTCGATGCCGCAGCCCTGGCCTGCTTGCGACGCGCCGTGGCCGCGCAGGTCGGGCATGACCAGCCGGCGCCCCGCCAGATGCGGCGCCAGGAGCGAAAAGCTGCGGCTGGTGTCGGTGAAGCCATGCACCAGCAGCAGCGCTGGCTCGGCGCCTGGCATGTCTACATAGGCGGTATCGAGACCGCCAATATCGGCCACTTGCTTACGGCCGGGCCAGGCGTCCTGTTCCGCCCCGGCATCGGGCAAGGCCTCCAGCACGGCCGGTCTCACAGGCCGAGCTTTTCCTTGACGGCGGCAAGGCCGGGTTTGCCGTCGAAGGTTGTGACGCCGGCGAGCCAGGCGTCGAGGCGGTTCTTGTTCAGCGCGATCGCCTTCAATGCCCCGTCCTCCGGCTTCATGCCGTCATTGATCAGGTAGCCCATGCCGACATTCTCAAAATCGATGTCGAAGGCAAGATTTCCGAGGAATTGCGCCACGTTCGGGCATTGCTCGAGATAGCCCTTGCGCACCTGCGTCGTCACTGTCGCGGCGCCGAAATTCGGGCCGAAGAATTTGTCGCCGCCGGTCAGGTACTTGAAATCATACATCGTGTTCATCGGGTGCGGCGCCCAACCCTGGAAGACGATGAACTGCTTCTCCTTGATCTCATAGCCGACCTCCGAGAGCATGCCGGCCTCGCTCGACTCGACCACCTGCCAGCCGTCAAGGCCAAAAGCAGGATCGGCGATAGCGTCCATCATCAGCTGATTGGAACCGGGCTCGATGCCGTACATCTTCTTGCCGAACTTGTCGGCGAATTTGTGCAGATCCGATATGTCCTTGACGCCAGCCTCCCAGGCATAGGTCGGCACGGCGAAAGTGTATTTGGCGCCGACAAGATTGACGCGCACATTCTCGATCGAGCCGTCCTTCTCGTACGGCTCGTAGTAAGTGACCATGGCCGGGTCCCAGTACCCCAGGAACAGATCGAGATCCCTGTTTTTCATGCCTTCATAGATGACGTTGATGCCGAGCACCTCGCTCCGCGGCTCATAGCCGAGCGCCTGCAGGAGGACGTTGGCCACCCCGGTCGTGAAGGCCAGATCGTTCCAGCCGGGTTCGGCCATGCGGACCGCCCTGCACTGCTCGGCCTCGGCAGCGTGGGCTGCGTGAGACGCCAGCACCAAGGCAGCAAGACAGACACCCTTCGCGAGCATGCGGACCATTGGATTCTCCTCTTCGCCACTGGTTTTGACCATTCGGTCTTTTTATTGTCCCATTGGTCAATGATTGATCTGGGTGGGCGAAAATGTCAAGGTGGATTCGTTCCGCCTGGATCCAACCCGTGAAACTCAAGCGCCTCAGTGACATACGCCGCAAGGAATTGAGGCAGGCCGCCTTCGCGGTGCTGGAGCGCGAAGGCATTGCCGGCGCGACGCTGGAGAAGGTGGCCGCCCATGCCGGCGCCTCCAAGGGCATCGTGCTGCACTATTTCCGCAACAAGCAGGAATTGTTCGAGCACGCGATGCGCGAAGCCAACGCGGTCCTGTGCAACGCGGTGGTCGCCCGGCTTCGCAGGGCCCAGACGTCGATGGAGCGGCTGGACGCGGTGATCGAGGGCAATTTCGAGGAGCATCTGTTCCTGCCGCCGCTTTGCCATGCCTGGCTCTCGCTTTGCGCCGAGGTGCCGCGCGACGAAAAATTGGCGCGCATCCAGAGGGTCATCCACGGACGCATGCGCTCGAACCTTTTGTCCGGCCTGCGCGGCCTCGCCTCGAGGGGAGATGCCGACGACATCGCGCTCGGCGTCACCGCGCTGATCGACGGGCTTTGGCTGCGGCTCGGCCTGCAGCCGGGCAGCGTCTCGCGCGAACAGGCGATCGGGCAAGTCAAGAATTTTGTCGCGGGCCGGTTGGCCATCGGGCGGCGCACCGAGGTCGATCCCTAGATCCGCCCCGACTGGAAGGCGGCGCGGCGGACTCCCGGGTTCGAACCATTCGGCAGCAGGCGGTGGATAGCGGATACACGGGGGGTGAGTGGTACAGCCGATCTCCCCCTCGTGGGCAGGGGAATCGCAGATAAGTTGATTTGCTCTTGCCAAGTAGGAAAAGAGGGATTCTTGAGAGGCTTTCTCGTTACAGAGGAGGCCGCAGTGCCGTTGGTTATGTCTATCCTGCGCGAGGTTCGAGATCCACGCGATATCAATGCGCGGCATAATCTTGCGGAGCTTCTGTTCCTGGCGCTTGCAGCGACGCTGTGCGGTGCCAAAAGCTGTGTGGACATTGCTGAATTCGTGGAGGGGCGGGAAGACGATCTGAGAGAGATCGTCGAACTGAAGCATGGATGTCCGAGCCACGACACCTTCAGCCGGGTGTTTCGGCTTCTTGATCCGCAGGAATTGTCGAACGCGCTGAGCGCCTTCATGTCGGCGTTGCGGCGCGAACTTGGACTTGGCCCGCCGCGTGGCGTGGTGGCTATCGACGGCAAGGCGCTCAGGCGCGGCTATGAGAAGGGGCGTGCCTTCATGCCGCCGCTGATGGTCAGTGCCTGGGATGCCGAGACCAGGCTGGCGATTGCGGCAACGCGGGCGCTGGCCTCCGACGAGGTCGGGGCGACGCTGGCGTTGCTGAAGAGCTTGGATCTTAAGGGCTGCACGGTCACCGCCGACGCCCTGCATTGCCGCCCCGACACGGCCCAAGCGCTGATTGCGCAGAAGGCGCACTACGCCTTCGGGCTGAAGGCCAATCGTGGCCGTCTGTTTGCCGCGGCTGAGAAAAGCTTTGCCGCGGCAGGCGAGATCGCCTGCTTCGAGACGCGCGACACTGCTCACGGCCGCACCGAAGTGCGCCGAGCCAGCATCTTGCCGCTTGCCAAACTCAAGGACCTGCCTGTGTTCCCAGGCCTCAAGGCCATCGGTCGCATCGAAGCCCTGCGCACGACCGACAATAAGACGGCTGCGTCGGTCCGCTACATCGCGCTCTCCAAGCTGCTCACACCCAGGAAATTGGCCGAGACCGTACGTGCCCACTGGACAATCGAAAACCAGTTGCACTGGAGCCTCGATGTTGTCTTCCATGAAGATGACGCCCGCACCCGAAAGGACAACGCTCCACAAAATCTGGCCGTCATCCGAAGACTCGCGCAAAACATCTTGGCTGCCCATCCGCTCGACAAACCAATTGCCAGCAAGATGCGAAGGGCAAACTGGAGCAAAGATTTCTTCTATGACCTCTTTACTCATATGCGATAGCCCTGCCCTCGTGGGGGAGATGCCCGGTCCACCCTCCGCAGCTGCAGCGCAGCTGCTGCGGAGGACGGGCAGGCCAGAGGGGGGCGCTGTCCCGCCGATCTCTCAATCGATTGCACTTCCGCCTTGTTCTAATCTGAGGGCAGCTGAATGACGAAGGGTAGCGTTCCTTCGCGCCCCCTCTGCCCTGCCCGTCCTCCGCAGCAGTTGCGCTGCAGCTGCGGAGGGTGGACCGGGCATGTCCCCCACGAGGGGGTAGATTGGCTCTGTCTCAACCGATTTGCATCTTCACCGCCGGTAATCTCCGCTTGATGCGTTTTGTGCAACGCGATACGCCGTTGCCCAAATCGTCAGACCGGAGACTTGCCGTGAGCACGCCAGAGACCAGAACCGAAACCGACACGTTCGGCCCTATCGAGGTCGCCGCCGACCGTTACTGGGGCGCGCAGGCGCAGCGTTCTCTTGGCAATTTCAAGATCGGCTGGGAAAAGCAGCCAGCGTCGATCGTGCGCGCGCTCGGCATCGTCAAGCGGGCGGCGGCGGAAGCCAACATGGAACTGAAGCGGCTCGACCCGGCGATCGGCAAGACGATCGTCGAGGCAGCGCAAGAGGTTATCGACGGCAAGCTCGATGATCATTTCCCGCTGGTGGTCTGGCAGACCGGCTCGGGTACGCAGTCCAACATGAACGCCAATGAGGTGATCTCGAACCGGGCGATCGAGATGCTGGGCGGCGTGTTGGGCTCGAAGAAGCCTGTGCACCCCAACGACCACGTCAATATGAGCCAGTCGTCGAACGACACCTATCCGACGGCCATGCACATTGCTTGCGCCGAGCGCATGGTGCACGATCTGTTGCCTGCGCTGAAGCACCTGCACAAGGCGCTCGACGCCAAGAGCCGGGCTTTCGCCCACATCATCAAGATCGGCCGTACCCATACGCAGGATGCCACCCCCCTCACGCTCGGCCAGGAATTCTCGGGCTATGCGGCGCAGGTCGCCTCGTCGATCAAGCGCATCGAGATGACGCTGCCCGGCCTGCAGGAACTGGCGCAGGGCGGTACCGCGGTCGGCACCGGCCTCAACGCGCCGGTCGGCTTCGCCGAAAGGGTTGCCGACCGTATCGCCGCCATCACCGGCATCGCGTTCGTCACCGCGCCCAACAAGTTCGAGGCGCTCGCCGCCCATGATTCCATGGTGTTCTCGCACGGCGCGATCAATGCGGCGGCAGCCGCACTCTTCAAGATCGCCAACGACATCCGCTTCCTCGGCTCCGGTCCGCGTTCGGGCCTCGGCGAATTGTCGCTGCCCGAGAACGAGCCTGGCTCCTCGATCATGCCGGGCAAGGTCAACCCGACGCAGTGCGAGGCGATGACCCAGGTCTGCGTCCAGGTGTTCGGCAACAATGCAGCACTCACCTTCGCCGGTAGCCAGGGCCATTTCGAGCTCAACGTCTACAACCCGCTGATGGCCTATAATTTCCTGCAGTCGGTGCAACTCCTCGCCGACGCTTCGGTCTCCTTCACCGACAATTGCGTCGTCGGTATCGAGGCGCGCGAAGACAACATCAAGGCGGCTCTCGACCGTTCGCTGATGCTGGTGACGGCACTGGCGCCGACCATCGGCTACGACAACGCCGCCAAGATCGCCAAGACCGCGCACAAGAAGGGCACGACGCTGCGCGAGGAAGCGCTGGCCACCGGACTGGTCAGCGAAGCCGACTATGACCGGCTGGTGCGACCGGAAGACATGACGCGCCCGGGGTAAAAGCGGAACTCGCAAAAACGTTACCGCAGTGAACGAACTGTCACCAGATCAGTATCTTTGGTGAACAGTCCGCCTGCTCTATCTGGGTCACATCGAAACGTTATCCAGAGAGAGACCCGCCATGTCCACCAACACATCCGCTGCCACTTCCGGCATCACTTCCGACAGCTCGGTCACGATCCTGCTCGGACGCATTCTGCTTTCCGTCATTTTCCTGCTTTCGGGCTTCGGTAAGCTCACCGCGATTGCCGGCACCGCCGGCTATTTCAGCAGCCTCGGCCTGCCGCTGCCGACCGTAACCGCCATTGTCGTCGGCCTGATCGAACTTCTCGGCGGTCTCGCCATCCTCGTCGGTTTCCAGACCCGGATCGTCAGCTGGGTGCTTGCGATCTTCACCGTCGCCACGGCACTGGTCGCCCATACCGGCTGGGCCGACCAGATGCAGATGATCAACTTCCTCAAGAACCTCGGGATTACCGGCGGCTTCCTGGTGCTGGCCTCCACCGGCGCGGGCAAATTCTCGATCGACGCCAAGCGCGGCTGAGACAAACTACAGACGTGACCCAAGAGGCGTGGAATTTTCCGCGCCTCTTTTTCGTTGTCCATATACGCCTCGATCTGCCGGGCTTCTGCCGGTAGGATCGGTGCGCCGGGCAGCTCCTGCCCGATCCGGCATCGGAGGTGAGCATGCCCCGCAACGCGCTGCTTCTGCTTTCACGGCTGCTGCTCGCCGCTCTGTTCGTGCCCTCCGGGTTCCACGCGTTGAGCGACATTGCCGGCACGACAGGCTATTTCGCCGGTCTCGGCCTGCCTTTGCCGGCACTTGCTGCCTGGGGCACGGGCCTGTTCGAACTCATCGCCGGGCTGCTGATCGTGGTCGGCTTTCAGACGCGGATCACGGCACTGCTGCTCGCCGCCTTCAGCATTGCCGCCGGCTTCATCGGCCATTACGGCCAGGGCGGCGACGACGCGATGCTCGCGTTCCTCCACCAGCAGATGCTGATGAAGGACATTGCCATAGCGGGCGGCTTCCTGGCGCTGTCGATGGCAGGGGCCGGCGCCTGGTCGGTTGACGGACGAGGTGCGGTTTAAATCGCCTTCGACGCCCGAGCCAGGTCGACCCCCACTCCGTCTCGGCTTCGCCGAGCCACCTCTCCCCCGATCGACGGGGTAGAGGAAGGGCACGAACTCACGCCAGGCTCCTTTCCTCTCCCTCCGGAGGGGGAGGTGGCGCTGCGAAGCAGCGACGGAGTGGGGGAAGGCGCTCGTCAATCGCGCCGCCGCTGATAAGTGGCGCGATTGAGTTGGTCTAATATCCGCGTGGGTCAGATAAACGCATTCATTTCACCGAAACGCTCGGCCCACCCTCGACCGCCAGCACCAGCAGATGCTGATGAAGGACATTGCCATAGCGGGCGGCTTTCCTGGCGCTGTCGATGGCCGGGGCCGGCGCCTGGTCGCTTGACGGACGTGGTGCGGTTTGAATCGCCTTCGACGCCCGAGCCAGGTCGACCCCCACTCCGTCTCGGCTTCGCCGAGCCACCTCTCCCCCGATCGACGGGGTAGAGGAAGGGCACGAACTCACGCCAGGCTCCTTTCCTCTCCCTCCGGAGGGGG
>NZ_JAMYTH010000007.1:0-237697 GCF_040322415.1 Mesorhizobium sp. M0152
CGTTCCAGTGTACACTCTGTTTGCATCGGGGAATACCTCTGCTCAAGGTAAGTCTTTGTCGCAGAAGCATTTTCCTTGATTCGGAGCCCCGATGCACTTCAACTGTGTGAGATATCCGGGCTAGGCCGGGCGTTCCGCGACGGCGTCGGGCACCACGACCAGCTTGCCGACAAAATCCTTGGCGATGAAGTCCGCCTGGGCGCGGTGGAAATCGGAGAGCTTGTAGACGCCGCCGACCAGCGGCCAGATCTTCTTGTCCTCGATATAGCGCACGATGCGGCGGAAATCCGCCCGCGTGCCTTGGCTCGAGCCATGCAGCTGCAGCTGCTTCAGATACATGGTCCGGAGATCGAGCTGCACGACCGGTCCGGCGATCGCGCCGGCGGTGGTGTAGCGGCCCTCGGGCCGAAGGATGCGCAACAGGTCGTTGAAGATTGCGCCGCCGACCAGGTCGGCCACGACGTCGATGGGCTGGCCGCCGGTCGCTTCGGCCACGGCGTGCGGCAAATCGGCGACGCCACGGGTGATCACAGCCTCGGCGCCGATGTCGAGTACAGCCTGTTCCTTGCCCTTGCCGACGACGGCATAGGGAATGGCACCGCGCGCCCGCGCCAGTTGGACGATGCCGGAACCGACACCGCCCGAAGCGCCGGTGACCAGCACGCGCTCGCCCGCCTTGAGGCCAGCGCGTTCCAGCATCTGTTCGCCGGTGAGATAGGCACAGCAGAAGGTGGCGAGTTCGACGTCGCTCAAGTCAGTGGCGACGGCGTGCGCGTTCTCGGCCGGCACCGCCTGGTACTCGGCGTAACCGCCGTCGCGGCCGTGGCCCATGTAATCGATGTCTGCGAGGGAATCGTCGTCGCGGTTGTAGATGGAGAAATCGATCATCACCCGTTCGCCGATGCGATCCGGCGAAACGCCGGCGCCGACGGCAACGATGCTGCCGACCGTGTCGGTGCCCTGGATGCGCGGGAAGCTCAGCGTGTTGCCCTGGCGGCGCCAGGTCGACACTGCCGCGGCATCTTCCTCAGTGCCGTAAGCGCCCTGGCGCACCCAGACATCGGTGTTGTTCATGCCGCAAGCGGTGACCTTGACCAGCACTTCGCCAGGGGCGGGGGCCGGCACCTTCACATCGGTGCGGTAGACCAGTTTTTCAGGACCGCCATGCCCGGTGAGCAGCACGGCAGCCATGGTGGCGGGGAGGGAGGGATGAGAGGTCATCAATGTGGCTTCCAGAAGTTGCAGGTTTGCGCTGCCCCTCACCCTTACCCTCTCCCCGTGAACGACGGGGAGAGGGGAACGCCAGCGCTGCGGCTATCTTCCTTCTCCCCGTCGTTCACGGGGAGAAGGTGCCGGCAGGCGGATGAGGGGCAGCGCCGATCATCGACAATCAGAGATTGGCAAACACGCTCTTCACGGCATCGGCGGTCTTCGCCACCACGATGTCGGCTTCTTCGCGGGTCAGGCAGAGCGGCGGCGCGAAACCGAGGATATCGCCCTGCGGCATGGCCCGGCCGATGACACCGCTGGCTGCAAGTGCCGTCGCCACCTGCGGTCCGACCTTCTGCGAGGCGTCGAAGAACACCCGGTCGTCCCTGTCGGCGACGAACTCGACCGCCGCCAGCATGCCGTCGCCACGGACCTCGCCGACATTTTTGTGGCCGCCGACCGCCTTGGTCAATTCGGCGCGGAAATAGGCGCCGGTTTCCCGGGCGTTTGTCACCAGGTCCATCTCGTCGATCAGTTCGAGATTGGCGACGCCAGCGGCAACGCAGATCGGGTGCGCCGAATAGGTCCAGCCATGGCCGAGCGAGCCGAACCTGTCGGATCCCTGCACCAGCACCTGCCACATCTTGTCGGCGACGATGACGCCCGACAGCGGCGCATAGGCCGAGGTCAGGCCCTTGGCGATAGTGATCAGGTCCGGCTTGATGCCGTAATGGTCGGAGCCGAACATGGTGCCAAGCCGGCCGAAGCCCGTTACCACTTCGTCGGCGACCAGAAGCACGTCATATTTCTTCAGCACCGCCTGGATCTTTTCCCAATAGCCGGCCGGCGGCGGCACGATGCCGCCGGTGCCGAGGATCGGCTCGCCGATGAAGGCGGCGACCGTCTCCGGCCCTTCGGCCAGGATCATCTCTTCGAGCTTGTCGGCGCAATGTTGCGAGAACTGCTCCTCGCTCATCGAGCGGTCGGAGCGGCGGAAATAGTAGGGCGCCTCGGTGTGCAGGATCGACGCGCGCGGCAGGTCGAACGCATTGTGGAAAAGGTCGAGGCCGGTCAGCGAACCGGTCATCACGCCCGAGCCGTGATAACCGCGCCAGCGCGAGATGATCTTCTTCTTCTCCGGACGGCCGAGCACGTTGTTGTAGTACCAGATCAGCTTGATGTTGGTTTCGTTGGCATCCGAACCCGAAAGGCCGAAATAGACCCTCGACATGCCTTTCGGCGCGCGGTCGATAATCATCTTGGAAAGAGTGATCGAAGCCTCGGTGCCATGGCCGACATAGGCGTGGTAATAAGCGAGGTTCTTCGCCTGGGTGGCGATGGCGTCGGCGATCTTCTGGCGACCATAGCCGACATTGACGCAATAGAGGCCGGCGAAGGCGTCGATGCTCTTCTTGCCATTGTTGTCCCAGACGGTGACGCCTTCACCGCCAGCCATGATGCGCGTCGGGCTCTCACCGCGCGCATGCGTGCCCATATGGGTCGAGGGATGGAAGAAGTGGTCGCGATCCCAGGCGGCGAGTTCGTTGGACTGGTCGAGCATTTTTTTGACTCCTTGAAAGGTCCGGGTGGGTTTAGGCCACATCCAGGCAGAGATACTTGAGATCGGTGAAGGCTTCGAGCCCATGGCGCGAGCCTTCGCGGCCGATGCCGGACTGCTTGACGCCGCCGAAGGGGATTGGCGCGCCGGTGATCTTGACACGATTGATGGCGACCATGCCGAAGTCGAGTGCGCGGCCCATGCGCTGCTGGCGGGCGCCGTTCTCGGTCACGACATAGGCGACGAGGCCGTATTCGGTGGCATTGGCGCGGGCGATCACCTCGTCCTCGCTGTCGAAAGGCGTCACCGCCGCGACCGGACCGAAGGTCTCCTCGCGCATGATAAGCGCTTCGTCGGAAACGTCGGCCAGCAGCGTCGGCTGGAAGAACAACGGTCCGGCCTGATGCCGCCTGCCGCCGGTGAGACAGCGAGCGCCATGAGCGGTCGCGTCCGCAACCTGCTCCTCGACCTTCTTGACGGCGCGTTCATGCATCAATGGCCCGATGTCCGTCTCGTCGGCAAGGCCGTTGCCGGTCCGCAGCGCCTCGATGCGCCTGGCGAAGGCGGCGCAGAAGCGATCGTAGACCGGACGCTGGACAAAGATGCGGTTGGCGGCGAGGCAGTCCTGGCCCGAGGTGGCGAATTTGGCGTCGATTGCAATGCTCACGGCCTTGTCGAGATCGGCGTCGGCAAAGACGATCAACGGCGCGTGGCCGCCAAGCTCCATCACCAGCCGCTTCATCGTCGGCGCGCTCTGTGCGGCAATCAGCCTGCCGATCTCGGTCGAGCCGGTAAAGCTCATGGCGCGGACGCGCGGGTCCTCGCACATTCGTCCGACAATGGTCGCCGCCTTGCCGGTGATCACATTGAAGACCCCAGCCGGCAGGCCGGCGCGTTCGCCGAGTTCGGCAAGCGCCAGCGCCGACAATGGTGTTTCCGAAGAGGGATGAGCGACGATCGTGCAGCCGGCGGCAAGTGCTGCGGCCGCCTTGCGGGTCAGCATGGCCGACGGAAAATTCCAGGGCGTCACGACACCGACGACACCCAGCGGCTCGCGCCGCACCATCATTTCGGCGTTCGGCAGATGGCTGGTGACGCTCTCCGCGTTGAGTCGTTTTGCTTCTTCCGCATACCATTCGATGAAGGAGGCGGCGTAGTCGATCTCGCCCAGCGACTCCTTCAGCGGCTTGCCTTGCTCTAAAGTCATCAGCAGAGCGAGGTCGTCTTTCGCGGCGATGATCAGGTCGAACCATTTTCGCAGAATTCTTGCGCGCTCCTGCGGCAAGGCAGCCCGCCAGGCCGGAAAGGCGCGCGCGGCGGCATCGATTACATTTGTCGTCTGGCGCGCATCGAGCGCGGCAACAAAGGCGACGGTGGTGCCGGTAGCCGGATCGGTGACCTCGAAACTTTCGGCCGCCTCACTCGCCGTCCAGTGCCCGTCGACATAGGCAAGCTCGCGCAGCAGCCGGCGGTCGGCAAGGCGATCGAGCGCTTCATGGCGATGCGAGCGGGCAAAATGCGCGGACATGGTCGAGGCCTCCCGGTTCGGACTGATACGGAAAGACTATCCGTCCTGCGCAGACAGAGAGGCTGTTTGGATGCTCGTCCGTAGAGAGAATCTCTCTATTGTGCCGCACTGGCGGACGATCTCTCCGACCTCATGTCGAGGCCGGCAACAGGTCGGCGACGGGAAGAGCAATCTCGTCCTTCACCGTCTTGGTGACGATGTAGGTGAAGTAGCGGTCGATGCCGATCTCGCGTTCGAGCAGTCCGTCGACTAACCGCTGATAGGCGTCGATATCGCGCGCCATGACCTTCAACACATAGTCGACGCCGCCGCCCACCGACCAGCAAGCGACGATCTCGGGGATGTCGCGGATGGCGCGTTCGAAACGGTCGAAGTCGGCCTGGCGGTGGCTGGCCAATGTCACTTCCATCAGCACGGTGGCGACCGGTGCGACGACGCGCATGGCGATCCTGGCATGATAGCCCGAGACGATGCCGGCCTTTTCCAGCTTACGCAGCCGCATCCAGCAGGGCGTCGGCGACAGGCCCACCTTTTCGGCCAGTGCCAGCTTGGTGATGCGCCCGTCGCGCTGGATGGCGTCGAGGATTTTGAGGTCGATCGCGTCGAGTTTCGCGGCTGTCATCGGCATCCACTTTTTCGTTCACGGCACCATGACGGCGCATTATTTCGATTGTCAATTGCACTGATTTCGATCTCTAATAAGTCATGACATTGTGGCGTCCCGATCCCGCGCTTATCCGGCGGCCTGCCTATCAATCGCTGGCCGACCAGTTCGCGCGCGCCATCCATGACGGTCGCCTTGCCAACGGCACGCGGCTGCCGACGCATCGCCGGCTGGCCGACGACCTCAAGCTTTCGGTGCAGACGGTCAGCCGCGCCTATGAGGAACTGATCCGTCGCGGCCTGATATCGGGCGAGATCGGCCGCGGCAGTTTCGTCCAGACGCAGCGCCGTGAGCCCGAGCCGCCCTATCTGCCGGAGCGGCTGGGCGAAGTCATCGACCTGTCGATCCTGAAGCCGGTCTGCGAGCCGATGCATCTGGAGCTGATGAAACAGGCGCTAGGCTGGCTGGCCGAAAACCTGCCGTCGAGTTCGGCGCTGTCGTTCCGGCCCAACATGGTGTTTCCGCGCCACCGCGCGGTGGCTGTCGAATGGCTGAAGCTGTGCGGACTGGATATTTCAGCGCAGAACATCAGCCTGACCAATGGCGCCACGGCAGGGATGACGGTGGCGCTGATGAGCGTGGCGCCGCCGGGCTCGACCGTGGCGACGGAAGCAATCGGCCACCACACGCTGGTGCCGCTGGCGCGCTATCTCGGCTTCAACCTTGAAGGCCTGCCTATCGACGACAACGGCCTGATCCCCGAGGCGCTGGACGAGGCTTGCCGGCTTTCCGACATCCGCGCCGTCTTCGTGCAGCCCTCGGTGATCAACCCGACGGCAACGCTGATGGACGCAGCGCGCCGCGAGCAGATCGCGGCCGTCGCCCGCAAGCACGACATCGCCATCATCGAGAACGACGTGCTGGGCCCTCTTGTCGAGCACCGGCCGCCGCCGGTCGCCGCCTTCGCGCCGGAGCGCACGCTCTACGTCACCTCTTTCACCAAGATCGTGGTTCCCGGCCTGCGCATCGGCTATCTCGCGGCGCCCGACCGCTATGTCGCCGCCGTTGCCAACAGGCATCTGGTCTCGAACTGGATGGCGACGCCGCTGGTGGCCGAGATCGCCACGAAATGGGTGGCCGACGGCACGGCGATGGAGCTCGTCCGCTGGCAGCGCACGGCACTGCGGCGGCGACTGGATATCGCGGCGGAGGTGCTGGCCGGGGTCGGCTACCGCGCCCGGCGCGACGGGCTGCATGTCTGGCTGCAGCTGCCCGCGGACCGCGCCGAGGAGAGCTTCGTCGCCCAGGCCCGCCTGCAGGGCGTGGCGATCGCGCCGGGCACTTCCTTCCGCATCTCGGATGCGCCGTGGCATCCGGCGGTGCGCATTTCGCTGGGTTCGACCACCGAGGGGGAACTGCGCGCCGGCCTCGGCGTTGTGACAAAGCTTTTGCTTGGCGACCCGGAGCATCTCCTGCTGGCGATCTGAGCACGAAGCCAAAAGCGCGCGGCGCTCTTGAGACGACGGCATGCACAAAAGTCAGCGGCGTTGCTCCGAAATTGTGCGGAATGGGAAATATTGTCATGATATTATTTTCCCAATTGACATGATTTGGCGCGTTCCGCATCGTTAAGACATAGGCTTCTCCAGCCGGGGAAATTCATTTGTCCGCAACCGCGCCCATCATCAAGATCGACGGCATCACGAAGAGCTTCGGCAGTTTCAAGGTGCTGGACGGCCTGTCGATGCAGGTCATGCCGCGCGAGAAGCTGGCGCTGATTGGCCCGTCCGGCTCCGGCAAGACGACGATCCTGCGCATCCTGATGACGCTGGAGCGCATCGACGGCGGCCATATCCAGATCGACGGCGAGCAGCTCTACCACATGGAGCGCAACGGCCAACTGCTGCCGGCCGACGAGCGTCATCTGGCCCGGATGCGCCAGAAGATCGGCATGGTCTTCCAGCTCTTCAACCTGTTTCCACA
Organism: Mesorhizobium sp. M0152; assembly: GCF_040322415.1. Taxonomy (NCBI): domain Bacteria; kingdom Pseudomonadati; phylum Pseudomonadota; class Alphaproteobacteria; order Hyphomicrobiales; family Phyllobacteriaceae; genus Mesorhizobium; species Mesorhizobium sp. M0152. Next base: position 6,883 of record NZ_JAMYTH010000007.1, read on the forward strand.
CAAGAGCGTCATCGACAATGTCACGCTGGCGCCGATGCTCACCAAGGGCATGCCGCGCGCCGCCGCCGAAAAGCGGGCGATGGAACTGCTCGACATGGTAGGCATGGCCGACAAGGCCAAGGCGATGCCGGCGCAACTGTCCGGCGGCCAGAAGCAGCGCGTGGCGATAGCCCGCGCGCTCGCCTTGCAGCCGAAGATCATGCTGTTCGATGAAGTGACATCGGCGCTCGATCCGGAACTGGTCGAGGAGGTGCTCAGCGTGTTGTGGCGCCTCTGTGCCGAAACCGACATGACCATGCTGCTGGTCACCCATGAGATGGGTTTTGCCCACGACTTCGCCGACCGGGTGCTGTTCTTCGATCGCGGCAGGATCGTCGAGGAAGGCAAGCCCGACGAGATTTTCCGCAATCCCAAGCAGGAGCGCACGCAAGGCTTCCTGAAGAAGATCATCGCGGCCGGACATCGCGTCTGACTGCTATGCCCAGAGGGCGGCCAAGCCGTCCTGCAATCAAGCCGGAAATGGGCGGTGAAGCCGCCCAGCAACAAAACCAAGACAAGAAACAAGGAGTTGGGAACAATGAAGAAATTTGGCATTCTGGCCGGTGTCGCCGGCCTTGCACTGACGGCGGTGCTGGCCGTCTCGACCGCCGGTTCGGCCGACGACAGCAAGCTCGAGCAGCTCAAGTCGCAAGGCTTCGCCCGCCTCGCCATCGCCAATGAGCCGCCTTACACGGCGGTCGCGGCCGACGGCAAGGTCTCGGGCGCGGCGCCTGATGTGGCGCGCGAGATCTTCAAGCGGCTCGGCGTCGCCGACGTCGTCGCCTCGATTTCCGAATATGGCGCGATGATCCCCGGCTTGAAGGCCGGCCGCTTCGACGTCGTCACCGCCGGCCTGTTCATGAAGCCGGAGCGCTGTGCGGCGGTTGCCTATTCCGAACCGGTGCTGTGCGATGCCGAGGCGATGCTGGTGAAGAAGGGCAATCCGAAGGGCTTCAAGAGCTACGAGGATGTCGCCAAGGACGCCAATGCCACGATCGGCGCGCCCGGTGGCGGCACTGAGGAGAAGCTGGCGCTCAATGCCGGTGTTCCGCGCGAGCGCGTCATCGTCGTGCCCGATGGCCAGAGCGGCCTGAAGATGGTGCAGGACGGCCGCATCGATGCCTATTCGCTGCCGGTCCTGTCGATCAACGACCTGATCAAGAAGGCCAACGATCCGAACCTCGAAGTCATCGCTCCGGTACAGGGCGCGCCGGTCTATTGCGACGGCGCCGCCTTCAACAAGGGCGACGAGGCGCTGCGCGACGCCTACGACGTCGAGCTGGCCAAGATGAAGAAGTCGGGCGAGTTCGCCAAGATCATCGAGCCCTACGGCTTCTCGGCCGCGGCGGCGATGTCGACGACGCGCGACAAACTCTGCTCCGCGAAATAAGGCGCCTTCTTCCTTCTCCCCGTTCACGGGGAGAAGGACCCCAAGAGCGAACGTTGGAAACCTTTAATTTATGACCCAGTGGTCCGGCTATCTCGGCCTGATATTGCAGGGAGCGCTTGTCACCATCGAGCTGACGCTGATGGGGTCGGTGCTTGCCCTGGTCATGGCCTTTCTCGCCGGAATGGGGCGGCTGTCGCGTTTCTTCGCGCTGCGGGCGCTCGCCACCGCCTATATCGAATTCTTCCGCGGCACATCGATCTTCGTGCAGCTGTTCTTCGCTTATTTCGTGTTGCCACTGGTGGGTTTCGAACTGACCCCGCTGCAAGCCGGCGTGCTGGCGCTAGGCCTGAATGTCGGCGCTTATGCCGCCGAAGTCGTGCGCGGCGCCGTGCAATCGATCGGCCGCGAGCAGCATGAAGCCTGCGTCGCGCTCAATCTCGGCCGCTGGCAAGGCTTGCGTCACGTCATCCTGCCGCAGGCGTTCCTGGTGATGCTGCCGACATTCGGCAACAACGCCATCGAACTTCTGAAAGCCACTGCCGTGGTTTCGCTGATCTCGCTCGCCGACTTGACCTTCCAGGCGCAGGTGGTGCGCGCGCAAACCGGCAACACCATGGTGCCGTTCACCACCATTCTGGTCATCTATTTCGTCCTGGCGCTGCTCATCTCATGGGGCGTGCGCTCGCTGGAACGCCGCATGGCGCGCGGCCTCGACGGGGTGCGCGTCTGATGGAATGGGCCCGCTGATGGAATGGGATTGGGATTTTGTCCGGCAGATCCTGCCGACGCTGATCCAGGGGGTGAAGATCACCATCCTGGCGACGCTGCTCGGTTCGGTGCTGGCGGCGGTCGTCGGGCTGGGCATCGCGCTGGCGCGTCGCTCGCCAAACAAGGCGCTGTCGCGCACCGTCGGTTTTCTGGCCGAGTTCATCCGCGGCACGCCGTTGCTTGTGCAGCTCTATTTCATTTTCTACGTGCTGCCCGACATCGGCATCCTGCTGCCGCCGCTGGTCGCCGGCGTCATCGGCCTTGGGCTGCACTACGGCACCTACACCGCCGAGGTCTATCGCGCCGGCATCGAAAATGTGCCGCGCGGCCAGTGGGAGGCCGCCAAGGCCTGCAATCTGAACGCCAGGCAGACCTGGACCCAGATCATCATTCCGCAGGCGATCCCGCCGATGATCCCGGCGCTCGCCAACTATTTCATCGCAATGTTCAAGGAAACGCCGCTACTGTCGGCGATCACCGTGCTGGAACTGATGAACCAGGCGAAAAGCGTCGCCAATACCTACTACCGCTATATCGAGCCGATCACGCTGGTCGGCGCTTTTTTCCTCGCCATCAGTCTTTGTTCGGTTGTGCTGCTGCGCTGGCTGGAACGCCGCTACGGCAAGATCGAGAGATGATTGATGAAACCCGTGCCCGAGATCAAGCTTGCGCCCAACCGCCCGCCGCTCGATGAGCGCCCGCTGGAGCGGCGCGTCGGCCTGATCATTCTCGCCACCGACCATACGACCGAGCCGGATTTTCGCCGCATGGTGGCGAGCGAACGGATCGGCGTCTATGTCGCGCGCATCCCCTACGCCAACCCGACGACACCGCAGAACTTGCGCAAGATGCAGCCGGCGTTGACGTCGGGTGCCACACTGATCCTGCCCGACGAGCCGCTCGACGCCATCTGCTACTCCTGCACCTCCGCCTCGGTGGTGATCGGCGATGCCGAGATCGAGACGGCGATCCAGGCCGCCAAGCCTGGGGTTCCAGTCGTCACGCCGCCGATGGCTGGCGTGCGCGGGCTGAATGCGTTCGGCGTGCGCAGGATCAGCATCCTGACGCCCTACACCGTCGAGACCAGCCGGCCGATGGCCGCCTATTTCGCGGAACGTGGTTTCGATGTCGTCAGTTTCACGTGCCTTGGCTTCGAAGACGACCGCGAGATGGCGCGCATCGCGCCGGCCGCCCTTGTCGACCTCGCACGCCAGGCGACACATCCGGAGGCTGAAGCCCTGTTCGTGTCCTGCACGGCGCTGCGCGCTGCGCTCGCCGTCACGGGCATGGAACAGGCGATCGGCCGTCCGGTGGTGACCAGCAATCAGGCAACCGCCTGGAACAGCCTGAGGCTTTGCGGTGACGACACGGCGCGCCCCGAGTTCGGCCGGCTGATGACCTTGGCTTTGCCGCGCGATTGATGATCATGACTACAGTTACACTTGACGATATCCGAGCCGCACGTGAGCGCATCGCCGGCAAGGTCGAGCACACGCCGACCGTGCCTTCGCCAACTCTCTCGGAGCGTCTCGGCGTTCCGGTCCACCTCAAGCTCGAGCACCGCCAGACCACCGGCGCCTTCAAATTGCGCGGCGCCTCGAATGCCGTCGCCTCGCTGAATGCGCAGGAGAGGGCACGCGGCGTTGTCGCGGCTTCGACCGGCAATCACGGCCGGGCCCTGGCGCACGCCGCGAAGCTCGAAGGCATGCGCGCGGTGATCTGCATGTCGCGGCTGGTGCCGGGCAACAAGCTTGACGAGATCCGCCGGCTTGGCGCCGAGATCCGCATCGTCGGCAACAGCCAGGACGATGCGCAGCAAGAGGTCGAGCGGCTGGTGGCCCAAGAAGGGTTGGTCATGCTGCCGCCCTTCGACCATCCTTCAATCATAGCCGGGCAAGGCACGCTCGGGCTGGAGATGATCGAGCAGGTCCCGGACGCCACCCTCGTTCTGGTGCCTTTGTCTGGCGGCGGGCTGGCTGCCGGCATTGCCGCGGCCGTCAAGGGCGTCAGCCCAACGACAAAGGTCATCGGCATCTCGATGGCGCGCGGTGCGGCGATGAAGGCGAGCCTCGATGCCGGCCGGCCGGTGCTGGTGGAGGAGTTGCCGACACTGGCGGATTCGCTCGGCGGCGGCATTGGCCTCGACAACCGGCTGACTTTCGCCATGTGTCGTGACCTGCTCGACGACGTGGTCCTGCTCGACGAGGACGAGATCGCCGCCGGCATCCGCCATGCCTATGCGCAGGAGCGCGAGATCGTCGAAGGCGCTGGCGCGGTCGGCATCGCCGCGCTGCTCGCCGGCAAGGTCAAGGCGAACGGCCCGGTTGTCGTGCTTCTCTCCGGCCGTAACATCGATATGGATCTGCACCGCAAAATTGTTTGCGGCGAAGCAATCACGGAGCGTGCCGCATGAGCCGGATAACGATCCTCACCGAAGCCGAACTGCGCTCGATCGTGACGCTCGACCTCGATGCCGTCGCCTGTGTGGAGAATGCTTTCCGCGCGCTCGCCACATTGCCGGTTGCGATGCCGCCGATCATGCGCCTCGATATTCCCGAGCATCGCGGCGAGGTCGATGTGAAGACCGCCTATGTGCCCGGCATCGACGGTTTTGCCATCAAGATCAGCCCCGGCTTCTTCGACAATCCGAAGCTCGGCCTGCCCAGCGTCAACGGCATGATGGTGCTGCTGTCGGCGAAAACGGGCCTGGTCGAAGCGCTGCTGCTCGACAATGGCTATCTCACCGATGTGCGCACGGCCGCCGCAGGGGCGGTTGCGGCCAAGCATCTGTCGCGGCCAGATTCCTCGGTTGCGGCGATCTTCGGCGCCGGTGTCCAGGCCGCGCTGCAGCTCGAAGCGCTCATGCTGGTCCGGCCGATCGCCGAGGCGCGCATCTGGGCGCGCGATGCCGCCAAGGCAGAGGCGACAGCGGGCGCCTTGCGCGAAAAACTTGGGCTGGACGTGCGCGCCGAGCCGGATGCGCCACAGGCGGTTGCCGATGCCGACATCATCGTCACCACGACGCCCTCGACCGAGCCGCTGATCAAGGCCGGTTTCGTTTCCGCGGGCCAGCACATCACCGCCATGGGCTCCGATGCCGAGCACAAGAACGAAATCGCCCCGGCAATCCTGCGCATGGCCGACCTTTATGTCGCCGACAGCGTTCGCCAGACGCGGCGGCTGGGCGAACTGCACCATGCCATCGCCGCCGGCGTGATGGCGGCCGACGCCGAGGTGACCGAACTCGGCCAGATCATCGCTGGCACAAAACACGGCCGCCGCTCGGCCAGCGACATCACCATCGCCGACCTGACCGGCACCGGCGTGCAGGACACGGCGATCGCCACGCTCGCTCGCGACCGGGCGCGGGCGGCCAATTCCGGAATCACTTTCGAAAGCTGATGCTGGCCAAAGCGTGATCCGGAAAGTGGGAACCGGTTTTCCGAAAAGATCACGCGCAAACAAGAAACAGACGACGAGCCGGATTCAACAAAGTTGAAACAGGCTCTATGCCCAACAAACCAGGAAGCAAAAGAATGATGCCTAACTTGAAATTCTCGCGCGGCGAATATGCGGATCGCCTCGCCAAGACGCGGAAAGCCATGGAGGCGAAGGGCGTCGATCTTCTGGTTGTCAGCGACCCTTCCAACATGGCCTGGCTGACCGGCTATGACGGCTGGTCGTTTTACGTACACCAGGCGGTCATCGTGCCGCCATCGGGCGAGCCGCTCTGGTACGGCCGCGGTCAGGACGCCAACGGCGCCAAGCGCACCGCCTATCTCGCGCATGACAATATCGTCGGCTACGCCGACCATTATGTGCAATCGACCGAGCGCCACCCGATGGACTTCCTGTCCAGCGTGCTTGCCGACCGCGGTTGGGGCAAGCTCACCATTGGCGTCGAAATGGACAATTACTGGTTCTCCGCGGCCGCCTTCGCGTCGCTGCAGAAGCACTTGCCCAATGCCCGCTTCGTCGATGCGACCGCCTTGGTCAACTGGCAGCGTGCGGTGAAAAGCCCGACCGAGATCGACTACATGCGCAAGGCCGCCCGCATCGTCGAAGCCATGCACCAGCGCATCGTCGATAAAATCGAGGTCGGCATGCGCAAATGCGATCTCGTTGCCGAGATCTATGATGCCGGCACGCGCGGCGTTGACGGGATTGGCGGCGACTACCCGGCGATCGTGCCGCTGCTGCCGTCGGGCGCGGATGCCTCGGCGCCGCATCTCACCTGGGACGACAAACCGATGAAGCGGGGCGAGGGCACCTTCTTCGAGATCGCCGGCTGCTATAACAGGTACCATTGCCCGCTGTCGCGCACCGTCTTCCTTGGCAAACCGACACAGGAATTCCTCGATGCCGAGAAGGCAACGCTCGAAGGCATGGAAGCAGGGCTCGCGGCAGCCAGGCCCGGCAACACCTGCGAGGACATTGCCAACGCCTTCTTCGCCGTTCTGAAGAAATACGGCATCGTCAAGGACAACCGCACCGGTTATCCGATCGGCCTGTCCTATCCGCCGGACTGGGGCGAACGCACGATGAGCCTGCGACCGGGCGACCGCACCGAGCTCAAGCCCGGCATGACCTTCCATTTCATGACCGGCCTCTGGCTGGAGACGATGGGGCTGGAAATCACCGAATCCATCCTGATCACCGAAACCGGTGTGGAGTGCCTGGCCAATGTGCCGCGCAAGCTGGTGGTGAAGGATTGATGCCGATGTCGAGTCTGCGCCCATCACCGGTCACGCCGACCGTCGATTTCGACCGCGACGGCGTCCAGCATGGTTTCCTGCGCCTGCCCTACAGCCGGGACGATTCGGCGTGGGGTTCGGTCATGATCCCGATCTGCGTCATCCGCAACGGCAAGGGGCCGTCGGCACTTCTGACCGGCGGCAACCATGGCGACGAGTATGAAGGGCCGCTGGCCCTCTACGAACTCGCCCGCACGCTCGATCCCAGGCAGGTCAGCGGTACGGTCATCATCGTCCCGGCGATGAACTATCCGGCCTTCCGCGCCGGCACGCGCACCTCGCCGATCGACAAGGGCAACATGAACCGCAGCTTTCCCGGCCGGCCGGACGGCACGGTGACCGAGAAGATCGCCGACTTTTTCCAGCGCGAGCTGCTGCCGCGTTCCGACATCGCGCTCGATTTCCATTCCGGCGGCAAGACGCTCGACTTCGTGCCGTTTTGTGCGGCGCATATACGGCCCGACAAGGCGCTGGAAGCGCAGGGCTTCGCCGCGGTCGAAGCATTCTCCGCGCCCTGGTCGATGAAGATGCTGGAGATCGACGCGGTCGGCATGTTCGACACCGCCGCCGAAGACATGGGTAAGCTGTTCATCACCACCGAGCTCGGCGGCGGCGGCACCTCGCGTGCCGAGACCGTTCGCATTGCCCGGCGCGGCGTCCTCAATGTGCTGCGCTACGCCGGCATTGTTGCTGGTGCGGTTGGGAAGGGCCCGACGCAATGGCTCGACATGCCGTCGGGCGATTGCTTCTCCTTCGCCGAGGACGACGGCATGATCGAAACCATGGTCGATCTCGGAGAGCCCGTCGAAGAGGGCCAGGTTCTGGCGCGCATCCATTCCGTCGGCCGCACCGGCTCCGCCCCGCAGGAAATCAGGGCAAGGATGTCGGGCCTGCTGGCGGCGCGCCATTTTCCCGGGCTGGTCAAGGCCGGCGACTGCACTGCCGTGGTGGCCGTGCTGGTCGATTGATACTCGGGGGCCTCGATCGCAGGAAACGTCCAGGATTCCTCGGGCATGCGACTACGGATACGCATCACCGCGCGCCACCGGTTCGGAAAAATGGCTTCAGCCCTGCGCCGGCTTGCGTTCGACGATGTAGATGTGGTCGGCCGCCAGCACCACTTCGTCGCGCTGGTTGATCACCTCGCAGCGTTCGATCACCCGTCCAGAACCCGGCCGCTTTGGGTCGTCCTCCTTGGCGGCGATGGTAGTGCGCGTGCGGATCGTGTCGCCGATGAACACCGGCTTGATGAAACGCAGCCGGTCGTAGCCGTAGGAAAAGGCGACCGGGTTGACGATGGTTGCCGTCAATCCGATGCCGACAGAGAACACCAGCGTGCCGTGGGCGATGCGCTGGCCGAACGGCGTCGTCTTCATGAACTCGGCGTCCATGTGGTGCGGGAAGAAATCGCCGGTGTGGCCGGCATGGACGATGAAGTCGGTCTCGGTGATGGTGCGGCCGCTGGTCAGCCGCAAGGAGCCGACCTCGTAGTCCTCGAAATACTGGATCTGTTCCATCAGGGTCTTTCCGCGATCGGCGTCGCTGGTGCCGCGCTCGACTGATAGGCCGCTTCGACCAGCGCCATCGTGCTCCACGCATCCTCGACCGGGCTGATCAGCGTCGCGTCCTCGCCCGCCGCGAAACGCTGGACATTGGCCATGCGGCCGACGAAGGCGTCGGGGAACCACTCGCCGGCCAGGGGCACGGCGATCCAGTCGGTTCCGCCCTTCGGGTAGATCTCCAGCACATCCGGTTCCCCGCGCGGATAGTCGAGGTTGAGGCCGAGCTTGACATAGGCCGCGCCCTCGGTGCCGCAAATGCGGAATTCTGAGGCCTGGTGCCGACGGCCGAACTTGTGATCGTGGTTGATCGACAACGCGCAGCGCACGGTATCGCCATAGTCGAGGATGGCGCTGGTACGCGTCTGCGCCACCGCATGGTTGGGGTGGCCGAGCGTCTTGGCGTGCACGCCTCGCGGGTCGCCGAGCAGCTGCCGGATCAGGTCGAGATAATGGATCGAATGCATGGCGATCTCGACGCGCGGTGCCTTGAGCAGGAATTCCCACAGCTGCCACGGTGTCGCCAGCGCGAGCCAGACGTCAAAGTCGACAATCTCGCCGAGCCAGCCCTTGGCGATGGCATCCTTCAGCGCCAGCATCATCGGAGCGAACCGCCCCTGGAAGTTCACCGCGGCCTGCAGTTTCTTGGAACGGCAGATCTCGAGGATTGCGGTCGCCTCGGCAAGGCTGCTGCCCATCGGCTTCTGGATCAGCGCCACGGCGCCGTCAGGCAAGGCCTTCAGCACATCGGCATGGCGGGCGGGCGGTGTTGCTAGATCGAAGATAGCACCTTCGACGGCGGCCGCCTCCTCGGGCGTGCGGAAGGCGGTCACACCCCATTGGCTGGCCAGCTTTTCCGCCTTGGCGTGATCGGGATCATAAAGCCCGGCGATCGGGAAGCCGGCCTTCCGGTAGGCCGGGAAATGCGCGTCGCCGACGATCGATCCGGCGCCGAAGGTGACGATCGGCCGGGGTTCTGTGGGTTTGGGCCAGGATTGGACCAGTGAGGCAGGGTCGAAATCGCTTTCAGTCATGGTGGAAGACCTCGTCCATAGCAGCCCACCATTCGCCCTCCTTGCGGGTCGCCAGCGGCTCCTGGCAAGGCATGCAGACGGCCCACCATTCCTGCGTCCTGGGGTCGGCAGCCATCTTGGCCATGTCGGCGGCATAGTCGGTGCCGTGGTATTCGAAAGTGCTGAAAAGCAGGTTCTCCGGCCGCTTCAGGTAGATCGAGTAGTTCTTGATGTTGCAGGCCGAGATCATGGTCAGCACGTCGGGCCAGACGGCGGCATGGAGGCGGACATACTCCTCGACCTTTTCCGGCTTCAGCCCCAGAACCATCCCCATCCGCTGCATGCCCGTCTCCTATTTCGTGATCGCCGTGGTGAATTCGGCGATGCTCATGGCCTTGACTGCGTCCCAGTCCCAATCGATGCCGATGCCGGGCTCGTCGGGCGCCAGCGCCTGCCCATCCTCGATGCGCATGCGCTTGCCGGTCAACTGGTCGAGTTGCGGAATGTACTCGACATACCGACCGTTCTGAACAGCGCAGGCCAGGCTGACATGCAATTCCATCAGGAAATGCGGGCAGACCGGAATGTCGAAGGTCTCCGCCGCATGGGCGACCTTGAGCCAGGGCGTGATGCCGCCGATGCGGCCGACATCGACCTGCACGACCGAACAGGCGCCTTTCTGCATGTATTCACGGAAATGCCTGATGGAATAGAGCGACTCGCCGATGGCGATCGGCGTCGGCGTCGAGTTCGACAGCCGCACATGCCCATCGATGTCGTCGGCCGGCAACGGCTCCTCGATCCAGGCAAGATCGAGTTCGCGCAGCCTTGCGGCGCGCCGAATAGCCTCGTCGACCGAAAAACCCTGATTGGCGTCGGTCATGATCTCGTAGCCGTCGCCGACCGCCTTGCGCACCGCTGCCAGGCGAGCGAGGTCCTCCGATCCGTGCGGCCTGCCGATCTTCACCTTCGAGCCGCGAAAGCCCTTTTCCTTGGCGGCCAGGGCGTCGTCGACCAGCGCCTGCGTCTCGATGTGCAGCCAGCCGCCTTCGGTCGTGTAGAGCGGACAGCGGTCCTTGGCGCCGCCGGCCAGCTTCCACAGCGGCAGTTCCTGCTTCTTCGCCCGCAGATCCCACAGGGCGGTATCGATCGCCGCGATCGCGATGGCCGTGATCGCGCCGATCGTCGTGGCATGGGTGGCGAATTCGAGATCGTGCCAGATCGCCTCGATCATGTCGGGGTCGCGGCCGATCAGCCGCGGCGCTAGATGATCCGACAAAAGCCGCATCACCGACGAGCCGCCGGTGCCGATCGTGTAGCTGTAGCCGGTGCCCACCGCGCCGTCGGAATCGGTGATCGTCACGATAGGCGTTTCCTGGCTGACGAAACTCTGGATGGCATCGGTGCGCTTGACCTTGGGCACAAGGTCCACCATCCGCAGTTCGACTTTCTCGATCGTGGCCATGCCGGTCAGCTCCGCAATGTCTTTCCGGTGTCGGCGGCAAACAGATGCGCCTGCGACAGGTCGAGGCTCATGGCGACCCGCTCGCCCGACCGCAGCGGTCGCGGGTTCAGCATGCGTGACACCCAGTCCGTACCGTTGAATTCGACGAACACCAGCGTCTCGTTGCCGAGCGGCTCGGTGACCGTGGTCGGCAGTTCGATCTGGTGAACGTCGGCCGCGCCGCCGGAACTGATGCCATGGCCGGTCGGATAGATGTCGTCCGGCCGCAGCCCGAACACGATCTTTTCGCCAGTCGCGACATTGGCCCTGAACTGGCCGGGCAGCGGCAGTCTTTCGCCGCTGGCGAAAACCAACTGACCGTCATCGATCGTGGCCTCGTGCAGGTTCATCGGCGGCGAGCCGATGAAGCCGGCGACAAAGCGCGTCGCCGGCCGCCGGAACACCTCGTCGGGCGTGCCGACCTGTTCGATATGGCCGTCGCGCATGATGACGATGCGGTCGGCGAGCGTCATCGCCTCGACCTGGTCATGGGTGACGTAGATCACCGTCGATTGCACCTTGGCATGCAGTTTCTTGATCTCGGTGCGCATCTGCGTGCGCAATTTGGCGTCGAGGTTGGAAAGCGGCTCGTCGAACAGGAACACATCGGGGTCGCGCACGATGGCGCGGCCCATGGCGACGCGCTGGCGCTGGCCGCCGGACAGTTGCGACGGTCGGCGGTCGAGCAGCGTGTCGAGACCGAGGATGGCCGACGCCTCGGCGACGCGGCGGTCCATGTCCTCCTTGGCCGCACCTGCGATCTTCAGCGAGAAGCCGAGATTCTCACGCACCGTCATGTGCGGGTAGAGCGCGTAGGACTGGAACACCATCGAGATGTTGCGCGAGCGCGGCGGCAGGTCGTTGACGACGCGCCCGCCGATCTCGATCGAGCCGGCGCTGACCTCTTCGAGCCCCGCGATCATGCGCAGTGTCGTCGATTTGCCGCAGCCGGAGGGGCCGACCAACGCGATGAACTCGCGGTCGGCGATATCGAGATCGATGCCGTGCACGATCCCGATATTGCCGTAGCGCTTGGTCAGTTTGCTGAGGGAAACGGTTGCCATTGGATCAGCCTTTCACCGCGCCGGAGGTCAGGCCGCCGACAAGGTGTTTCTGGACGATGTAGGTGAGGGTGAGCGCCGGAATGATCATCACCACGGCGAGCGCGCACATGCCGCGCCAGTCGATGGTGAATTCGGCGGTATAGTCGAGCAGGCCGACCGGCAGCGTCTTGGCGCTCACCGAGCGGGTCAGCTGCGAGGCCAGCGCGAACTCGTTCCAGCAGGTCAGGAAGGCGAAGATCGCGGCGGAAGCGATGCCCGGCCCGGCAAGCGGGAACTCGACCTGCCAGAAGGCCTGCCAGCGCGTGCAGCCGTCGATCTGCGCCGCTTCCGCAAGGTCTTTCGGCACCTGGCGAAAGAAGCCGTCGATCAGCCAGATCGTGAACGGCACGTTGAGCGCGACATAGGCCAGGATCAGCCCGAAATGCGTGTCGATGATGCCGAGCCGCACATAGAGGAAGAACAGCGGCAGCGACAGCGCGATGCCCGGCACCGTGCGCGTCAGCATCAGCCCGAGGAAGACGCCGGATTTGCCCCGAAATCGGTAACGCGCGAAGGCGTAGCCGCCGGCCATGCCGATGGCGACCGCAATGGCCGTTGAAGTCACCGAGATGATCAGCGAGTTGCGGAAATACTCGATGACCGGGATGCCGCCCTTGCCGATGCCGCTGAACATCGCGACATAGGCGTCGAACGAGATTTCCTGCGGGATCCACACCGGCGGCTTGGCCATGATCTCGACCGTCGGCCGCAGCGACGACAGCACGATCCACAGGCCGGGCAGGCAGATGGTCAGCATCGCCAGGAACAGGCCGATGCGATAGACGACGCCCGCAAGCCGGCGCCTCAGGCGGGCGGAAGAATTCTCGTCCATCACCACTCAGCACCGATCTGCGTGCGCGCCGCGGCGAGCTTGTTGAAGAAATAGACGGTGAAGGCGATCGACAGCAGGATCGAGAAATAGGCCATGGCGTTGGCCATGCCCATGCGTCCGTCGCTGTAGGCGGTGCGCGCCACCAGCGTCCACAGCAGCTCGGTGCGGCCCGCCGGTCCGCCATCCGTCATGATCTTGACGATGTCATAGGCGCGCGCCACGTCGAGCGAGCGGATGGTCATGGCGATGTAGGCGAAAGGCATGACGAACGGCCACGTCACATAGCGGAATGTCTGCCACGGCGTGCAGCCGTCGACCCGCGCCGCCTCGACCGGCTCCTTGGGCATGGCGAGCAGTCCGGCCAGGATCAGGATGGCGAAGATCGCCGTCGACGACCAGATCTCTGCGATCGAGATGGCGATGAAGGCGAGATGGCCTTCGATCAGCCACGGTATGGCGTCCCTGGTAAGCCCGAGCGACTGCAAGGCATTGTTCACCAGGCCGATATTGTCGTTGAACATGAACTTGAACTGGAAGCCGACGAGGATCGGCGAGAACATCATCGGAAACATCATCAGCGTGCGCAAAATGCGCTGCCCGCGAGTCGCCTTTTCGACCAGCATGGCGAGGCCGAGGCCGAGCAGCATTTCGAGATTGAGCGCGATCGTCAGCAGCAGCACCGTGCGGCCGAACGCCCACCAGAAATCGGTATTGGCCAGGATCGAAAGATAATTCCTGAAGCCGACGAAGACGAAGAACGTCTCGGGCCGCGTCAACCGGAAAGGCGTGAAGCTGGAATAGAGCGACAACAGCAACGGCACCACGACGACCGCCGCCAGCACGATCATCGCCGGAAGCAGCAGCAGGAATGGCGCGGATGGCTTGAAGCCTTTCATCGGGATTCCGTGAGGTGTTGCATTCAACTATCGGCCTCGTGCTCGTCGAGGCCGGGCCAGGGCAGGGCCACCGCAAGACGTGATCGCCTCCCCCACATTCCAGATGGGGGAGGCGGTCTTGGGAGCGATTGCTACAGCTTGCCGGCGTCCTCGAGGATCTGCGTCGCCTTGGCGGCGGCATCATCCAGCGCCTGCTTGGAGGTCTTGTCGCCAAGGATAGCCGCCTGCAGCTCGGGATAGACGGCGTTCGAGATTTCGATCCACTCGGGCGTCTGCGGCACGGCGAAGGCGTGCGTGGCCTCCTCCTGGAAGGCGGAGAGGACCTCCTTCTTGTAAGGATCGTTTTCGGCCTGCTTCAGGTCCCAGTCCCACACGGCCGTGCGGGTCGGCAGCGGGCCCGCGGCCGCTTCGAGCTTCTGGCTGTCCTCATTGGTCAGCCACCACACCAGCGAGGCCGCGGCCTCCTTGTTCGGGCAGTTCTCGGTCACCGAAAAACCGTGGAACCCGGACCAGCCGGTGCGCTTGCCCGAAGATCCCTTCGGCGCGACCTTGACGCCGACATTGCCGGCGACCTTCGACGACTTCGGATCGTTGAAGAAGCCGGCCCAGCCCGGCCAGTCGAGATTGATGGCGACGGTGCCGGACGCAAAGCCTTGGCCGAGATCGTCCCAAAGATAATTGGTCGTGCCGGCCGGCACGGCCTTGGCCTTGTAGAGGTTGACGAACCAGTCGAGCGCCCGGATGCCCGCCTCGGAATTGAAGACGGGCTTGCCGTCCTTGTCGAGATACTCGCCGCCCTCGGCGACCACCATCTCGTAGAAGCGGCCGTTGATCGCCTCTTCCTTGCCGGCGAACTGCGTGCCGTAAAAATTGGGCGGGTTGGCGAAGAACTCGGCCTGCTCGGCGACTTCCTTCCAGCTGTCCGGCGGCACCAGGTCGTAGCCGTATTTGGCCTTGAACTTGGTCTTGTTGTCGGCGTTCTCGTAGAGGCTCTTCTGGTAATAGAGCGCCGAAACGTCGAACTGCGCGCGCGGCAGCATCCCCAGCTTGCCGTCGATGGTCGCCGCTTTGATCGTCGATGGCACGAAGGCTTCGATCTCTTCCTTGGGCAAGAGCATGCCGAGGTCGGTGTAGAGGCCCGTATACTGCGGCGCGAACGACGAATGGTTCCAGCCGACGCACCAGTTGGTGCTGCCCGAAGCGATGTCGGACTTGAGCTCCTTGTCGATATCGAAGCCGTTCTTCTTGGTCAGGATGTTGACTTTGGCGCCGGTCAGCTTCTCCCATTCGGGGATTCGCTCGTAGAGCTTTTCGTACTGCTGGCCGCCGATCAGCTTGGCGTCGATGGTGACGCCTTCGAATTTGCCGGGCAGGTCGCCGGCAAGGGCAGCGCCTGCACCGGATGCAAGCAACAATGCGCCGGCACACACGCCGGAAAGCAGTCTGTTCATTGGTATCCTCCCTTGGTGCGCCTCAGCGGCGACCGCAACTCGTCTCGATGACAAGAGTGCTACATTCATATACAAACAAAACATTCACGGATACGTCAAGGCGAAAATTTGTTTCCGCCGGGCGCGTTCCTGCGTATATGAAGGGCAGAATTCACCGGAGGGACGAGCCATGGACGACAGCGAAGACGAGCGCTATCGCGCGCCGGCGCTCGACAAGGGGCTCGACATCCTTGAACTGCTGGCCGGCGTCGACGGCGGCCTGACACAGGCCGAAATCGCCAAGAAACTCGACCGCAGCCCCAACGAATTCTACCGCATGCTCGACCGGCTGGTGCGGCGCGGCTACGTCACGCGGCTCGACGGCGACCGCTATTCGCTGACGCTCAAGCTGTTCGGCCTAGCGCAGTTGCACGCTCCCGTCCGGCGGCTGGTTTCCTACGCCACGCCGCTGATGCGCGAATTGGCCGAGGTCTCGCAGCAGGCCAACCAACTCGTTGTTTTCGATCGTGGTTCCGCTGTCGTGATCGGTCAGCAGGAGGCGCCGAACTATTGGGGGATTTCGATCCGGGTCGGTGCCCATATCAGCCTGTTCGACACCGGCTCGGGCCATGTGTTGCTGGCGTTCCGCTCGCCAGAAGAGCGGCAGATGATGATATCGGAACATGTCCGCAGCACCGACAAGACGGCGCAACCGGCCGAGTTCTTCGCCCGTCTCGACCAGATCCGCGACCGTGGTTACGAGATGATGGCCTCGATGCAGACCGCTGGTGTCTTCAACCTGTCGGCGCCGGTGCGCGGTTCCGACGGCAAGGCGATCGCGGCACTGTCGATCCCCTACATCACGGTCGTCAACGCGCCTTCCGCGCCCGATATCACCAGGACTATCGAACTGTTGCTGGCAACGTGTGAAAGGCTGTCGCGCCTTGCGGGGTCGGCCGTCGGCTCGTCGGCATGAATTCTTATTTGAATGAAGAATTCCCCCGTGAGATGATTGAAAAAAGCCCGGAGGAGGAGCCCACGATGATCATCGACACCCATCTGCATCTGATCGATCGCTCGGTTCTGCGCTATCCCTGGCTTGCCGGCGTGCCGGCGCTCAACCGCGATTTCTCCTATGAGGAATATGCCGTGGAGGCGCACCGCGTCGGCGTCGAGCGCGTGCTGCATATGGAGGTCGATGTCGATCCGGCCGACATAGAGGCCGAGATCGCTCGGGTCGAAGGGCTGTCGCGGCAGCCCGGCAGTATGCTGGCCGGGGCGATCGCATCCTGCCGGCCGGAAGAGCCTGGCTTTGCCGCCTATCTCGAGCGGCAGCGGGCAAATCCTTTCGTCAAAGGTTTCCGCCGGGTTCTCCACGTCGTGCCCGACGACCTGTCCGAAGGCACAGTGTTTCGCGACAACATCAAGCGGCTCGGTGGCACCGGCCTGACCTTCGACCTGGTCGTGCTGCCGCACCAGATCCCGAAGGCGATCGCGCTTGCCGACCTGGCACCCGATGTCCAATTCGTCCTCGATCATTGCGGCGTTCCCGACATCAAGGGCAATGGCGAGCATCCGTGGCGCAGGCACATGAGCGAGATCGCGCGGCGCCCGAATGTCATGGCCAAGATTTCCGGTGTCGTCGCCTATGCCGATCCCGGCAGCTGGACCGTAGAGACGCTGCGGCCCTACGTCGAGCACACCATCAATTCATTCGGCTGGGACCGTGTCGTCTGGGGCAGCGACTGGCCGGTCTGCACGCTTGGTGGCGGCCTGTCGACCTGGGTGGCGGCGACCCATGCGCTGCTTTCGGGCTGCACCATTGCCGAGCGCGACAGGCTGTTGTCGGCGAATGCCCGCAAGCTCTGGCGGCTTGCCTAACCGGCCAACAGGGACGTCATTATTCCTGCGACACGGTTCGCCAATCGCCGAGGTTTTTTTTGTGGCGCGATCCTGCCGTCCTGTTCTCCCCCGTTGGGTTCGTTCAGGTTTTCCCACTCACAGCACTGGACACCTGCGCCGGCGAACTCTGCCGGAACAGGCGATTGAGATCATCGACGACCTGTCGGGCCTTGTGCCCGGCGGTCATGCCGGAAAGGAGGCGGTCGGACGCCGCCTGCTGGAATGCCATGTAGCCGTCATGGCGCGGCCGCACCCATGCGCCTTTAAGCGTCGCGCGCGTTTCGCGGTAGAAATCGCCGGCCGTGGCGTTGACGGTCTGGTCCTTCCAGGCCGCCGCATGGCCGGGCTGTCCGCCGGCGGCGGCGTAAAGACCACGCTGGACATCGCCGCTGGCGATCCAATAGGCAAAATCGATCGCGGCTTTTTTTGCCTTGGAAAAGGCCGACACGGCTATGCCGGTGCCGCCGAGCGCTGAGCCGACAGGGCCAGTCGAACCGATGACCGGGATGTCGCTGAAGGCCAGCCGCCGTGCACGAAAACCCGCCACCGCATAGGAGACGTAGCCATAGATCAGCGGCGCGCAGACGATACGGGAACCAGCTTCCGTCATCCGTTCCGAAACGGCGATCGGATCCATCTCGATGCAAGCCGGGTCGACCAAGGCGGCGATCTCGCACATCGCTTCGAAGGCTTCGCTGCCGGCCGCGGTGCCGATAAGGTCACGGGATGGATCGGTCGCGCAGGGATGACCGAGATTGCCGGCCAGCGTGTAGAACACCATCAGCGCATGGGGTGGCCGCAGCGGCAGCAGCACGCTTCCTTGCCGGGCAAGGTCGAGCACGTCGCTCCACCGCGCCGGCGGCGCATCGAGCGCATCCGGCCGCCAGGCCTGGACCTGGCTGGCCGCATCGATCGGAAACGCCCATTGCCTCCCGTGCCAGTTGTAGCTCGGATAAGACTGGCCGACGCTGCCCGAGGCGAGCGCGGCACGCTCCGCCTCGCGACCGGCGACATCCAGCGGCGCAAGGCAGCGCTCCGCCGTGATCTGGCCGACATGCGGATGGTCGATGACGATGAGATCGTAGGCGCGCGCCAGTTCCTCGACCGGGAAGGATTCGAAATCCTGCAGCGAGCGCTTGTCCCAGACGATGGCAAAACCGGTCTTCTGCTCCCAGAACGAAGAGCAGGCAACCATCGGATCATAGCCGCGCGGATGGCTCCAGGTCATGCCTTTGAGCGTGCTCACAGGCCGAACTCCTCACGGATTGCAGCGCTGTGTTCGCCGATGCGCGGTGCTGCCCGGTCGACCTTGGCCCTGATACCGTCGACCCTGAGCGGCGAACTCGTGGTGAGGATCGAGACGTCGTCCTCGCGCGTCACGGTCTGGAGCATGTCGAGCGACTGGAAACCCTCGCTCGCCAGCATTTCAGGCCAGGTCAGCACCTTGGCGCACCAGATGTCGGCCGGCTCGAGGATATCAAGCCACTCGTCGATCGTCCTGGTGGCGATCCTCTGCGCGATGATCGCCTTGATGTCGTCGCGCGCGGTGAACCAGGATGCCGGTTCGTCGCGGTAGGGCGAGAGCTCATCGAGCGACAGCAGGTCGGCGAGTTTGGGGATCGGTGTCATGGCGATGGCGAGGTAGCCGTCCTTGGCCGGGTAGACGCCGTAAGGCGCGGAGAGATAGGCATGCGCACTGCGGAAGCTGGAGCGGCGGGGCAAGCGGCGGCCGTCATTGAGGTGCGTGGTCAGCACCTCGAACTGGAAATCGACCAGCGCTTCCAAAAGGCTGGTTTCGATATGGCTCCCCTGGCCGGTGATGCCGCGCCGTACCAGTGCGGCCAGAATGCCTTGCGCGCAGGCGGCACCCGCGAGCATGTCGCCGATGGCAAGCCCGAACGGCACCGGTCCCTGGTCCTCGTCGCCGTTCAGCCACATCACCCCGGAACGCGATTGCGCCAGGAGGTCCTGGCCTGGCCGCTTGACCCAGGGACCGTCCTCGCCATAGCCGCTGATCGAGGCGTAGACCAGGCGCGGGTTGATCTTGCGGACGGTCTCGTAGTCGAGGCCGAGCCGCTCGATGACGCCGGGCCGGAAATTCTGGATCAGCACATCGGCCTTGGCCAGCAGGCCGCGCAACGCCTTCAGGTCAACCTCGTTCTTGAGGTCGATGGCGAGGCTTTCCTTGGCCCGGTTGATGGCGTGGAAGATGGTGGAATCGCCGCCGATCTCGGTATCGCTGAGATAGAGCCGGCGCGACAGGTCGCCGCCATCCGGACGCTCGATCTTGATGACCCGAGCGCCGAGATCGAGCAGTCTGAGCGAGCAGTAAGGCCCGGACAGGAACTGGCTCATGTCGACGACGACGAGACCGGCAAGCGGCAATTCGGCTGCTGCCGGCATCGTTACTTCTCCGTCTTGCCGACGAAATCGGCCGGGTTGCGATATTTCACCGTTTGCAGGTGCTCGCAATAGAGTACGAGCTCGCCTTCGCCCTTGAACACCTCGTAGCTGGCGCGGATCAGCCCCATTTCCTTGTAGCGGGGTTTCTTGTCGAGGTTGGAACGGATCGAATAGATCGTATCGCCAATGAAGACAGGTTTGATGAAACGGAGCTTGTCGTAGCCGTAGGAAAAGGCGTTGACGCAGTTGGTGGCGACCAGCCCAAGTCCGGCCGAGAAGACAAAGGCGCCGGCGATCAGCCGTTTGCCGAAAATGCCTTCGCTTTCGGCGAACATCTGGTCCTGCACATAGGGGTGGATATCGAGCACCAGCGTGTTGAACAGGTGGCTGTCGCCTTCCGCCATGGTGCGGCGCAACGAGCGGATCTTCTGGCCAACCGGCCAGTCCTCGTAGAACCAGTTTTCGGCGTTCCACACCGGCAGGGCCGCGTGATCCCCGGGCATGTTTCTGGGGTGCGTCGAGGCGACGCCGACAGTGGCGACGAAGTCGTTCATGGCCGATCTCGCGGGAGGCTCCGGGCAGCCATTTGAACACGCATCAAAGCGCCTGAAAGCACGACGTCTCCTCCCGCCAATCTTCTTTTGTAAATAGTATTTTCACATATGGGGTTACGTTGCAAGCGTGAACAGGCGAAATCTTGGCAACTCCCGCGCGCCGAAGCGCTCCGGGACTGGGAGGAAAACACGCGCAATGCCTGTCTGGCGCTTTGTCGGCAGCATGAACCGCGCGGCGCCCTGTTTTCAGGGCGCGCGCGGCGCCGGTCTCGGCATCCAGAGCTTCGACGAGGAATGCTGGGATCAAAAATCGCCAAACCAATGATGCCGGAAGCGGGCTAAGCGGCGTAACCAGGCGCGGACGCTACCATATCCTGCACTGAACCGCGTAGCCGCGGCTCAGGCCTGCTGTATTGCCGAGAGTTTCCAGTTCGAGCCATTCTCACGCACGAATGTCCACAGTTCGGTCGTCTCTGTCGGGTGTTCTTCGTCGCCCTCGACCACCTTGCCGCTGGCCCGTTCGCGGGTCACGTCACGAGACTCGTAGCGCAACGCGGCCGTGGCGTAGTCGCGACTGTCCTCGCGCCAGCTTTCCGCGATGTCTGCCTGCAGCAAAGTGATGTCCGACACCTCGTTCCTGAGACCTTTGTGTGCATTGTCGGCCAGCTCTTCGGACAAATAGGACACCATCTCGGGGGTCACCGCCCGGCGCAACGCGGCATGGTCTTCGCGCCCGAATGCTTCCTGGACATCGGTCAACAGCTGCTGGAATGTATCGAGGTCGGTGTGAGCCAGCGTGATCTCATCGGAACCGGTGGCCGAAGAGCCTCCGCCCGAACCGCCGCCAAAGCCGGGAATTGTGAAGGAGCGTGCAGGGTCCGTCCGCTGCTGTGCCGTTGCGCGGTTTTCAAACCTCGAAGCCTGGGCATTGCCAGCGCCCGCGAGCGCGGGAGCAGAAGATCGCGACCGGAAGAACCTGATAGCCAACATGATTGCGCCACCGATGAGCAGGGCCTGAAGCAGGAAACCGAACATGCCCGCCAGGCCGCCGAAGCCCTGGCCTACGAGCAGGCCGATCAGGCCTCCGAGCAGCAGACCGCGCATCATCGTTCCACCGAAGCCGCTCATGAAGCCGGGCCGTTGCAGGCCGGCCTGCGGCTGCCGGGCCGCAGTGTTCATACCGGTGTTGGGCGTCATCGAACGCTCGACCGGAGCGGTCGGCGCCGGTGCGGTTCTGGTCGGTGGTGCCGATTGGAACGTACGCATCCCACGACTGCCGAAACTGCCGCCGCGACGCGCCTCGGCGTGATCCATCGCGACCATGGTGAATGCAAGAAACAGTCCCGCAAAGAGGGCGGCAAATCGGCTTGTGCGAGAGATCATCGGGGATGGACCTTTATCCATGTTGTTTTGGAAATTTTCGGCAAACGCCGGCCCAGCCATCGGCCGCTATGCGCTCAATCGAACAACTCTTCGAGGAAGGATTTCTTCCGCTTCGGATAGCGGTGGCCCTGCGAGCGGGAATAATCGTCGTCGCGGCCGTGGCCATGTTGCGACTGCGGGAATGCTGTCGGCTGCGGCGCGGGCGATGCGTCCCTGCCGGAACGCTCGATGATCTTGTCGAGTTCCCCTCGATCAAGCCAGACGCCGCGACACTGCGGACAATAGTCGATTTCGATACCCTGGCGTTCGCTCATCACGAGCGCGACGCGGCAGGAGGGGCAAGCCAAACCAAGGATGGAAGAAGACGTCATGTGGGGCTCCAAACCAGAAAGAAATGAGCCCGCTTGACCGAAAAAGATGGAAACGGGCCCGTTATAGCGGTCCGACATCACGATCGCCAAAAGCGATAGTCAGAGGGGCCCGGCCCGCACCGGAGACTTAGGAATCCGGAGCCGTGCCTTCAAGGGCGATGTTGATTGCGAGGACAATTTGTTCGCCATCGGCTCGGGCTCGCGGCCGGGCTATTCGATCATAGTGCCGCCACGCACATGAGCGTGTCTTGTGCGCGGCGATCCGGTGCCTGAACCGATGACGGGGAGGGTTAGCGCTCAGATTGTCACCACGATCTTGCCGAACTGCTCGTTCGATTCGAGATAACGATGCGCTTCGACGATCTGATCGAAGGCGAAGGTCCTGTCGATGACCGGGCTTAGAGTGCCATCCTCCAGGCCTTCGAGGATGAACGCCTTGGCGGCCTCCAGCTTCGCAGCTTCGCCGGTGATCTCGTGGACGAGGTAGCCGCGCAGCATCAGCGTCTTGGCCAGCACGGTGGACAAGGGGAACGGTGTCGGCTCGGGGCTCAATCCACCATATTCGATGAGAATGCCGCCCCTTGCCATCGCCGCCGTCAGCGGCTCGAAGATCGGGCCGCCGATTGCGTCCAGCACCACGCGCGCACCTCGCGGTCCGGTGATTTCGCTCAGCCGCGCAGTAAGGTCTTCCTCGGCCAGCACCACGACTTCGGCCGCTCCGGCGTCGAGGAGGGCTTGTCTCTTGGCCGATGTTCGCGTCACCGCGATCGCGGTCGCGCCGACCTTGTTGGCGATCTGGATCGCGGCGAGCCCGACACTGCTCGACGCCGCCGTGATGACGACCGCGTCTCCGCTGATTAGTCCGGCAATGTCGATCAGGGCGCCGTAGGCGGTGAGGTACTGCATCCAGACGGCCGCCGCCGTCTGCCAGTCGAGCGATGGCGGATGCTTGACGACGAGCTCGGCGGGGTAGGTGACAAGCTCGCCATAAGCGGGCCAGCGGATCATCGATCGCGGCGGGATGACACTGACGGCGTCGCCTAGCGCGAAGTCTTTCACACCTTCGCCCAATGCCTCGATGACGCCCGCCGCCTCCAGGCCAAGCCCGGACGGCAGCTTCGGCGTCTCGATATAGGCGCCGGCGCGCAGCAGCGCCTCGGCGCGATTGACGCCGAGTGCCTTGACGCGGATTTGAACTTCGCCCGGCCCTGGTGGGGGAAGCTCGACATGTTCGATGCGCAGGACCTCTGGGCCACCATGCTGGTGAAAGCGAACAAGACGTGTCATTCGATGTACTCCAAATTACATGAGCTGAATGAGCTATGCATTGGGAGATGGAAGCGATAAATGGCATTCTGGATAGAACAATAGAAACCAGGAGTTCCGAATATGGATCGGCTCGAAAGCATGGCCGTGTTCATCAAGGCGGTCGACCTCGGCTCGTTCGCGGCGGCAGCGGTCGCGCTCGATCTGTCCGGACCGATGGTTGGCAAGCATGTTCGCTTTCTCGAGGACCGGCTGGGCGTGCGCCTCATCAACCGGACCACGCGGCGGCAGAGCCTGACCGATTTCGGCCGCGCCTATTATGAACGCTGCCGGGTCGTGCTGGGCGAGGCCGAAGCCGCCGACGCGCTCGCCGCCGACCAGCTCACCGAGCCGCGCGGAAAACTGCGCGTCACCATGCCGGCGCATTTCGGCCGCCACTGCGTGACACCGGTGCTGCTGGCGCTGGCGCGGCAATATCCGATGCTGGAACTCGACCTGTCGCTCAACGATCGCTTCGCCGACCTTGCCGATGACGGCTACGATCTAGCCATCCGGACCGGCGCGCTGGACGACAAGGCAGGCGTGATCGCTCGGCGCGTCGCGCGCCAGGCAATGGTCGTCTGCGCGGCGCCCTCTTATCTGGAACGCCATGGCGAGCCGCGGCGAATCGAGGATCTCGCCGATCACCAGGCGATCGTCTACCGCCGGCTCGGCCAGATCGTTCAGCCATGGCTGTTTGCGCGCGAGGCGCAGTCCATACAGGAGATCACGCCAACCGGCCGGCTGCGGCTCGACGATCTCGACGCCATCGCCGATGCCGCGGTTCACGGCATGGGCCTTGCCTGGTTGCCCTACTGGCTGGTTCGCGAGCGCATCCAGGCCGGCGCGCTGGCGGCCCTGTTGCCGGACCAGCCGCGCTATCTCTACGACTGCCACGCACTTTGGCTGCAGACGCCGCATCTGCCGCTGAAGGTGCGGCTTGCCGTCGATGCGCTGGCCGCCGCCCTGCCGAAATCCATGGCCTGATCGCCGCTTTGCCGCCTCGGCAAGGATGCAAACTCGGGTTTCTTTCACATAGCTGGTATGGAGTGCACGCTTCCGGTCTTTGAGGCGCAGCGTTCCGGTGCGATATGAAATGGCTGACGGAAACATGCGCATCATAGGAGAGACGTTTATGGCCAAAGGTTCGGATCTGTTCGTGGCCGCCCTCGAGAACGAAGGGGTCGACCGGATTTTCGGCATTCCGGGCGAAGAAAATCTGGACATGGTCGAATCCATCCGCCGTTCGTCGATCCAGCTGGTCCTGACCCGCCACGAGCAGGCGGCCGCCTTCATGGCCGCCACCTATGGCAGGCTCACCGGCAAGCCCGGCGTCTGCATCACCACGCTTGGCCCGGGCGCGCTCAATCTTTCGACGGGCGCGGCCTATGCGCTGCTCGGCGCGATGCCGATGATCATGATCACCGGCCAGAAGGGGATATTGTCATCGCGGCAGGCACGCTTCCAGATCGTCGACATCGTCGCGGCGATGAAGCCGCTGACCAAGCTGTCGCGCCAGATCGTCTCGCCGAAGATGATCCCGTCGCTGGTGCGCGAAGCCTTCCGCGTCGCCCAGGAAGAGCGCCCCGGCCCGTGCATCTGGAACTGCCGGAAGACATCGCAGCGGCGGAGTGCGAGCCGATCGCCCTGGTGCCGACGCACCCGGTCGAACTGCCGATGGCCAGCGCGGCCGCGCTCGACCGCGCCGCCGGGATGATCATGGAGGCCAGACGCCCGCTGTTGATGCTCGGCGCGGCGGCGTCGCGGCCGCGCTCGACCTCCGATCTGGCCCAGTTCGTGCTGCGCACGCAAATTCCCTATTTCACCACGCAGATGGGCAAGGGCACCGTGCCCGGCGGCACCGAGCTCTACATGGGAACGGCGGCGCTTTCGGAACGCGATTATGTGCACGAGGCCATAGAACAGGCCGACCTGATCATCACCATCGGTCACGACACGGTCGAGAAGCCGCCCTTCATCATGGGTGCCAGCGGACCGAAGGTTATCCATGTCGGTTATCACACGGCCGATGTCGAGCAGGTCTATTTCCCGCAAGCCGAGATCGTGGGCGATCTCGGCCCGTCGCTGAAGCTGCTGGCCGATCGCATCGAGGGCAAAATCCCCAATGCACAGGCCCTGCTGCCGCTGCGTGAAGGCATTTTGAGCCGGATCGCCGCGCGCGCCACCGAGGATCGCTTCACGCCGCAGCGCATCGTGCATGACGTGCGTGCCGTGATGCCGGCGGACGGGATTCTCGCCCTCGACAACGGCATGTACAAGATCTGGTTCGCCCGCAACTACCGGACGCGCATGGCAAACACGCTGCTGCTCGACAATGCGCTGGCCACCATGGGTGCGGGCCTGCCGTCGGCGATGATGGCGGCGCTGCTCTATCCGCAGCGCCGGGTCATGGCCATCTGCGGCGATGGCGGCTTCATGATGAACAGCCAGGAACTGGAGACCGCCGTCAGGCTCAAGCTCAACCTGGTCGTCCTGCTGCTCGAGGACCATGCCTATGGCATGATACGCTGGAAGCAGGCGGTCGACGCGTTTCCGGATTTCGGCATGACCTTCGGCAATCCAGACTTCGTGAAATACGCCGAGGCCTATGGCGCCAAGGGGACCAGGGTCGGCGCGATCGCCGATTTTCAGCCTGCGCTGGAGCAGGCCTTCGCCGGCGGCGGCGTGCATCTCGTCGTCGTGCCGATCGACTATTCCGAAAACACCAGGGTGCTTGTCGAAGAATTGCGCGAGCGGCTGCCGGCGCCGCGGGCGAAATGACGGCACCGGCGCCTCACGGGACAGCCATGCGGTCAGCCGGCCCAGGCGTGCACCTTCCGCCGCCCATTGTGCCATCGTCGTCAACTTGCAGCGGCCTGCGGAGACGGTTTCGTCTAGCTTCCGGCGACCCACTCCGCTTCGATCAGGGGAATCTGCGGTGCGGCATCGCGCGGCAAGGTTCCCTTGATCCGGGGATCGTCGGCAATTTCGAACCCGGTCGCAACGGGAAAAAACCCGCAGGCCTTGTAAAAACCGATGACGCTGTGGTGGTCGAAGCTGCTGGTGTGCAGCCAGATGCGGCTTGGACCGAGTCGCCATGCCTGATCGAGCGCGCCGGCCATCAGCCGCTTGCCAAGGCCCTGGCCTGTCAATGAAGGGAACAGTCCGAAATACGTGATCTCGATGTCGATCTCGTCGCCGTCGGCCACGGAGAACTCGACCATGCCGACATGATCGCCTTTTTCGTCGTAGCCGTAGTAGAGATGCTGGCGGGTGTCGGCGAAATGTGTGGTGATCTCGGCATCCGACATTTCGGCAGCGCGATCCCAGAGCCAGGGCGCGCCGATCTCGAGAAAAATGGCGCGGTACGAGGCGCAGTCGGGCTTTGTGATCCGGGTCATTGTCAGCGGTTGCGCAAGATCCGGAACCGGCCTGCGCGCTTCCATCCACGTCACCGCGTTGACGATCTTGCCAGCCGGCAGACGCCGGTAGCCGACCGCCAGATCGGTGATTTCATCCGGTAACGTACCTTCGGTGATCAACATCTATCCTCGGTCTTCCGCACGTCGCTTTACCGGCCCAGGACGTGATGCCAACTATGCGGCCATCTGCCAAGAGGCTCCGGAAGCTGGTCGTAATTTTGGCCGGCCGGCCTTTCCTCAAATGGCATATGAGATATGACACACCATCCAAGTGAGAGCGAAACATGATGCCTGAGCGAATTGCGGACGAGGCCATTCTCAGCGCGGTCGACGACGGCTTCGCGCGACAGGTCGCGTTCCTGGCCGATCTCGTGCGCTTTCCTTCCCAACGCGGCGAAGAACACGCCGCTCAGTCGTTCATGGCCGCCGCTTACGAGGCCGACGGCTATGCGGTCGACATGTGGCGCGTCGATGTCGACGCTATTCGCGACCTGCCGGGTTTTTCGCCCGTGGCGGTTTCCTATGACGATGCCTTCAATGTCGTCGCCACCCACACGCCGCGAAACGCGACCGGCCGCTCGCTGATCCTCAACGGCCACATCGACGTCGTGCCGACCGGGCCGCTCGACCGCTGGGTGCGCGATCCCTATGACCCGGCGATCGAGGACGGCTGGATGCACGGCCGCGGTGCCGGCGACATGAAGGCCGGCCTGTCGGCCTGTCTCCATGCGCTGACGGCATTGCGCAGCCTCGGCTATCAGCCGGCGGCGAAGGTGTTTTTGCAGTCGGTCGTGGAGGAAGAGTGCACCGGCAATGGCGCGCTCGCTTGCCTGCAGCGCGGCTACCGCGCCGATGCCGCTTTCATCCCCGAGCCGCTGGAACCGCGGCTGATGCGGGCGCAGGTCGGGCCGATCTGGTTCAGGGTCGAGGTCGATGGCGACCCGCAGCACGCGTCGGGCGCTTTCTCGGCCGGTGCCAACGCCATCGAAAAGGCCTTCGTCGTCATCCAGGCGCTGAAGCAGCTCGAAATCGTCTGGAACGCGCGCAAGGTCAACGACAAGCATTTCTGCGATCATCCGCACCCGATCCGCTTCAATCTCGGCAAGATCGAGGGCGGCGAGTGGACATCGAGCGTTCCGGCGCGCTGCGTCTTCGAAATGCGCGTCGCGACCTATCCCGGCCAGAAGCTCGAGGATGCCAGGACCGAACTCGAGGCCTGCATCGCCGATGCGGCACGCGCCGATCCGTTTCTTGCCAACCGCCCGCCCAGGATTAGCTATAACGGCTTCATGGCCGAGGGCTACGTGCTGGAGGGCGCCGACGAGATGGAAGCCGTGCTGCGCCGCAGCCACACCGCCGTCTGGGGCGAGCCGCTGACGGAACACGTCACTTCGGCGACCACCGATGCTCGCTTCTTCGGCCTCTATGCCGACACGCCGGCGATCGTCTACGGGCCGATCTGCCGCATGCCGCATGGCTATGACGAGGCCGTCGATCTGGACTCAGTGCGCAAGGTCACCCAGACCATCGCCCTGTTCATCGCCGACTGGTGCGGGCTCGAGCCTGTCGATCCCGAGGCCAAACCATGAATACCGAAGTGTCCGATACTTTCGGCGAAACGCTCGCCGGGGACGCGCCGGATGTTTCGGTCGCCGACGCTCTTGCCATCCTGCGCCGGCACTACGGGCTCGCCGGCACCGCCCGTCCACTGCCGGGCGAGCGTGACCATAATTTCCATGTCCAGACGGACAGTCAGGGCGAGTTTGTCCTGAAGATCTCCCATCCGGCGGAAGAGGCCGGCTTCACCGATTTCCAGAACAAAGCGCTCGACCATATCCGTGCGGTCGATCCCACCTTGCCGGTGCCCTCGGTGTGCAAAAGCCTGGAGGGTGATGCGCAATTCACGGTCGGCATCGATGGATCGGCGCCGCGTATCGTCAGGCTGGTCACCTATCTGCCTGGCCAGCTGCTGTCGCGCTCGCCCACGTCGGCCGCACAGGATCGCAATCTCGGCATCTTCCTCGCCCGCCTTGGCCGGGCGCTGCGCGGCTTCTTCCATCCGGCGGCCGGCAGCGACCTGCTTTGGGATATCCGCAAGGTCGCCAAGACGCGGCCGATGCTGGCGCATATCACCGATCCCGGTCGGCGCGCGATGGTCGAACGCGTCATCGACGCCTTCGAGGAACATGCGGCGCCCATCATCCCGGCATTGCGCGCCCAGATCGTCCACAACGACATGAATTCCTACAATGTGGTGATGGACGCATCGCGGCCGGAAATGGTCAGCGGCATCCTCGATTTCGGCGACATGATCCACTCGCCGCTGATCTGCGACCTTGCTATCGGCGCCGTCTATCGCTGGCCAGCGGCAGGCCATCCACTGGTGTCGGCCGCACGCTTCGTCGCCGGCTACCAGTCGGTGCAGCCACTGGAGGACGAAGAGATCGGCATCCTCTTCGATCTGATCCGTGCCCGCCTTGCGCTCATCGCCAACATCGCCAGCTGGCAGGCGGAGCGCTTCCCGGCCAAGCGCGACTATGTGCTGCGCCTCATCACCGAGGTCTGGGCATCGCTCGAACGGCTGGACGGACTGTCGTCCGCCGATGCCCGCCGCTATTTCCTCGACCATTCCAAGCCGGAGTAGATGCTCGTGTCCCAGCCCTCGTCACGTCCTGCGAATACCGACACCACGGTATCGGACCGCGCCCTGCTCGAACGCCGCGCCAGGCTGCTCGGGCCCACCTACCGCGCCTTCTACCGCAACCCGGTCCATCTGGTGCGCGGCAGCGGCGTCTGGCTCTACGATGCGCAGGGCCGCAAATTCCTCGACGCCTACAACAATGTCGCCTCGGTCGGGCACTGCCACCCGCGCGTCGTCGAGGCCCTGTCGGGGCAGGCGGCTACGCTCAACACCCACACACGTTATCTCAGCGAGATCGTCCTCGACTACGCGGAAAAGCTGCTCGGCACCTGCCCGCCTCATCTTGGCCACGCCATGTTCACCTGCACCGGCAGCGAGGCCAACGACCTCGCCATCCGCATCGCCCAGCATTCCAGCGGCGGCACCGGCGTGATCATCACCGACTTCGCCTACCACGGCGCCACCATCGCCACCGCGCAGCTGTCGCCGGCGGCGGTTGGCGCCAAGGGCGTACCCGCGCAGCATCGGACCGTGGCAGCGCCGGATACATTTCGCGACCATGGCCGCGCCGCGCATGCTTTCGCCAGCAATGTCGCCGCGACCATCGAGGATATGCGCGCGCAAAATATCCGCCCGGCCGCGCTGCTTCTCGACTCGGCCTTTTCCAGCGACGGTATCTTCTTTCCCGAGGCGGCGGTGATGCGCGAGGCCGCGGATCATGTCAGGAAGGCCGGCGGCATCGTCATCGCCGACGAGGTCCAGTCCGGCTTTGGCCGGCTCGGCCAAGGCATGTGGGGTTTCGCCAATTACGGCATCGAGCCCGATATCGTCACGCTGGGCAAGCCGATCGGCGACGGGCATCCGATGGCAGCCGTGCTCGTGCGGCCTCAGCTCGTTGCCTCCTTCGGCTCGAACACCGGCTACTTCAACACCTTCGGCGGCAACCCGGTCGCGGCCGCCGTCGGCATCGCCGTGCTCGAGGTGATCGACGGCGAAGGCCTGATCGAGAATGCCCGCAACGTCGGCGCCTATACGGGCGATCTGCTGCGCGCTTTGCAGGGCCGGCACGGCATGGTCGCCGATGTCAGGCACAACGGCCTCTATTTCGGCGTCGAGCTGACGGCGGATGGCGACGACGCGTTGGCCGCCGGCAAGACCTCGGTTGTCGTCGAAGCCATGCGCGAGGACGGCGTGCTGATCTCGTCCTGCGGTCCGCGTGGCAATGTGCTGAAGATCAGGCCGCCTCTGCCGTTTGCCCGCGACAACGCCGAGCAACTGGCCGAGACGCTCGATCGCGCATTGTCGCAGTGGTGATCGGGTCTCCGCATGCTGATGATCGTCCGGCCTAGCCGTCCAGCCGGTCGCGCAGCATGCTCCAGCCGAGCAGCACATTGGGCGCGTGCCGCAGCACAGCGTGAAACGGGATCGGTGCCGGCGGCGCGAAGGGCAGCGGAAGGTCACGCGCATCGGTTCCCGCGGCCCAGTCGGCCAGCACCTTCCCCATCGCCGTCGTCATGGCGATGCCGCGCCCATTGCAGGCACGGCCGGCGATCAGCCCTGGCCCGAGGTCGATGAGGTGCGGCAGGAAATCCGGTTCGACCGCCGCCATCCCCGACCAGCTATAGGCCAGCGGCGGCAGGTCGGGGAGATCGAGATGCCGGCCAAGCCTTCGCCAGATCGCCTGCGGCACGCGCGTATCGGCGGCGGCGCCGAGGATGTGCATGCCGCCGCTGATCAGCCGATTCTCGGCGTCGAAGCGGAAGGTGAAGAGATTGCGCCTGGTATCCCCGACACCTTGACCGCCGGGCAAGAGGCGGGTGCGAGTTTCGCGCGGCAGAGGCGCGGTCGCGATCTGGAAAACCTTCAGCGGAAAATAGGTCCGCTGCAATGACGGATTGAGTGGCCCGCCATAGGCGTTGGTCGCGATCAGCACTTTGGCGGCGTGCACCGAACCCGATGGCGTTTTCAGCGTCCAGCCTTCGGCAGTGCGATCGATCGACGCGACCGGGCTATGCTCGAAAATCCGCGCGCCGGCCTTCTCCGCCGCACCGGCCAGCCCGCGTGCGTATTCCACCGGATTGAGCACGCCACCCGAACGATCCATCCAGCCGCCGGCATAGCCGCGCGCGCCCGTCAGCGCTTCGACCTCTTGCCGATTCAGCGTGACGGTCGGCCTGCCGCGCAGTGCCCATTGCCCGGCGCGTGATTTGACCTTCTCGAACGCGGCGAGCGAATGCGCCGGCTGGATCCACCCGTTCTGCAAGGCGTCGCAGTTTATGCCGTGCCGCCGGATCAGATCGAAGACGAGGTCGGCGCTGCCGACAGCGAAATCGATCAGCCTTTCGCCGCGCTCGGATCCGAGGTGGGCAAGAATGTCGTCCGGATCCATCTTGGCGAAGTTCGGTACGACGAAACCGGCATTCCTGCCGGTCGCGCCCCAAGCGATGAATTCGGCTTCGAGAACGGCGACGGAAAGCCCTTTCCCGGCCGCGTGCAGCGCGGTCGATAGACCGGAAAAGCCGCCACCGACAATGGCGAGATCGACGTCGATCTCACCTTGCAGCGCCGGCCGCTCGCGGCGGCTGCGGCTGACGGCATGCCAGAGCGAAGTGCCATGTGCCTCCCGCCGGACCAAGGCATTCATGACCCGGAACTGCTCTTGGCCGCAGCCACCTTCGCCCGTTTGCCGAAGCGCGGCCGCCGCGGCCTGTCGCCGAACAGGCCGTTCGGCCGGATCAGCAGGATGACGCAGAGCATGACGCCGATGGCGACGATCTGCAGCGAGGCGGCGCGCGCCTGCTGTTCCGGCGGGAACAGCACGCTGGTCAGGGTGCCCGATCCTGCCCAGATCGCCCACACCAGGACGCTGCCGATGACGGCGCCGAGATTGCTGCCCGAGCCGCCGACGATCAGCATCACCCAGACCTGGAAGGTGAGGATCGGCAGGTAGTTGTCCGGTGCGATGAAGCCGGTGAAGTGCGCCTGCAGCGCGCCGGCCAGCGCCATGATGGCGCCGCCGACGGCAAAGGCCTGGACGCGGTAGAAACGCGCGCTCTTGCCCAGCGAGATTGCCGCCCGCTCGTCCTCGCGCAACGCTTTCAAGACGCGCCCCCATGGGCTGCGCGACAGGTGCTCCAAAGCGAGATAGGCGATCAGCGTGACCGCTGAGACGACGGCGAGGTTGGCCAGGTTGAACAACAGCGGCGTCTCGGCAAGGCCGCCGAAGGGGCGCGGAATGAAGCCGATGCCGAACGGTCCGCCGGTCAATTTCTGTGCGTTGAGCGCGACCAGCTGCACGACGACGGCGACGCCGAAGGTGGTGATCGCCAGATAGTCGGACCTGAGCCGCAGCGTCGCCATGCCGGTCAGCGCGGCGGCGATGCCGCCGACGACCATGGCACCAAGCCAGCCGGCAAGGATCGGCAGGCCGAAACCGCCCAGCCGCGCGGCATCATCCGGCGTGGTCAGCAGCGCCGAGGTGTAGGCGCCGATGGCGACGAAGCCAGCGAGGCCGACATTGAAAACCCCGGTCAGTCCCCATTGCAGGTTGAGCCCCAGCGTGACCAGCGAAAAGATCAGCGCGGTGGTCAGGAAGAACGCGCCGTAGCCGAGCAGGTCCATCAGCGTTCCCTTACACCAAACAGGCCGATCGGCCGCACGAACAGCACCGCCATCAGGATAACGAAGGAGACGGCGGCGCGCCATTCGGCGCCGATCATTTGCACGGCGCCGGCTTCGGCGAGCCCGATGATCAGGCCGCCGAGCACAGCACCTGGAATGCTGCCGATGCCCCCGAGGATGGCGGCGGCGAACATCGGCAGCAGCATGTCGAAGCCCATGAACGGACGGATCTGCACCAGGATGCCGATCATCACGCCGGCCACGCAAGCGAGCGCCCCGCCGATGATCCAGGTGACGCGGACCACGCTGGCGACGTCGATGCCGACGATGCGGGCGAGTGCCGGGTTCTGGCTCAAGGCCTGCATCGAGCGGCCGGTCTGCGTGCGCGTCATCAACAGATGCACGCCAAGCACGAGCGCGGCTGTCAGCAGCAAAAGCGCGATCTGGTCGGGCGTGATGCGAATGCCGAAGCCGACCGGCATGGCGATCTGGATCGCCCGGCTGAAATAGGTCGGCCGCGAGGTGAAGGTGAACTCGAGCAGGCTCCGGAGCGCCATCGAGGCGCCGAAGCTCGCCATCACCACGATGATCGCCTGGCCCTGTGAGCGCAGCCGCGCGAACAGCACCTTGTCGAGCAGGAGTGCCAGGAGGGCGGTGAATGCCATGCCGACGAGCAGCGCGACAAGAAGCGGCCAGCCGAACGACAGCGGTCCGATCGGCGCCACCTTGCCGAAGGCCGCACCGATGGCGCCGACGACGGCCAGCGTTGCATAAGTCCCCCAGGCCATGAAATCGCCATGGGCGAAGTTGGAAAAGCGCAGGATCGAGTAGGTAAGCGTCACGCCGATCGCGCCGAGGCCGATCATCGAGCCGGTCAAGAGGCCGTCGACGACGAATTGCAAGCTCATGCCGCGCCTCCCTTGCCGGCGTGCCCCACCTTCTCTGCACCAAGCGGCCGCTGGCCAAGATAGAGTTCGGCGACGACGGGGTCGTTCCACAGTTCGGAGGCGACGCCTTCGTGCCGGTCCTTGCCCTCGACCAGCACATAGGCGCGGTCGCCAATGGCAAGTGCAGCCTTGGCGTTCTGCTCGACCAACAGGATGGTGACGCCGGACTTGCGGATGCCGGCCAGCATCTCGAACACCATCGAGACGAATTTCGGCGACAGGCCGGCCGACGGCTCGTCCAGCACAAGCACCTTGGGATGGACGATCAGCGCCCGCGCGACGGCCAGCATCTGCCGCTGCCCGCCCGACAGGTTGCCGGCGGCGGTCCGCCGCTGGCGGACGAGGTCGGGGAAGGCCGCATACATTTCGTCCATGCGGGCAGGGATTTCGCGCCGCTCGAGAATGCCGCAGGCAACTTTGAGATTGTCCTCCACCGACATTAGCGGGAAAATGTTCTCGGTCTGCGGCACGAAGGCGAGGCCGAGCCGCACCATGGTGTGGGCGGGAGCGGCGGTGATGTCCTTGCCGTCCAGAAATACCGTGCCGCCGGTGATCGGGACCAGGCCGGCGATCGCCTTGATGAAGCTCGACTTGCCGGCGCCGTTCGGACCGAGGACGACGACGATCTCGCCCTTGCCGACGGTGATCGAGGCACCACGCACGATCGGCACGCCGGGTTCGTAGCCGGCTTCGAGATCGCGGACATCGAGGACAATCTCGCTCATGCCGCGCCTCCGAGATAGGCCTCGATGACACGCGGGTCGCGGGCGACCTCTTCCGCCGTGCCTTCGCTCAGCAACTGGCCGCTCGCCATGACCAGGACGCGATGGCAGAGCCGCGTCACCATGTCGATATTGTGCTCGATCAACAGGAAGGTGATGCCGCGCGCGTTGATGTCGCGGATGCGGTCGATGATGACTTCGAGCAGCGTCGCGTTGACGCCCGCCGCCGGCTCATCGAGCAGGATGATGGCCGGGTCGGCCATCATCACGCGGGCGAGTTCGAGCAGCTTGCGCTGGCCGCCGGAAAGCACGCGCGCCGGCTCGTGCGCCAGGTGGGTGAGGGTGACGAGGTCCAGCAGTTCGAGGGCCTTTGTCCTGGCCGCTCTTTCCTGCGCCGCCACCCGCCACGGAGTGACGAAATTGGCGAGCAATCTTTCGCCGGCCTGGCCCTGTGCCGCCAGCATGATGTTTTCGATCAGTGTCAGATTGGGCAGCGGGCGCGGGATCTGGAAGGTGCGGCCAAGGCCACGGCCGATGCGCAGATGAGCGGCTTCGCCTGAGACATTCGCATTGTTCAGAATGATCTCGCCGCTGCTTGGCGGGATGCTGCCGGCCAGCAGGTCGAACATCGTCGTCTTGCCGGCGCCGTTCGGGCCGATAAGGCCGAGGATTTCTCCCGCCTCGACGTCAAACGATACGTCGTTGACGGCGACGAGGCCGCCGAACCGCCTGACGACGTTTCTTGCGCTTAGAACCGGCGCTTGGGTCTCCCGCCCGTGCCGTTCGGTTGCCTCGCTCATCAAACCCTCTGGCCGAAGACGATCGGTGCCGCCTCCTGATTTTGATTTGTGATCACACTTGCGTTGATCACGCTATTCGGCTTTAATTTCATCCGCAAGCCGAAAACGGGCCGAGATGGATTTCCATGCAAAAGGCTGCCATCGAAAAGAACAATGAAGCGATCGCTGCCCAGCTTGCGCCGGTCGGCCGCGAGACCGTGCAGGATCGCGTCTACTCCGAGTTGCGCCGTGCCTTGATCGGCGGCCTGTTCGAGCCAAGCCAGGTGCTGACCATCCGGGGCCTTGCCGATGCGCTGGTCACCTCGACCATGCCGGTGCGCGAGGCGCTCGGCCGGCTGATCACGGAAAAGGCGCTGGAGGCTCTGCCCAACCGCTCGGTGCGGGTGCCACCGATCACGCTGGAACGGTTGGATGATCTCCTGCGTGCCCGCATCCTGATCGAGGGCGAGGCGATCGCGCTGGCCGCCGCGCGCATGGGCCCGCGCCAGATCGCCACCATCGAGACCATCCTGGGCGAATGGGACGAGATGCGGGCGCTGAAACACAAGAAGGATGTCGATCGCGAAGTCACGCTCAACCAGAGCTTTCATTTCGAGATCTATCGCTCCTGCGGCTCGGCCGTGCTGATCCCGATGATCGAGAGCCTATGGCTGCAATCCGGACCCTGCATTCGCGTCGCCATCTACGCCTTCTCGGAAGCCGGCGAGGTCGACACCGCCCAGTATCACCGCCGCATCGTTACCGCGCTGGCCACTCAGGACGCGCAGGCGGCGCGCGAGTCGCTGGCCGCCGACATCAGCCGGCCCTTCACCTTCCTGCGCAGCAAGCTGCAATCCGCCGCCGCGAAAGACCGGACATGACCGCCATCAGCATCACCGAGCCGCGCTCGAAGCTCTCCGTCACGGCCCAGCTGCTGCCCGGCAAGGCGCCGGAGAATGCAGCCTTTCTCAGGGCTTATCTGGGCACTCCGCGCGTCGTCCCCGGCATCCATGCGATGTGGACCGGGCCGGAAATCTCCTGCCCGGTGCCCGCCGCCGATCTCAAGGGACAGGCCTATGCAAAAGTCCTGCCGGCGGAGAACGCGACTTTGACGCCGCAGCCGGGAGACATCGTGCTGTCCTACGTGCCGCCGCGCATGTGGGGCGGCAACCCCAGTGCGATCTTCGATATCGGCCTGTTCTACGGGCAAGGCGCGCGTCTCTTGTTCCCGATCGGCTGGCTCGCCGGCAGCGTGGTGGCGCAGGTGCCGCCTGAGGAGCGCGAACAGTTCGCCGCCGCATGTGGGGTGATCCGGCGCAACGGTGCCTGCGACGTGACCTTCAGCCTGGTGGAGGCCTCAAATGGCTGACGACAGTTTCGAGCTCTTCGACCTTCGCGTCGAGGCCGTCATCCCGCAGGGCAAGCCGATCTATTGCGGCGCCAAGCAAGGCGACTATTTCGAGCTCAAGGGCGAGATGCTGTCGATGCCGGCGGGGCAAGGCTTCTCGATCTATTCGCTTGCCGCCGTGCTGCCGCTGCTGGCGGCAAAGCAGCGACCGACCCACGCCAACGACTGGATGACATCGGATGCCGAGGTTGCTTGTCCCGATCCCAATTGCGCCAGCCGGCTGCGGATCGTCAGGACAGGTAAAAGGCGGTTCAGCCATGCCGAGACGACGGCGGTGCCGCTGCCGGAGGAGGGTAACCGCGGATGACAGCCAGGACCTTCGAACTCAGCCCCGGCTACACCATCTCGCGTGTCATTCGCGGCGGTTGGCAACTGGCCGGCGGGCATGGCACCATCGACCGCCAGCAGGCGGTCGCCGACCTGATCGCCACCTTCGACGCCGGCATCTGGACTTATGATTGCGCCGACATCTACACCGGCGTCGAGGAACTGATCGGCGCCGCGCGCCTGCGGCTGGCGAGCGAGCGCGGCCTCGACGTCGCGGCCAGGATGAAGGTGCATACCAAGCTGGTGCCCGACCTCGAACGGCTCGCCAACATCAGCCGCGACTATATCAGGGGCATCGTCGACCAGTCGTTGCGGCGGCTGAAGACCGAAAGGCTCGATCTCGTGCAGTTCCACTGGTGGGACTATGCGATAGCCGGCTATGTCGAGACGATGGGATGGCTCGACGAGCTTCGGTTGGAAGGCAAGGTGCGTAATCTCGGCACCACCAATTTCGACACGCCGCGGCTGGCCGAAATCCTCGCCGCCGGCATCCCGCTGGTCAGCCAGCAACTGCAATATTCGGTGCTCGACCAGCGGCCGGGCAACAGCCTCGCCGCGCTCGCCGCGAAAAACGGTGTCAGCTTCCTCTGCTACGGTTCCGTGGCCGGCGGTTTTCTCAGCGACAGATGGCTGGGCGCGGCCGAGCCCGCCACGCCGCTCGAGAACCGGTCGCTGGTCAAATACAAGCTGATCATAGACGATTTTGGCGGCTGGGATCTGTTCCAGCAGCTGCTTCAGGCGTTGAAGTCCGTTGGCGATCGCCATGGCGTCGACATCGCGACAGTGGCGAGCGCCTGGGTGCTCGCACAGCCGCAAGTGGCTGCCGTCATCGTCGGCGCCCGCAACCAGGCGCATGCGCTGGCGAATGCGAAAATCATGGACATTACTCTTGATGCCCGGGACCGCGCGAAAATCGCGTCGGTGATTGCGCAAAGCCAAGGCCCCGAGGGCGACGTCTACACGCTGGAGCGCGACCGCCATGGCCGTCACGGATCGATCATGCACTACAATCTGAACGCGGGCCGGACATGATCGCCATCAACGACACGCTGTTTTCGAGGGCCAGCGCCGAGGTGATCGACCTGCATCGCTTCTTCGTCGGCTGGTTCGTCGCCGCGCGCGCCGACGAGGTCGATTTCAGCCGCTTCGAACGCGCCATGGGCGAAGGCTTCGCTATGGTCGCGCCGGACGGCCAGGTTCTCGATCGCGCTGCGGTCGTCGATCATGTCCGCTCGAGCCGCGCCACTTGCGACGACGGCTTTGCCATCGCGATAGAGGACATCCGGCCCGGCTGGCAGAGTGCCGATACCATCGTCGTCTTCTATGTCGAGGCGCAGCTGCGCGCGGGCAGGCACAGCCGCCGCCAGTCGAGCGCCGTCTTCACCATCAGTTCATCGGCGCCCAACGGCGTCGAATGGCGACATCTGCATGAAACCTGGCTGCAGATGCCGGAAGGCTGAAACAGGCTCCAGAGATCAGAACAACGAAAGGGGAACAACAATGACAAAAACGATACTCCAACTCACCACCGCGCTCGCTCTCGTGACGATCGCCGGTGCGGCACAGGCCGCCGATTGCAAGATCACCGTCGGCCTGGTCATGGAACTGACCGGCCCGGCCGGCGAATATGGCCAGGCTGGCGCCAAGTCGGTCGAGATGGCCTTCCGTGACATCAACGCAGCCGGCGGCGTGCGCGGCTGCGATCTGGCGGCGGACACGCGCGACAGCCAGAGCCAGGGCAACATCGCGGTCGACGCCGCCACCCAGTTGGTCCAGGTCAAGAAAGTGCCGGTCATCATCGGCGGCATCATCTCGTCGGTGTCGATCCCGATCCTGACCTCGGTCACGGCGCCCGCCAAGATCGTCCAGGTCTCGCCTGCCTCGTCTTCGCCGACGCTGACGGCGCTCGGCCGCGACGGCAAGACCAACGGCATCTTCTTCCGCACCATCACCTCGGATGCTTTGCAAGGCGTCGCCGCCGCCAAATACGCCATCGACAAGGGCTTCAAGAAACTGTCGATCATCCATGTCAACAACGACTTCGGCGTCAACATGGTGGCTGAATTCTCGCGCGCCTATAAAGCGCTCGGCGGCACCATCGTGTCCGATACGCCATACAACGAGAAGCAGTCGAGCTATGCCTCCGAAGTCACCGCGGCTATGGGTGGCGAACCGGATGGGCTCTATCTCGTCAGCACGCCGGTCGACGGTGCAACGGTCGCCCGCACCTGGATTTCGCAAGGCGGCGTGCAGAAATTCCTGCTCAATGACGGCATGAACAGCCCTGACTTCATCGAATCCGTCGGCGCCGACTACCTGAAGGAGGCCTATGGCACGTCATCGGGCACCAGCCCAACCGCATCGACCGACTACTTCATGAAGAACTACAAGGAGTTCTCCGGCATCGAGCCGTCCAATCCGGCCGCCGACCGCTCCTACGATGCCGGCGCCATCGTCGGCCTCGCCATCGCTATTGCCGGCTCCGAGGATCCGGCCAAGATCAAGGACGCGATGTACAAGGCGGTCGACCCGGCCGGCACGCCGATCTTCGCCGGCAAGGACGAGTTCGCCAAGGCGCTCGGCTTGATCAAGGACAGCAAGCCGATCCGCTACGAAGGCGTCATCGGTCCGGTCGCCTTCGACAAATATGGCGACATCACCGGCCCGTTCCGGCTGTGGAAGATCGTCGACGGCAAGGTGACGACTGACGGCGAAATGACGACCGACGACGTCAACGCTTTGCAAGCCAAGCTTCAGTAAGGCATCTTACTTGTCCCGCCCGGCATCGGCCCCTGCAAGGTCGATGCCGGGCATCGTTCTGCCGGCATTGCCCCGCATCGTTCTTACGTCCGTTCCGTCGCGACTTGCCTGGGGATCAGAAAACGGGCGGCAAGTATGCACAGCAGCACCGTGAACATCAGGATCAGCGCCACCAGCGCATTGATGTCGGGTGAGAAGCCGAGCCGCATCATTGCCCAGAGCCTGACCGGCAGCGTGCTCTGCGTGCCGGTGACCAGGATGGTGATCATCGTTTCGTCGAACGACAGCGCGAAGGCCAGGATGCCGCCGCCGACCATGGCGCTCGACAGATTGGGCAGGATGATGCGCCAGAAGGTCTGCCAGCCCGTGGCGCCGAGATCGGAGGATGCCTCGACCAGCGTGCGGCTCATCGACTGCAGCCGCATCAGCACGGTGCGATAGACGATCGCCAGCACAAAGACGGTGTGTCCGATCACGACCGTCAGCAACGAACGTTCAAGGCCGATCTCGCGGAAGAAGATCAGCAGGGCCAGGCCGCTGATGATGGGTGGCATCAGGAACGGCAGGAAGATGATGAACTGCAGCACCGAACGCCCGGAACGGCGGCCGTGATAGTAGAGCGCCAGCAGCGTTCCGCTGACCACGGACAGGATCACGGTGCAGAGACCGACGATCAGCGTGGTGCGCAGGGCGGCCAGGATGTCATGGTTTTCGGCCAGCGCCACATAGGTCGAGACGGTCGGTGACGACCAGTCGACACTGCCATGCGACACCGCGAAGAACGACGACACGATCGGCACGAACAGCGGGCTGTAGAGCAGCACGGCAACCAGTGTCGTGATCGCGGCCAGGAAGATGGTGGAGGGGCGGGGCAGGGCGGTCATATCGGCGTTCCCCGGCTGCGCCCGAAGCGTTCGCCGACAAGGATTGCGACGATGACCACGACCGCCAATGCCACCGACAGCGCCGCGCCGAACGGCCAGTTATAGGCCGTGCCGAACTGGCTGTAGAGGATGCGGCCGAAGGTAAAGCCGCTGATCCCGCCGACCATTTGCGGTGTCAGGAAATCGCCGATTGCCAGCACGAAGACGAAGCTCGCCGCCGAGGCGACGCCGGGCAGGCTGAGCGGCAAGGTTATGCGCAGGAACGTCTGCCAGCCGCTGGCGCCAAGATCGTCGGAAGCACGCAGCAAGGTCTGCGGGATCCGCTCCAGCGACAGGAAGATCGGCAGGATGGCGAACGGGATCAGCAGCAGGGTCAGCGTCAGCAGTATGGCGTTCATGTTGAACACGAAAAGCGTCGACGGTTCCCACAGGATACCGAGCGCCACCAGCGCCTTGTTGAGAAAGCCATTGAGGCCGAGAATGCTGCGGATCGCGTAGATCTTGATGACGTAGCTCATCAGCAGCGGCACCAGCAGCAGCATCAACAAGGCGTAGCGCCAGCGTCCTCTCAACGTCGTCAGGAAATAGGCGGCGGGATAGGCAAGCAGAATGCAGAGGACCGCCACCGAAACGCACAGTATGATGGTGTTCCAGAACACCGGGAGAAAGACCGGATCGGTAAAGAAGCGGATATAGTTTCCTAGCGACAGCCCGTAGACGATCGTGCCCTGGTCGACGCTGAAGAAACTGTAGCCGAGGAAGATCGCCAGCGGTACCAGGACAAAGACCACCGGCAGGGCGAAGGCTAGCACCGTCACCAGCAGAGACCATCGCCTCTCCGCGGGCGGTATCGAGCCGGTTTCGTTCATGCCAGCACCAGGTGGCCTTCATGCGGCGCAAAGGAGAGGGATACCGCCCCGCCGGATGTGAGTGCACTGCCGCCGATCCGGCTTGGGACCCGCAGCCGCAGGCGTTGCGCGGCGTTGTCGGCGCCGGCGGTAATGGTGGCGACGGTCGATGAGCCGGCAAAGGCCAGATCGGCGATCGTGCCGGAAAATCGGTTCTGGGTGTCGTCCGCGCCAGCGAGGTGCAAGGCCTCGGGACGGAATGCAGCGAAGGCGCTGGCGCCATCCGCCGCGGCTTTCAGATGCGGCTGGCCGTCGATCGAGCAGACCAGCCGCCCGAGTGCCGTCTCGATCGATCGCAGGGCGCCCTGGACCATCCCGAGTTTTCCGGCCACCAGATTGTTCTCGCCGAAGAAACGCGCCACGAACTCACAGTTCGGCTTGTAGTAAAGCTCGTGCGGCGTGCCGAGCTGGCGGATGTGGCCGGCCTGCATGACGCAGATCCGGTCGGCCATGCAGATGGCCTCTTCCTGGTCGTGGGTGACGAACAGGAAAGTGGTCTTGATTTCGCGCTGTATGGATTTCAGGAATTCCTGCATCTGTCGGCGCAGCTCGAGGTCGAGCGCGGCAAGCGGCTCGTCGAGCAGGATCAGGCGCGGCTGGCAAATCAGCGCCCGGGCCAGTGCGACGCGCTGCCGCTGGCCGCCCGAGAGCTGGGCTGGGAACCGATCGGTGAAACGTTCGAGCTGGACCAGTTCCAGCGCTTCCGCGACACGGCGCTCGATCTCCTTGCGCTGGATATGGCGCACCGAAAGCCCATAGCCGACATTGCCGGAAACGGTCAGGTGCGGGAACAGCGCATAGTCCTGGAACACGGTGTTGAAAGGCCGCTGGTTGATCGGCATGCGGCTGATGTCCCGGCCGTCCAGGCGGATCTCGCCCGAGCTCAGCGGCTCCAGCCCGCCGATCAGCCGCAGGACCGTGGTCTTGCCGGAGCCGGACGGCCCGAGCACGGTCAGAAACTCGCCGTCCCGGATCGACAGGTCGATGTCGTGCAGCACGGGCACCGTGCCGTAGGATTTCGAGACGGACCGCAGCGTCAGTAGGTCGGCGTTCTGGTTCATAAGATACTCTCGCATACGCGTCGGCGGTCCGGAACGTCCGGACCGCCGGGTCCTTCGAAGTCGGGGTGCGGAAAGGTCAGGGCGTCGCCTTAACTTCGTTCCACATGTCCGAGCGCTTCAGCGGGTCCTCGACATTGTCGAGCCAGACAAGCTTGTCGTTGCCGCCGGCGCTGCTCGTCTCCGTCACCGTGTTGCCGAAGCCGGTGCGTTCGGAAAGCTCGCCGCTGACCTTCTTGGTCAGCATGAAGTCGATCCATTTCTCGGCCGCCGCATTGTCGCGGACGCCCTTGGAAATGACCCAGTTGTCAAGCCAGGCCAGCGCGCCCTCGCTCGGGTTGACGTAGGCGACATGGGCGCCGATCTTCTGCAATGCCTTGACCTGCTGCTGGCCGTAATTGGCCCAGATCAATGCCACATCGTTGTTCTGATAGATCTGCTGCGCCTCGTCGGCGGTGGTGTAGAAGCTCAGCACGTTGCGCTTGAGTTCGACCAGCTTGGCCTTGACCGCCGCCATCTGCTCTTCGTCGAGATTGAACGGATCCTTGTAGCCGAGCGTCAGCGCCGTGAACGAGAAATTGTGCTCGCCATTGTCGTAGGCCAGCACCTTGCCCTTGTAGGCCGGGTCCCACAGGACCGACATCGATGTCGGCGCCGGCTTGACCTTGTCGGTGTCGTAGATGAGACCGATGGAATCGAAGCAGAACGGAATGCCGTAGACCTTGCCGTCCTTGGTGTCGCCGCTCACCTTTGTCAGGTCGCGGAAGCGCGGCAGCACTTCCTTCTGGTTGGCGAGCTTCGTCACGTCGATCGGCGATACCAGATCGGCCTTGATGTAACGCTGCAGCTGGGCGGTGTTGACGGCGAAGACATCGAAGTCCTGCCCTTCGCTGCCCTTGATCTTGGCCCAGATCTCGTCATCGCTGCCGATGAAGACGACATCGACGCCGATTCCGGTCGCCGCCGTGAAATCCTTGACCCAGTCCGGGTCGGCATAGCCGTCCCAGGCCAGCACCCGCAGGTTCGCGGCCAGCGCCGCCGATGTCATCAGGCCGATGCCGAGCCCGATCGTCGCCATTCTCAGAAACAGTTTCTTCAGTCCCATTTTTAATCTCCCATTGTCATTCTGTTGGACCGCTATTTCCGGACATGCGCCGTCACAGCCGGGTGACGGCGACCAGTCCCTCGTCCGGCACCGACACCATCCGGTTGCGCAGTGGCTTGCCGAATGTCTGTGCCTGGATTTCATACTCGTCGCCGGCAGCCGTCTTGACGCCGGAGGCGTAGCTCATCACCGCCGCACCGAAGAAATAGGCATGCAGGTCGCCCGCCCTGCGGTGCATCGGGTAGCGGAAATGGAAGTGTTCGAGATTGGCGATCGAATGCGACATATGCGCCTCGCCCGACAGGAACTCCTGCTCCCAGATCACAGCGCCGTCGCGCAGGATGCGGGAATGGCCGCGCACTTCGTCGGGCAGGTCGCCGACAAGCAGTTCCGGCCCGATCGAACAGGAGCGCAGCTTGGAGTGCGCGAGATAGAGGTAGTTCTCGGCTTCCGTCACATGGTCCGAATATTCATTGCCGAGCGCATAGCCGATGCGGTAGGGGCGGCCGTCTGGCCCATTGAGATAGAGGCCGACGATCTCGGCCTCCTCGGCGCCGGCGCGCGCGAAGGCAGGCATCGGCAGTGGCGCACCGGGCGGCACGACGCAGGTGCCGACGCCCTTGAAGAACCATTCGGGCTGGATCCCGATCTGCCCGGCAGCGGGCTTGCCGCCCTCCAGGCCCATGCGGAAGATCTTCAGCGAATCCGATTCCTCGGCATCCGCGCCATGGGTCAGCACATGCATCTTGTCGCGCGCGGCGGCACTTCCGGTGTGGGTCAGGCCGGTGCCGGTGACCAGGAAGCGCGCCGGCTCGGGATGGTCGACCGGCGCCAGCACGCGGCCGTCGCGCAACAGCTCGTCATAGTCGATCGCAGCGGTGCCCGCCCGCTTCCCGGCCAGCGCGGCGATTGATGCGCCCTCGGCAATTGCCGCTTCGGCCAGTTCCAGTACGCTGCCGGTCTTTTCGAGCGGGTGCAGGTGATCGCCGTCGTCGGAGACACGGCCGACCCTTCTGCTGCCATCGGGCATTCTGTACTGAACAAGACGCATGAAACCACCTTCTTCCAAGA
The DNA here is from genome assembly GCF_040322415.1 of Mesorhizobium sp. M0152. Classification (NCBI taxonomy): domain Bacteria; kingdom Pseudomonadati; phylum Pseudomonadota; class Alphaproteobacteria; order Hyphomicrobiales; family Phyllobacteriaceae; genus Mesorhizobium; species Mesorhizobium sp. M0152. The sequence continues at coordinate 51,742 of NZ_JAMYTH010000007.1, forward strand.
CTGAACCGGTCACACCCAGCCGGCATCGACGATGAACTGCTGGCTCGTGCACATGCGGCTGTCGTCGGCGGCGAGGAACAGCGCCATGCGCGCGATGTCGGAAGGCCGCAGCCGGTCGGGAAGGCACTGCCTCTCCTCGATCTGGCGTTCGCCGGCCGGGTTCAGCCACAGGCGCATCTGGCGCTCGGTCATCACCCAGCCCGGCACCATGCAGTTGACGCGGATGCGCTCGGGGCCGAGTTCGCGGGCAAGTGCCCGCGTCATGCCGTAGACCGCCGCCTTGGCCGTCACATAGGCGGGGCAATCGGCATCGCCGACCATCCAGGTGATGGAGCCGAAATTGATGATCGAGCCGCCGCCCAGCGCGCTCATCTGCGGGCGCACCGCTTGCGCTGCAAAGAACTGATGGCGCAAATTGACCGCCATGCGGTCGTCCCAATAGGCCACCGTCACGTCCTTGGTCTGGTGGCGGTCGTCGTTGCCGGCATTGTTGCACAGCACCTGGATCGGGCCGTTGTGCCGCATTGCTTGCGCGGTGGCTGCCTGCAGCTCTTCCACGTTGCGCAGGTCGCAGGAAATGAACAGCGGCGCGGGCTGCCCCTCGGCCGCGATCGCATCGACCAGGCGCCGCGAAGGCTCCTCGGCCAGATCGACGAACGCCACGCGGCTGCCTTGGGCACAGAAATGGCGCACCAGGCTTTCGCCGATGCCGCTGCCGCCACCGGTTATGAACACGCTGCGCCCCGTGAGGCTGGGGTAGGTCGCGTAGCCGATTTCATCCGTCATCGCGCGCCTCTCTAGTGGGAATGCCGAGGAATGCCGGCATCGCGGCGGCCGACCAGAAAGTCGAAATCGCAGCCCTTGTCGGCCTGCAGCACGCGCTCGACATAAAGGCTCTGGTAGCCGCCCTCGGGCGGCGCCGGCGGCTTCCAGTCACGCCGGCGGATCGCCAGCTCCTCATCCGAAACCAAGAGTTCCAGCCGGCGGCCGGCAACATCGAGTTCGATGAAATCGCCGTCGCGCACCAGGGCCAGCGCGCCGCCCGCGGCGGCCTCAGGCGCCACGTGCAGCACCACCGTGCCGTACGCGGTGCCGCTCATGCGCGCGTCGGAGATCCGCACCATGTCGGAGACACCCTGCTTGAGCAGCTTGGCGGGCAGCGGCATGTTGCCAACCTCGGCCATTCCGGGATAGCCGCGCGGCCCGCAGTTCTTCAGCACCATCACCGAGGAAGAGTCGATATCCAGCTCCGGATCGTCGATGCGCGCGTAATAATGCTCGATGTTCTCGAACACGACGGCCTTGCCGCGATGCTGCATAAGCTCCGGCGTTGCCGCCGACGGCTTGATGACGGCGCCGTTGGGCGCCAGATTGCCACGCAGGATCGAGATGCCGCCTTGCTTGGTCAAGGGCTCGCTCAGCGGCCGGATGACCTCGCTGTTATAGTTGGCCGCGCCGTCGATCAACTCTCCGATCGTCCTGTCGCTGACGGTCATGGCGTCGCGATGAAGAAGCCCCACTTCATCAAGCGACGCCATGACCGCAGCCAGCCCCCCGGCATAGTAGAAATCTTCCATCAGGAACCGGCCCGACGGCATCAGGTCGACAATGGTCGGGACATCGCGGCCAAGGCGGTCCCAGTCATCGAGGCCGAGATCGACGCCGATCCGGTTGGCTATGGCGATCAGATGCAGCACAGCATTGGTCGAGCCGCCGATCGCGCCATTGACGCGGATGGCATTCTCGAACGCCTGCCTGGTGAGGATCTGCGAAATCGTCACGTCCCTGCGGACCAGTTCGACGATCTGGCGCCCGGCCATCTGGGCAAGCACGCCACGGCGCGAATCCACGGCCGGGATCGCCGCATTATCCGGCATGCCGATGCCGAGCGCCTCCACCATGCTGGCCATGGTCGAGGCCGTGCCCATGGTCATGCAACTGCCCGCCGACCGGCTCTGGCCCTGTTCGGCGGCGAGGAAGTCGGCGACCGGCATGCGACCGGCCTTCACCTCCTCGGCGAATTTCCAGACATGGGTGCCCGAGCCGATATCCTGGCCTCGGAACTTGCCGTTCAGCATCGGCCCGCCCGAAACGGCGATGGTCGGCAGGTTGCACGACGCAGCCCCCATCAGCAGCGCCGGCGTGGTCTTGTCGCAGCCGACAAGCAGGATCACGCCATCGATCGGATTGGCGCGGATGGATTCCTCGACATCCATGCTGACCAGATTGCGAAACAGCATGGCTGTCGGGCGCATGTTGCTTTCGCCCAGCGACATCACCGGAAACTCCAGCGGCAGCCCGCCGGCCTCATAGACGCCGCGCTTGACGTGATCGGCCAGCGCCCGCAGATGCGCATTGCAAGGCGTCAATTCCGACCAGGTGTTGCAGATGCCGATGACCGGGCGACCGTCGAAAGCGTCGGCGGGAATGCCCTGGTTCTTCATCCAGCTGCGGTGCATGAAGGCGTTCTTGCCTTCGCCACCGAACCAGGCCTCGGACCGCAGCTTGCGTTTGGTGTCGGTCACGATACCTGACCCCGATCGTTGCGGCGTTTGTTGCGGTTTTCGACACTGCGGCGCACGTCTTCCTCGGCATTGTCGATGAGGACCAGCAGTGCCTTTTGCGCACCCAATGCGTCGCCAGCCGCGATCTTCTCGGCCACTTCCCTGTGCAGCGGCAAGGAGTGACGCTGCCCTTCCGGATTGTCGTTGGAGAGGCGAAAACTCATTACCAGGGCGGTTTCGACCAGCGCCGCCAGCGAGCCGATCAGTTCGTTGCCGGTCATGCGCAGGATGGTCTGGTGGAACAGCAGATCAGGCTTGGCGAAGCGGTCGCCATCGTCGACAACCGCTTCCATCTCGGCCAGAGCGGCGTTGATCTCGGCAACCTGCGCCGGTGTGGTACGCTGCGCGGCGAGTGCCGCCGACATCGGCTCAATGGCCCGGCGCAGTTCGAACAGCGCCCGGACATCGTCGGCGCTGACGCCGCTGGCGTAGCGCCATGACAGGACGTCCGGGTCGAGGAAATTCCAGTCGGAGCGGGGACGCACCCGCGTGCCGGTCTTCGGCCGCGACTCCACCAGCCCCTTGCCGGCCAGCACCTTGATCGCTTCGCGCAGCACCGTGCGGCTGACCCCCAGCATCTCGCTGGAATCGTCGGCATTGGGCAGCGCCTCGCCTGGCAGGAAATCGCCCTGCACGATCCGCAATCCAATCTGCTCGACGACCGTCGCGTGCAGCGCCGTCGAGCCGCTGAATACCGCGACCGCGACACGCGAAGTGCGCGCAGCGCTGAATGATTTCTTATTCTTCATACTATTCATATGATATGTCTTATAGGCACGGTGATTGGAGTCAAGGGAGGGGAGCGCGCCGATCGCAAAGAATTCCGCTGCCGGGCAGCACCAGATGAGTTCGCCTCGAGCGGCGACGGAATTGCGATGTTGAGATGCTCCGGCTGCCGGCGGCGCGATGACTTCAGGCCAGGAAGGCCACCGGCTCGAACGTTCCGAAGCCTCAGCTGCCTTGCCTAGCCGCTTCGCGGATGGTCTTCAGCAGGATCGAGAAAGCCGGCGAAGGCGCCGCGTCGGTGCGCATCGTCAGGCCGACCGGTCCCTTGGTTTCCTCGGTGTTGACCGGCAGGGCGACGAAGACGCCGCTGCCGAGCTCATTGGCGACGACACCGGCCGAGATGATCCAGACGGCATTGCTTTGCCGCAGGAAGGCGCGGCCGAAGGAGTCCGAGACGGTTTCGATTTCGGTGGCCGGCGCGGTCATGCCGTTGGTGATGAACAGCCGGTCGACGAAGGGGCGGATGACCGATTCCCGTGTCGGCATCAGCATCGGGAATTCATCGAGGCGCGTGAACACGTCCTGCCCGGGATCGAGCAGCGGATGTCCGGCGCGCACCACGAACAGCACCTGTTCGGAATAGAGGTGCTCGAAGAAGAAGCCGGTCATGTTTTCCGGCGCCGCCAGCCGGCCGACGACGAGATCGAGCGCGCCGATGCGCAATTGTTCGAGCAGTACCGCGTTCTCGCCGGTGACGATCTTGATCGCGGCCTTGGTTCCTTCCTTGAGAAACAGGCTCATGGCGAGCGGCATCACGCGCACTGACACTGTCGGCAACGCCCCGATGCGGATCGGGTGGCGATTGACCGACCCGTCCTGCCTGACGGAATCGACTCCTTGCTTCAGCGCCGTGACCGCCGTGCCGGCATGGCGAAGGAAGATCTCGCCGACACGCGTCAGGCGGATGCCGCGGCCATCGCGTTCGACCACGGCGACGCCCAGCGCCTCTTCCAGTTCGCGCAAGGTCTTGGTCACCGCCGGGGGGCTGACGTGCAGGAAGTCGGCCGCCCTCACCACGCTTCCTTGCCGCGCAACCTCGAGAAATGCTTGCAGGTGACGGAAGCGGATGCGGCCTTCGGACATGAGTTCGATAACCTGTAAGTTAATGAAACGGCACAAAATATCATTTTACCGAACCAAATGCCTCGTGCAATCTGGAGATGGAGGATCGAAATCGTGCCATTCGTCACCATCGACGGCATCACGCTGCACCACCTTCACGTGGAGGCAAACGGCGCGGCGCACCCGATCGTGTTCATCAATTCGCTCGGCACCGATTTTCGGATCTGGGACGAGGTCGTGACGCGGCTATCCGGTGAGGTGCCTCGGCTCGTCTACGACAAACGCGGTCACGGCCTGTCGGATATCGGCGGCGGCGTGCGTTCGATCGACGACCATGTCGACGATCTCAGTGGTCTTCTCGACCATTTCGGATTCGATAGGGTGGTGCTGTTCGGCCTGTCGGTCGGCGGCATGATCGCGCAGCGGCTTTATGCCCGCCGGCCTGAAATAGTCCAGGCGCTGATCCTCAGCGACACCGCCCACAAGATCGGCACCGCCGAGAGCTGGAACAGCCGCATCTCGATCGTGGAGCGCGACGGCATCGAGGCGATCGCCGACGGTGTGATGAAAGTGTGGTTCACACCGGATTTCCATGCCGCGCGTGCTGCCGAGCTTGCCGGCTGCCGCAACATGCTGGTCAGGCAAGCGCTGCCCGGCTATGTCGGTACCTGCATGGCGGTCCGCGACGCCGATCTCACCGACAGCGCACGGCGCATCGCGGTGCCGACGCTCTGTGCCGTCGGCGACCAGGATGGCTCGACGCCTCCCGATCTCGTCCGCTCGCTCGCCGATCTGATCCCCGGCGCGCGTTTCGAGATCATCCGCGGCGCCGGGCACATCCCTTGCATTGAGCAACCTGAGGCGCTCACCGCCTTGATCCGCGATTTCATCGCATCGCTTCCCTCGGGTGCTGAAAACCATGGATGAAGTCCCCGGCAATGCTGCCAGATACCGCGCCGGCCTCGCGGTGCGCCGGTCGGTGCTCGGCGAAAGCCATGTCGACCGGGCTGAAGTCGCCGCCACCGGTTTCGACCAGCCTTTCCAGGAACTGATCACCGAGGCCGCCTGGGGAACGGTGTGGGCACGGCCGGGCTTCACCAAGCGCGAGCGATCGATCGTCACGCTGGCGCTGCTGGCGGCACTCGGCCATGATGAGGAGGTCGCGATGCATGTGCGCGCCACCGCCAACACCGGCGCCTCGCGTGACGATATCCGCGAGGCGTTCCTGCATGTCGCCATCTATGCCGGCGTGCCGGCCGCCAACCGTGCCTTCAGAATAGCCAAGGAGGTGTTTTCGGAAATGGACGAAGCCAGGAATGCCCGTTAAGTCCGGATCGAACCGGGGGCCAGAGACCGGCGCCTTTTTCCGGCGCGACCGGACATGGCATCCGCCGGCCCTGACGCCGAACTACAAGACCTCAGTGCTGCGCTCGCCGCAGAAAGCGCCGCTCGCCTTCGACAACACGCTGTCGGAAATAGCCGGCCCTGTCTTCGGCCACGCCATGCTGGGCGAACTCGACGCCGACCTGATCCACAATTTCGCCAGGCCCGGCGAGAGCGCGCTCGGCGAACGCATCATCGTCTATGGGCGGGTGCTCGACGAACGCGGCGTCGGCGTGCCCGGCGCGCTGCTCGAATTCTGGCAGGCCAATGCCGGCGGCCGTTACCGCCACAAGAGCGACGGTTATCTGGCGCCGCTCGATCCGAATTTCGGCGGCTGCGGACGCGCAATATCAGGCGAGGACGGCGGCTATGCCTTTCGCACCGTCAAGCCCGGCCCCTATCCCTGGCCGAACGGGCCGAACGACTGGCGGCCCTCGCATATCCATTTTTCCGTGTTCGGCCATGGCTTCGCGCAGCGGCTGATCACGCAGATGTATTTCGAGGGCGACCCGCTGATCTGGCAATGCCCGATCGCACGCGGCATCCCCGACAAGGCAGCCATCGAAACGCTGATCGCCGCGCTGGACATGCAAGCCACCATCCCCTTCGACGCGCGCGCCTACAAGTTCGACATCGTGCTGCGCGGGCGCCGCTCGTCGCTGTTCGAAAACAGGCTGGAGGGCAATTGATGGTCCAGTCGCTGGATCGGCTCAGGGAAAGCCCCTCGCAGACCGCCGGACCATACGTCCATATCGGACTGACGCCGAATTTCTGCGGCATCGCCGGCGTCTATGCGAGCGACCTCGGTGTGACCATGGTCAACGACAAGACCAGGGGCGAACGCATCGGCCTGCGCATCCGGGTGCTCGACGGCACCGGCACGCCTTTGAAGGACGCGCTGATCGAGATCTGGCAAGCGGATGCGGATGGGCTCTACAATTCACCGGCCGAACTGCGCGGTGCCGCCGATCCGAACTTTATCGGCTGGGGCCGTTGCCCGGCCGACATGGAAACCGGCCTGTGCACGTTCGAGACGATCAAGCCGGGCCGCGTTCCTTTCCGGGATGGCCGCCTGATGGCGTCGCACATCACGCTCTGGATCGTCGCGCGCGGCATCAATCTCGGCCTGCACACGAGGCTCTATTTCTCCGACGAGGAAACGGCCAATGCGCAGGATCCGATACTGGCGCGCATCGAGCATCGCATTCGCGTGCCGACGCTGATCGCCGAGCGCACCGGCGACACCTACGTCTTCGACGTCCATCTCCAGGGGGAGAAGGAAACGGTCTTCTTCGACAGCTGATGGTCAGGAGGAGCAGGACATGACCGTATCGCCTTTCGACCATCCGCTGCTTTCCGGCCTTCTCGGCGATGAGGAAGCAAGCCGGCATTTTTCCGTCGAGGCGGAAATCCAGGCGATGCTGGCCTTCGAGCGCGCGCTGGCGGAAGCGGAGGCCGAAAGCGGCATCATCACGAAGGACGCGGCGGCAGCCATCGCGGCGGCGCTTGCCACGTTCCGGCCGGACACGGCCCTGCTGCGGGCGGGTGTCGCCCGGGACGGCGTCATGGTGCCGGAACTGGTACGCCAGATCAGGGCCGCGGTCGGCGAACCGCATGGCCAGAAGGTGCATTTCGGCGCCACCAGCCAGGACGTTGTCGACACCGGCCTTGTGCTTCGGCTGAAGCCGGTCGTAGAGCATCTCGGCTTGCTCCTGACCGAAACCGTCATCCGGCTCACCTCGCTCGAAGAACGTTTTGGCGGCAAGGCGCTGACCGGGGCGACGCGCATGCAGAAGGCGATCCCGATCGAAGTGGCCGATCGCGTCAGGGCGTGGCGGGCGCCGCTGCAACGGCACCAGGAAAGATTGTCGGAACAGTCCAGGCGCTTGTTGGTGGTGCAGTTCGGCGGTGCCGCCGGCACGCTGGAAAAGCTCGGCGAGAAAGGACCAGCGGTGCGTGCGGCCCTTGCGACAAAACTCGGCCTTGCCGACGCGCCGCAATGGCACAGCCAGCGCGATACGCTCGCCGATTTTGCCGGCTGGCTGTCGCTGGTGGCCGGCAGTCTCGGCAAGTTCGGCCAGGACATCGCGCTGATGGCGCAAGGCGGAACCGACATCGCGCTCTCGGGCGGTGGCGGCTCGTCGGCCATGCCGCACAAGCAGAACCCGGTGAAGGCAGAGGCCCTGGTGGCGCTTGCCCGCTTCAACGCCACGCAGCTTTCCGGCATGCATCAGGCGCTCGTGCACGAGCAGGAACGGTCGGGCGCCGCCTGGACGCTGGAGTGGCTGCTGCTGCCCCAGATGGCCGTCGCAACGGCAGCGTCGCTGCGCCTCGCCGCCGAACTGGCCGCAGAGGTCGAAAGCCTGGGACATTGATGCGCACGCAGGTCGCTATTGTCGGCTCGGGACCGTCCGGCCTGCTGCTCGGACAGCTGCTCCACGGCACCGGCGTCGAGACGGTCATCCTGGAACGTGCAAGCCGCGACCACGTGCTCGGCCGCGTACGCGCAGGCGTACTCGAACAAGGCACGGTCGAGTTGCTGGAAGAAGCGGGTGCTGCGGCACGGCTGCACGCCGAGGGGCTGCCGCATTCCGGCATCTCGCTCGCGTTCGACGGACGCCTGCATCGCATCGACATGGCGGCGCTCACCGGCGGCAGGCATGTCACCGTCTACGGCCAGACCGAAGTGACTCACGACCTGATGGACAAGCGTGATGCAGCCGGACTGACCACGATCTACCAAGCGGCTGATGTCGCGCTGCACGATTTCGACGGCGAGGCGCCTTTCGCCACCTATGACAGGGATGGCGTCACGCATCGCATCGATTGCGACTTCATCGCCGGCTGCGACGGCTACCACGGCGTCAGCCGCAAGTCGGTGCCGCAGCGCGCGCTGAAAAGCTTCGAGCGGCAGTATCCGTTCGGCTGGCTCGGCGTGCTGGCCGAAGTGCCGCCGGCCGATCGCGAGCTGGTCTACGCCAACCACGAGAGGGGTTTTGCGCTGTGTTCGATGCGCTCGACCCGCCGCAGCCGCTACTACCTGCAATGCCCCGAGGGCGACCGTGTCGAGGCATGGTCGGACGACCGCTTCTGGGACGAGTTGCGCCGCCGCTTGCCGGAACAGACGGCGGCGAGCGTCGTCACCGGTCCATCGTTCGAAAAGTCGATCGCGCCGTTGCGTTCCTTCGTCGCCGAGCCGTTGCGCTTCGGACGGCTTTTCCTGGTTGGCGACGCCGCCCACATCGTGCCGCCGACCGGCGCCAAGGGTCTCAACCTCGCCGCCAGCGACGTGCGCTATTTGTTTGCGGGCTTGCGCGATTTCTACCGCGAAAAATCCACGGCCGGCATCGACGCCTATTCAGGCAAGGCGCTGGCGCGGGTCTGGAAGGCGGTGCGTTTTTCCTGGTGGATGACGACCATGCTGCACCGCTTTCCCGATACCGGCGACTTCGGCCAGCGCATCCAGGAAGCCGAACTCGACTATCTCGTGCACTCCAGGGCCGCATCGACCGCGCTTGCCGAAAACTATGTCGGCTTGCCCCACTGAGCTTCGACCGCCATTGGCGCCGAGGAGATCTCATGCGCCTACGCGTCATCGAATGCGCCTCGAAGACGAATTGCGGCAGCTCGCGCGATGTCCCGGCGAGTGCTGGGCGCGCTCCGCCGGTAGGCGATCGCGTCGGTCACCAATTTTTAGGGCGTAAATAAATACTTTGACGTGTGCGATGATTTTGCATTGTATCGAGAAGTGTGGAATTTAACTGAATAAGTTCCGTCAAGCATTGCCGCATTGCGGCTACGGCCGCAAGCTGGCTGGACGACAAGGCTGGCGCGCGACGGCAGGGAGGCTTTAATCGATGGCGGAGAAGACGCATCGCACAATGGATGACTTCGCCCAGGCATGCGGCGTGTCGCGGCCGACGCTGTCGAAATATTTCGACGATCCGGAGAGCGTCAAGCCGGCGACGCGGGCGCGCATAGAAGCGGCGCTGCGCTCATCGGACTATCAGCCGAACCTTTTCGCGCGCAACCTCAACCGCAAGCGCACGCGCAATGTCGGCATCGTCGTGCCGACGGTCACCGATCCGTTCTATGCCGAGATGGTCAGCCGCATCGAGTTGCGTTGCCGCGATGAAGGCTTCTGGCCGATCGTCATCTCTTCGCACGGCTCGCCGAAACTGGAGGCGGAATCGGTCAGGACGCTGATGTCGCTGAAGATCGCGGGCGCCATCGTCGCGCCGTTGGGGTCGGTTTCCGAACCGGGCGTCTTCGACAGGATGGGCGAGAACATTCCGATCGTCTATTTCGACACTTACATCGAGGGCAACACGCCTTTCGTCGGCAACAACAACCATCAGAGCACGTCGACCATGGTCGATTATCTCTGCCGGTCCGGCGAGCCGCCGGTCTATGTCGACATTCCCCATGTCAATCACAATTCGAGCGAGCGCCTGCAAAGCTATATCGAGACGATGGAGGCCGCTGGTTTCGAGCCGGTCGTCATGGAAGCGGCGCTCGACTATACCTGGGACTTCGAGCGCATCGGCCATGAATGGATGGAAAGGACGCTCGCGGCCGCAGGCCTGCCCGGCCGCACGATCCTGTGCGCCAACGATCGTCTGGCCTTTGGCGTCATGTCCGCCGCCTACTCGCGCGGGCTGAAGATCGGCCGCCGGCCCGATTGCGATTTTCGTGTCGCCGCCCATGACGATCATCCGTTGAGCCGCTACACCTGCCCGCCATTGACCACCATGGCCCAGGATTTCGCCACCATGGCCGGCCGCAGCGTGGAGATACTGTTGGCTTTGCTGGACGAGGCCGATCCGCCCCGACAGGACATGGTGCGAAGCGTCAAGCTTGGCGCCACCCTGGTGATGCGTCAGTCGGCCTGAGCATCCGGTATCTGCCGGAGCCAGGCCGCCGTCTCGCTCACCGCTTGCCGTGCAGCGGGGATATGGCGGCCCATCGAGACGAAGCCGTGGATCAGGCCCGGCCAAAGCCGCAGCACCACCGGCACGCCTTCGGCCCGCAGCCGCTCCGCATAGGCTGTGCCCTCATCGGCGAGGATGTCGCAGCCAGCGACCGCGATGAAGGCCGGCGCGGCGCCGGCAAGGCTTGGCGCCAGCAGCGGCGAAACGCGCCACTCCAGAATGTCGTCGAGCGTTCGCACATAGTGGTCGCGGAACCAGGCCATGGTTGCGGCGGTGAGCCCGAAGCCGTCGCCGAAACGCCGGTAGCTGTCCGCCGTCTGGCGGGCATCGGTGTTCGGATAGAACAGGATCTGGGCGGCGAGCGGCGGCACCATCCCGTCGCGCGAAAGCAGCGCCAGCACGGCGGCCAGATTGCCGCCGGCGCTGTCGCCGGCGACGCCGATGCGGGTCGGGTCTATGCCGAGTTCCCCGGCATGCTCCGCCATGAAGCGGAGCGCCGCCATGCAATCCTCGAGCCCAGCAGGAAACTTGTGTTCCGGTGCCAGGCGATAATCGGGACAGATGATGACGGCGTTGCTCAGATTGGCCAGCCAGCGGCAGATCTCGTCATGCGAATCGAGATTGCCGATGACCCAGCCGCCGCCATGCAGATAGAGCATGGCGCGCGCGCCGGTTCGTGGCGCGCCGATGCCGCGATGGATGCGGATCGGAACCAAGCCGTTCGGTCCGTCGATCTGCCGCTGCGAAGTCGCCGCGACCGGCTCATGTTCGCCCTGCTGCGTCGGGAACGCAGCGTTGTAGGCGCCCCGCGCGGCTTCGACGCTGCCATTCTCGAACGGCTCGCCGCAGGCCGCACGGCCGATTTCGAGGGCGCGCAAAGCATCGGGGTCGAGCGTCATCGCCATCTCCGTCATGATTGCATCTAGGCCAGCAGGCCGCGGGCCTCGTCCTCCGAGAGTAGGGCCGGCTGGACGACGTCGCCGGCAATGGCGACCGAACTTTGCGTCTCGCCGGAATGCAGGATCGCCTCCATGACCTCCAGCACATGCAGCGCCAGATTGCCGGACGCGCGGGGCGTCGCACCGGTCTTGAGCGAGCGCACCAGATCGGCGACGCCGAGCATGCGGTAATTGGCGCGGTCGGGCGCCGCGTAAGGCCAGTTGCGGGCGCCGAAGAACCCGTCCTCGCTGCCAAAATCCCTCCAGTCGGCGCCGCGTTCGGAAAGCGAGACGGTGCCGCCGAACGTGTCGGGGTCAGGCAGGCGCAGCGACCCTTCCGTACCGTGCAATTCGATCGGATGGTTGGAGTGGCGAAAGACATCCCAGGAAGCGCCGAAGGTGACGGTGGCGCCCGAGCGGAATTCGAGCAGCGACAGCACGTTGGTCTGCGTGCCGACCTTGAATGTCGTGTTCTTGAACGGCCCCTCGGCTGATATCAGCCGCTCCTCCTGGCCCCGGGTCGCCATCGCCATGACGCGCTCGACCGGGCCGAGCAAATTGACCAGCATGGTCAGGTAATAAGGGCCCATATCGAACACCGGGCCGCCGCCCGGCTGGTAGTAGAATTGCGGGTTCGGATGCCAGTGCTCCATGCCGCGCCCCATCATGAAAGCCGTGCCGGTGACCGGTCGGCCGATGGCGCCGTCGTCCATCAGGCGGCGCGCCCGCCGTCCGGCGGCGCCGAGAAAGGTGTCGGGGGCCGAGCCGAGCAGCAGGCCGCGCTTTGCCGCCTCCGCCACCAGCCGGCGCCCGTCGCCGGCCGAGGTCGCCAGCGGCTTCTCGGTGAAGACATGTTTTCCCGCCGAAAGCGCAGAAAAGGAAATGTCGAAATGCGCCGCCGGAACGGTCAGGTTGAGAACAAGGTCGATCTCGGGATCGGCCAGCAGCGCGTCGACGCCAAGCGGCCGGATGCCGTATTCCTTCGCCCGCAACGCCACCATGTCGGCCGAAATATCGGCGCAGGCGCGCAACTCGATGCCGCCGAAGAGTGCGGCATTGCGCAGATAGGTCATCGAGATGTTGCCGCAGCCGATGACGCCGATCCCGAGTTTCTGTTTCGATTCCGCCTGCATTTCGATCGTTCCTCCCAATGCGGTCATGCTCTGCCGGATCCGCCGTGGCGGTAACGGGTCGCGTTCCAAGCGCTATACAACGTTTTGAATATTGACGCGCGTAAAATTTTTGTAGAACATGCGGAATGCTGGCGCGATATAGGGAGGCTGCCAGCCCTGGGAGGAGAAAAGAAAATGATAGACATCAAAAGCGGCCGACCGCCGGTACTAAGCCTGTGGGTCATGCGCGCATTGGATATTTGCGTCGGCGCCAAGGACCGCGACGGGGGTCAGGCATAGATCACCTTGGCTCCGGTCCTATCAAGCTGGCCGCGTATCGGGCCGGACAGGCCATCGTCGGTGATTACGACATCGACGCTCGACAGCGAAAATGCCTTGGAGGTTCCGCTGACGCCCCATTTGCTCGAATCCGCAAGGAGGACAACGCGCCGGGCCATGCGCACGAGGTTTCGCTTCGTTCGCGCCATGTCTTCGTTCACGTCGACCACATCCAGTGACGAGTCAATCGCATGCGCTCCAACAAAGACCTGATGCGCTACCAAGCCGCCGAGAGCCGTGTCGGCATTGGTGATCAGCGTGCTCACCGTGTCCGGATAGACCCGGCCACCGATCATGTGAACATCGAGCCCGGGCCGATGCATCAGATGCTGCACGATATTCATCGCCGTGGCCGCGACCACGACATTGCTGAGCGGCGGTAACAGCATGGCAACCTGCATCAATGTCGAGCCGCCGTCGAAGATGACCGATTGGTTGTCCTCGAACAGTTCTACCGCTGCCCGGGCGATGCGTTTCTTTGCATCGAGGTTCGTTTGCATCCGCCGGGCGAACGCGGCCGTGGTCGAATCTGTGGTCCGGATCACCGCCCCTCCACGGGTCTTCGTCAGCAGTCCCTTGCGGTCCAGTATCTCGAGGTCGGAGCGCACCGTGACTTCCGACACGCCAAAATCGTCTGACAGGTCCTTGATGCGAACCTGTCCGCTGCGTTGCACTTCACCCAGGATCGATTGGCGTCTCTGCTCTGACAACATTGCCCTGTTCTTGCCTCCATGCGCCAAGCGATCGCCCTGGCCTCGGTTCACTCTATCAAAAATACGCGAAATCGAAAGATTTCGAAAGATTGCATTTATTCTTTCTTTCGAAAACACTGGTCCGGGATTTTGAAATCAATCGATTGGAGAGTTTTGGACTCATGAGCCTCGGAACCAAGGTGCGCCTGGCGCGCCTCTTCTCACATCCATCGGGGAATCTTTTTGGCGGCGCGGTCGACCACTTTGTCGGCTATGGCGACGTGCGCAAAGGAGGTCTTGCCGACCTGCCGGGCGCGCTTGCGCGCGTCATGGTGGGCAAACCCGACTACGTCAGCATTCAGCCCGGCACCGCGCGCCATCTGTGGCCGCAATACTCGGGCAAGGCTTCCTTGGTGATCCAGGCCGGCTGCTTCACCCCGGACGATCGCATCAGTGAACTGATTGCAACGCCCGAGGATGCGGTGCGCGCTGGCGCCGATGCGTTGGCCGTGGCCATTCCGGTGCGCGGCGCGACAGAGGGAAGATACATACGCTGGCTGACCGATTCGGTGAATGCGGCGGCCCGTTACGGCATGCCGGTGGTGGCGCATATCTACCCCCGCGATTTCACCGACGGGGCAAAAATCGTCTTCACCCCCGACGAGATCGCCTATGCGGCACGCATCGGTTACGAGTCCGGCGTCGACGTGATCAAGATCGGCTACACGGGCGATTTCGAGTCGTTTCGAGAGACCGTTCGGACCTGCCCGGTGCCGGTTGTGATCGCCGGAGGTCCGAAGACCGACACGCTGCTCGGCGCTCTTCAGCAGACGGCGGACGCCATCCGTGCCGGCGCGCGCGGTGCCGTGGTGGGCCGCAATCTCTGGGGGCACGGCGATCCGGAAAAGGCAGCGATTGCCTTTCGAGGCGTCATCCATGACGGCCTTTCGGCGCAAGACGCCTTGGCGAAGGCGGGTGCCTGAACGATGCCCGCCGTCCCTTCAATCCTCGGCTTCGGAGCGATTGCGATCGACGACATCGTCTATGTCGATCAGCCGTTGTCGGCGGGCAAGGGAAAGGTTCTGCAAAGTGCCCGAGCTTTCGGGGGAAATGTCGCGACGGCACTTGCCGCCGTCGCGCGGCTCGGCGGAACCGCCGGGTTCATCGGATGGCTGGGCAGTGCCGCCGACGACGCCGTGTTGTGCGATCTCGTTGCGAGCGGCGTTGAAACCGCGTTCGCGCCGCGCCACCCGCACGCGCGCCCGGTGCGCTCGCGGATCACCGTCGGTTCGGATGGGGAGCGGTTCATCGCGTATGACGACGAAGCGATGCTGGGTACCGCGCCGGACTTTCCGGACGAGGTCCTCAGCCGCGCGACCGTCCTGATCGTCGATAGTTACGGGATCGGGTCGCTGGATGTCGTGGCTCGGGCTCGCGATCTCGGCCTTGCGATCCTCGGCGATGTAGAATGGAGCCGCGGCCCGGCCACCGAGAGACTGATCGGGCTCTGCGACCATCTCATTCTTCCGCTCGGCTTTGCGCGGACCGCCACGGGCCGCCGGTCGCCGGCCGAAATACTCGATGCATTATGGTTGCCGTCGCGGTCCGCCGTGGTCCTGACGGATGGCGACAGGGGCGTCTTCTATCGCGGACGCGACGAGACAGGGCTCTGGCACCTGCCTCCGCACCGGGTTGCCGTCGTCGACTCGACCGGCGCCGGTGACTGCTTTCATGGCGCCTATGCCCTTGCATTGACGCGCGGGGCCGACACCGCAGGCCGGGTCGCATTCGCGGCCGCGGCGGCGGCCCTTTCGATAACGGGGCGGGGCGGGCGCGAGGCGCTTCCGACCGACGACCAGGTCACGGAACTCCTGGCATCGACGAACGCGCCGTCGGCAGTCGAACTGAAATATGCGGGGCTCGATACGGGAACATAGCCCGAACTATCCGAGGAAACATTTCGCAGGTGAACATAAGCCGAGGACAATCACAAAAATCAGTGGCTTAGACTTGTGGAGGGAGGAATATGGCAGAAGTCGTTCTTGAGAATATCTGCAAGACGTACGGGAACAATTTTCACGCAATCGACCAATTGAACCTGTCGGTCGAGAACGGCGAGTTCTTGATTCTCGTCGGGCCGTCCGGCTGTGGCAAATCCACCGCGTTGCGGATGATCGCGGGACTGGAGGACGTCACCAGCGGCAGCCTTCGGATCGGCGGAGTCGACGTCGTCGACATGCCGCCCAAGGACCGCGACATCGCGATGGTCTTCCAGAGCTACGCCCTGTACCCTCATATGACGGTGTTCGAAAACATCGCCTTTTCGATGCGGCTGGCAGGCAAGCCGAAGGCCGAGCGCAAAAAGCGCGTGGACGAGATCGCCAAAACCCTTCAACTGACGTCTCTGCTGGACAGCAAACCCGCGAACCTTTCAGGCGGACAGCGTCAAAGGGTTGCCATGGGCCGCGCCATGGTGCGCGAGCCGGCAGCCTTTCTCATGGACGAACCCCTTTCCAATCTGGACGCGAAACTACGTGTTCAAATGCGCGCCGAAATCACCAGCCTGCAAAAGCAGCTCGGCGTAACGACCATATATGTGACCCACGACCAAACCGAAGCCATGACGATGGGCGACAGGGTCGCGGTGTTGAAAGGCGGCGTGCTGCAGCAGGTCGACACACCCAAGAGGCTCTATGAATCGCCGGTGAACGCCTTCGTTGCCGGCTTCATCGGGTCTCCTTCGATGAACCTTTTCGAGGCGACCCTGACGGGCGACGAACTGATGTCCGGCGCCTTAGCCATCCGGCTGCAGGATGCAGCCTTCGTGCGCAGGCCGGACTTGAGGTCGTATGCGGGGCGCAAAGTCGTGTTCGGGATACGACCGGAGGATCTCTATGACAGCAGCCTCGAATCCGGCCGCAAGTATCAGACGATACCGGCAAAGGTGACCTCGATCGAAGAACTCGGATCCGAACATATCGTCCATCTCAACATCGACGCGGTCCGGGTGGACTCCGGCGACCCTGACGCGGTGCAGGATTTCGGCCTGGCGTCGAATGCGGTGGCGAAATTCGAACCGGTCAGCACAGTCCGCTCCGGCTCGGAAATCAGCTTGGCCCTGGATGACGCCAAGCTCCATTTCTTCGATCCCGGGACGCATCTGGCGATCTGAATATCGGCGACAAGACCCGCGGGAGAGGGTGAGGCGCCTGCATAAGAAGACTTCTGAATAAGCAGACGATCGGCCGCATTGTGCGGTCGATCCTAAAGAAGGAGGAGAAAATGACGTTTCGTATAAGACCCGCGATGCTGAAAATAGCCGCGGCCGCATGGTTGCTTGGTGCGACCGGCGCCATGGCGGATACGACGCTGGAATTCACCCAATGGTGGGAGCCCGAATTGCCGGCTGGCTCGCTCAGGGCAATCATGGATGACTTCGAGGCCGCAAACCCCGGAATCAAGGTGACGCTGGTCAGCGGCCCCTACGCGACCACGCGAGACCAGATCTCGGTTGGTGCTGCAACCGGAACGCTCAGCGACGTCGTCGGTCTCGACGGTGCCTGGGTGAACAATCTGAATGCGCAGAACGCACTCGCCGACATGAATCCGATGATGGATGCGAGCGGTTTCGACAAGGGCCAGGTCGCCGACATCATCAAGGTGGACGGCAAGGCAGTGATGTTTCCCGTGGCTTCCTTCGTCTATCCGGTCTTCGTGAATTTGGACCTCGCCGCCCAGGCAGGCGTGACCAAGCTGCCGTCGACCCGTGCGGAGTTTCTCGAAGCCGCCAAGAAGATGACGAACGCCGACAAGAACCAGTATGGCTGGGTGCTGCCCCTGTCGCTGCAAACGCCATCCGGCGTCCAGAACGACATGATGTCGTGGGTTTGGGCTTCGGGTCAGTCGATGATGGCGAACGGCAAGCCAGACCTTGAGAGCAAACCGGTGGTGGATATGCTCACCTTCGTCAAATCACTCAACGACGCCGGCACCATCTCGCCCGGCATCGCCACGAAGACCGAGCAGGAAAAGGTCGAGGAGTTCGTCAACGACCGCGTCGGGATGATGATCGACTCGCTCGCGCATGTGAACCTCATCCGCAAGCGCAATCCCAAGCTGAACTTCGACCTCATCCCGGTCCCGGTCGTGGAAAACTATACCGGCAAGCGCGGACTTCCCTATGCCTCCTGGGGCATCGGCATCTCTGCTGCCTCGAAACATCAGGAAGAGGCCTGGAAACTCGTCCAATATCTGATGAGTGAAAAGGTGAACGCCAAGCTCGTGTCGCTTGCAAACGCCTTCCCGGGCAACGTCAACGCCAAGCCCGATTTCGTGACCTCGGACAAGGCTTTCGGCAAGGCTTTCGAAATCTTCAAGACCGGTTATCTCGCCAATGAGTTCACCGGCCTGCCGGTGGCTGAAGACCTGATGACCCAGTTGGACGTGCAAGCCCAGAAGATGCTCGCCGGCGAGCAGTCTCCGGAACAAGCCGCAGCCACCACTCAGAAGGGCTGGATGGCGAAATTCTGATCGGCCTGTTCCCGTTTGCAATCTCCGACCGGGTGGCCTGGCTTCTGGCAGGCCACCCGGCAACAACGGATCGGCAATTCGAGATGGATGGATCTGTCTACGAAGCTTCCCTTCTCTTGAAGGCGTATTCCAAGGTTGGCACATGACCCGGCAAAAGCGCTCCCACCACAAGCTGAAACGAGCGGTCGCACCCTACCTCTATCTGTCGCCCTCGCTGCTCATAATCGGGCTTCTGATGCTGCTGCCGATGGTGACGGTGATTGCCTACTCGTTCCAGAACAGCGCGGTGCTGCGTCGTGACCCATCCTTTGCCGGACTGAAACACTACCAGGCGATCTTCGACGACCCCGTGTTCTGGGCTTCGCTGTGGCACACGCTCTACTTCACATGCATGAGTGTCATTTTCCACATGACCATCGGCATGCTCTTCGCGCTCATGCTGAACAGCGACCGCATCAATCCGACGCTGCGCAATATTCTGCGCGTTCTCTACATACTGCCCTGGCTGTTCACCGCGGTGATTATCGCCGTGATCTGGCGCCTCCTGCTTGAGCCGAACGGTGTCGTGAACAGCATTCTCATGCAAATCGGCATCATCGGTTCCAAGGTCGAATGGTTTTCCTCGCCCGAGACCGCGCTGCACGCCGTCACCTTCGCCAATATCTGGGCGGGTTATCCGCTCTTCATGGTCAGCCTGCTCGCTGGGTTGCAGGGCATTCCCAAGGATTTCTACGAGGCCGCCGATATCGACGGGGCGAAGGCCTACCAGAAGCTGATCTTCATCACCATCCCGCAGCTGATGCCGATCATCATCAGCATCTCGCTGCTCGACTTCATCTGGACCATGCAGGTCTTCCCGTTAATCTGGATAACGACGGGCGGTGGCCCGATCTACTCGACCGAGGTCCTCAGCACCTACACGTACAAGCTGGCGTTTTCGAGCTACAACCTGTCGCAGGCTTCGGCGAGCGCTGTGGTCATCTTGTTGATCTCTCTCGGCCTGACGCTGTTCTACATTCGCTATCAAAAGGCTCGGTAGTCATGAGGACAAGGCATACGCCGAAAGACAGGCTGATCACCGTCGCGCTCCATGCAGCGCTTGCAGCGGGGCTCTTTTTTGCAGCATTCCCGATCTACTGGATGCTGAGCAGTTCGTTCAAATCGAATACCGAAATCTTTGCCCTGCCACCAACCATCCTGCCAAAGGCCTTCACTCTGGAAGCGTATGCAGCCATCCTTGGCGACCCGGTAAAGCTGCGCTTCTTCTTCAACAGCTATTTCGTGGCGGGAGCGGTGACCGTGCTAACGGTGCTGATCGCCTTGCTGGCGGCCTACGGGTTCAGCCGCTTCAACTTCCGCGGCAAAGGCAGCCTGAACACACTCATCATCAGCACGCAGACCATTCCGCCGATCACGCTTTTGATCCCCTTCTTCGGGCTTGTCGTCTCATACGGTATCTTCGATACCTATGTCGCACTTATCCTGACTTACCTGGTTTTTACACTGCCGTACGCGATCCTGCTGATGACGGGATATCTGAACACCTTGCCCCGCGATCTCGATGAAGCCGTGGCTGTCGATGGCGGCACCAGTTGGACAGCGCTTTGGCAGGTGATTGTCCCGATTTCATTGCCTGGTATCGTGGCGACGTCCGTCTACACCTTCCTGTTGTGCTGGAACGAATTTCTCTTTGCGCTGACGCTGACGAAGTCGACGTCCATGCGCACCGTCCCGATCGGCATCCAGCTGTTGATGGGGCAGCACGCCTTCGAATGGAACCAGATGATGGCGATGAGCGTGCTCGGCTCGCTGCCGCTCTTGCTCATCTACCTCGTTGCCCAGAGGTACTTCCTCGCCGGCATGACCGCGGGCTCGGTCAAGTAGGATGTCCATCCCAAGGAGAACCGAAGGAGCAGGCCCCCGCGTGCCGCAATCGAATGATTGGGCCTGTCTGCCGGCAGGCGATATCGCCGCGGCCGCGGCCGTCGTCACCGTTCCGCCGACCGTGCTCGTGTTGCTCTTCCCGCACCACATCATCGAACGGCTGACGCAGGGCGCATCAAGAAATAGGCGGTATCAAGGAATGAAAGGATGAACGTGAAAGACCTCAAAGTCGGCTGCCAGACCTTCACCTGGGAAATGCTCGGCAAGGCCTGGACCGGCGGTCCCGACGATCTGCTGAGGGCGATCGCCGACGGCGGCTATGCCGGCATCGAGATCACCGACACCATGATCGGCCGCTACGCCGGCAAGCCGGCGGAATTCGCCACGGCGCTCGGGGCATCCGGCCTGACGCTGGTCTCCTTCGCCTTCGGTTCCAAGAGCGGTTTCACTTTGAAGGAAAAGATCGGCGACGACCTCGAAACTGCCAAGCGTTGGATCAACTTCGCCGCCGCCTTCCCAGGCGCGCTTGTCTCGATGGGCTCGGCGACCGTCGTCTCCGACGGGCCGCGCGACGACAAATTCGCCGTTGCGGCGGAGGTTTACAACAGGGCCGGCGAGCTCGGGCGCAAGGCCGGCGTCCAGGTCGCCGTGCATCCGAGTTCGCACCACAACACGCTGCTGTTCGACCGCGCCGACTACGACAGGATCTTTGCCTTGCTCGACCCCGATCTGGTCGGCTGGGTGCCCGATACCGGCCACATCCTGCGCGGCCACAAGGACATGTCCGATACGCTCACCACCCACCGCGACCGCATCCGCTACATCCACCTGAAGGACGTCGACGCCAAGGGCAATTGGGCCATGCTGGGTAAAGGGGTCTGCGACACGCGTGAGGTGATCGAGATCGCCGGCACCGCGCCGCGCTTCAACGGTTGGCTGGTGCTGGAAGAAGAATCCGACACGGCTGCCGCCGATCCTGCCGGCGCGGTCAAGACCAATCGCCAGACGATGCGCGGCTACGAGGCCTGAGACGATGATCAAGAAACAGGACAGACGGCTCAGGGTCGGCGTGCTCGGCTGCGGCCCCATCGCGCAGTTCGCGCACCTGGAATCCTGCGTCAAAGCAGGCAATGCCGACCTCTACGCCATATGCGACGCCGCGCCCGACCTGCTCGCCCGCATGGGCGCCACCTACGAGCCCGAAAAAATATATGGCGACTATGACGCGATGCTCGCCGATCCCGAACTGGAAGCGGTCATCGTCGCCACGTCGGACGCCTATCACGTGCCGATGTCAGTCAAGGCGCTCGAAGCCGGCAAGCATGTGCTGTGCGAAAAGCCGATCGGCACTTCGGTCGAGGAGGGCGAGGCGCTGGCGGCAGCGGTGAAGCGCTCCGGCAAGATCCTGCAGGTCGGCCACATGAAGCGCTTCGATCCGGCGCTGGAGGCGGCTCGCGACTTCGTGCGCGACGAAATGGGCGAGGTGCTGGCCCTGAAGGCCTGGTATTGCGATTCCACCCACCGCTACACCAACACTGATGCGGTGCAGCCGCTGCCGGTCACCAGCAAGCTCGCGAGGAAGCCTTCGGGCAATCCGAAGGCGGATCTCCGGCGATATTTCATGCTGGCGCATGGCTCACATCTCGTCGATACGGCGCGCTTCCTGTGCGGCGAGATCACCGCCGTGCGCGCCCGCCTCAACGAACGTTTCGGCGCCTATTGCTGGTTCGTCGAGACCGAGTTCGCCAGCGGCGCGCTCGGCCATCTCGATCTTACCGTCGCCGTGCGCATGGACTGGCACGAAGGTTTTCAGCTCTATGGCGAGAACGGTTCGGTGATCGCCAAGACCTTCAACCCCTGGTATTTCCGCGCCAGCGAGGTCGATATCTTCCACGAGAAGGACGCGACCTCGCGAAAACCGCTCGGCGCCGACGGCCATTTCTTCCGCCGCCAGTTGGAAGGTCTCGCCGACACGGTGCTGACAGGCGCGCCGATGCGCGGCGCCAATGTCGAGGACGGCATCGCCTCGATCCGCGCCATGGTGGCGATCGCGCGCTCGGTAGAGACGGGTGAACGGGTCGAACTCGCCCCGGTCTCGGGTGCGGTCTGATGCGTCTCGGTATCTTCGCCAAGACGTTTGCGGGCACCGAGCCGGCTGCCGTGCTGAAAGCCGTGCGGCAGGCGGGCTATGAGACGACGCAGTTCAATCTCGCCTGCGCGGGCCTGCCGTCGATGCCTGATGCCGTGCCTGATGCAGCCATTCAGGCCATCCGCGCCGCCGGGCAATCGACCGGTGTTTCGATCGTCGCGCTGTCCGGCACCTACAACATGGCGCATCCCGACAAGGCGGTCCGCGACGATGGGCTCCGGCGTCTCGCCGTCGTCATCGAGACGGCGGCGGCCCTCGGCATTCCGCTGGTGACCCTCTGCACCGGCTCGCGCAACGCCGCCGATCAATGGGCCTATCACCCCGACAATGCCACCCCGGCAGCCTGGTCCGACATGGCCGCCGAAATGGCGAAGGCGCTGGCGTTGGCCGAAAATGCCGGCGTCGATCTCGGCATCGAGCCCGAGCAGGCCAACATCGTCACCTCGGCGAAGGATGCGACGCGGCTGATCGCCGACTTGGGATCGAATCACCTCAAGATCGTGCTGGATCCGGCAAACCTCTTCGAGCACGCGACACCGGGCGAGGCGCGCGCCATCGTCGCCGCAGCGATCGACGAGGCCGCCGGCCACATCGTCATGGCGCACGCCAAGGACCGCCACGGTGACGGCCGCTTCGCCACCGCAGGACAAGGCATCGTCGATTTTCCAGATTTCGTCGCGCGGCTGAAGGCTGTGGGATTCGATGGCCCGCTTGTTACGCACGGACTGTCCGCCGACGAAGCCCCCGGCGTTGCCGCCTTCCTGCGGGGGCTGCTCTGATGGGGGTGGCGTCGGTCATGCTGCGCGACGATGCTGCGCTTCGGATATTCGACACGGGGCAGGGCGGGGTTCCCCTGGTCTTCCAGCATGGTCTCGGCGGTGATGCCGCCCAGGTGGCCCAGAACTTTCCCGACAGCCCATCACGTCGCCGGCTCACCGTCGAATGCCGGGCGCAAGGCGGTTCCGGCGCCGGCAGCCGCCGCCCCTTCTCGATCGCCATGTTCACCGACGACGTGCTGGCGGCCGCCGATGCGGCTGGCTTCGAACGCTTCGTCGCCGGCGGCATCTCTATGGGCGCGGCAATGGCGCTGCGGCTTGCAAGCCGTCACCCGGACCGCATCCTTGGCCTGGTGCTGGTGCGTCCTGCCTGGACCTTCGATGTGGCGCCGCAAAACATGCGCCCCTACGCCGAAGCGGCGGAACTCATCCGAAACCATCCGCTGGACGAAGCGCGCGACATCTTCGCGGCTTCCGCGACCGCGTCCCGGTTTCGCGACGAAGCGCCGGACAATCTCGCTTCGCTGCTTGGTTTCTTCGCGCGCGAAAACGCAACCGTCTTCGCCGAGGTGATGCAGGCGATCGCCAATGACGGGCCCGGTGTCACGCGGGCCGAAGCCGCCGGCCTCGCAATCCCCACTTTGGTCATCGGCTGCGGCATCGACCTCGTCCATCCGCTGGCGGCCGCTCGCAGCCTCGCCGACGCCATCCCCGATGCCGCCTTTGTCGAGGTGACGCCGAAGGCTGCCGACAAGGACCGCCACTTTGCCGAGATCCGTGCCGCTATCGGCGCCTTTCTCGACACAAATTTCAACCAACAGGACCAGTCATGATCTCGAAGCCACTCTCAGGCCCGGCCGCCATCGGCGCATTGCCGCGCGACCGCATGATCGCCGAATTCTCGCTCTGGTCGGCCGATCTCGCCAATTTCGAAAGCGACCTCAGGCGCATCGAGCCCTATGTCGACCTTCATCACGTCGACGTGGCGGACGGCCATTTCGCGCCGTCCTTCCTGTTCTTTCCCGATCTCGTCGCCCGCATCGCCAGGCTGACGGCGAAGCCCATCCACGTCCACCTGATGGTCGATGCCGACATCGTCGAGGCACAGACGCGCCAGTTCATCGAGGCGGGTGCCGACATGATCAGCGTCCATGCCGAAAACGGCGAGGCGGGTTTGCGCGCGGTTCGGTTGGCCCGTGAACTCGGCGCCGAAGCCGGCGTCGTGCTCCGGCTGGAGACGCCGGTCGAGACGGTGGCGCCTTTCGTCCCGGAAGTCGCTTTCGTCACGCTTCTCGGAACGGCGATCGGCGTCAAGGGCCAGGGCCTTTCGGACGAGGCCTGCGACAGGCTAGGCGCCGCCCGCGCTGTCTTGCGGAAAGCAGGACGTGAGGATGCCGTGGTGCTCGCGGCCGACGGCGGCATCCGCCACGAGACGGTGCCGCGGCTTCGCGCCGCCGGCGCCGAAACCGTGGTTCTTGGTTCGCTCGCCTTTGGCGACAAGGATCTGGCCGGCCGCATCGGCTGGCTGCATGGGTTGAAGGTCGCGGCATGAGCAACGAGGCCGCTCTCGCGATCGACCTTGGCGGCACCGAGCTTCGTGCCGCGCTGGTTGACCGTGACGGCAAGATCCTGGCGTTCGCTGCGGTGCCGACGCAGGCGCAGGCTGGCCCCGACGTGGTGATCGGCCAGATCGAGGCGCTGGCGGCGACCGTCCATGCCGAGGCACCGGCGCTCGCCATCCTTGGCGTCGGCGTCGGTGCGCCGGGACCGCTCGATCCGCTGGCCGGCATCGCGGTCGGCCCGCCGACACTCGCCGGCTGGCTGGACGTACCACTCGCCGACATTCTCGAACGGCGGCTCGGCCTGCCGGTGCGGCTGGAGAACGATGCCAATGCAGCGGCGCTCGGCGAATGGCGCTTCGGTGCCGGCCACGGCGCGCGCTCGCTGGTCTTCGTCACCGTCTCGACCGGTATCGGCGGCGGCGTCGTCGTCGACGGGCGCATCCTGCACGGTCGCCGCGGGCTTGCCGCCGAGATCGGCCACATGACCATTACCAATGAAGGTGAACGCTGCATGTGCGGCGCCGTCGGCTGCTTCGAGGCCATCGCCTCGGGCACAGCACTTGGCCGCCGCGCCAATGCCGCGACATCAGCCTTTGATGGCTCGACGCTGCGGCGCCTCTCGGCGGACGGTGAGGTGACCGGCCGCCACGTGGTCGAGGCGGCGCGGCTGCGGGACGATCTCGCTCTGGCCTTGCTGGAGGAGGAAGCCCGCTGGCTGGGCATCGGCTTCACCAACCTCTTGCATCTCTATTCGCCTGACGTGCTGGTCGTCGGCGGCGGCATCGCCAATGGCCTCGACCTCATGGCTCCGGCAATAGAGGCGACCATCAGGCAGCGGGCCATGCGTGCCTATCGCGACGTCCCCGTCGTCCAGGCCCAGCTTGGCCGCCACGCCGGGCTGGTCGGCGCCGCCAGCCTTGTCCTGTTCGATGACGGGGGTACTTTGGCGGCCCGCATGCCTGTCGGTCCAAGCACATATCCGAACACGAGGAGGGACTTCACCGGCTGAGCTCAGGCTGCGCGGCGTGCGCACGTCCCACAGCGATGCCGAGATAGCTCCAACGGCCGAAAGCGGCATGCTTCCGGCCGTCGGCATTGGCATTTGAACCGCGCAGCCTACTCGGCGGGAACGATGTCCGCCGGCAGGCTGTCGTCGGCCTTGCCCGCCAATGCGCTCGCCAGCTTGGCTTCGTCGAGTTCGCCTTCCCAGCGGGCGACAACCAGCGTGGCGACGGCGTTGCCGACGAAATTGGTCAGCGCCCGGCACTCCGACATGAAGCGGTCGACGCCGAGGATCAGCGCCATGCCGGCGACCGGCACCGACGGAACGACCGAAAGCGTGGCGGCAAGGGTGATGAAACCGGCGCCGGTGATGCCCGCGGCACCCTTGGACGAAAGCATCGCAACCAGCAGCAGCAGGATCTGGTCGCCGAAGGACAGATGGATGTTCGTCGCCTGCGCGATGAACAATGCCGCCAGCGTCATGTAGATGTTGGTGCCGTCGAGGTTGAAGGAATAGCCGGTCGGAATGACCAGCCCGACCACCGAACGCTTGGCGCCGGCCTTCTCCATCTTTTCCATCAGCGAGGGCAGGGCGGCTTCCGAAGAGGACGTTCCCAGCACCAGCAGCAGCTCTTCCTTGATGTAGCGGATCAGGGACAGGATGGAGAACCCGTTGTAGCGGCAGACCGCACCCAGCACGACGAACACGAACAGCAGCGACGTCACGTAGAAGGTGCCGACCAGCATTGCGAGGTTGATGACCGAGCCGATGCCGTATTTGCCGATGGTGAAGGCCATGGCGCCGAAAGCGCCGATGGGGGCCGCCTTCATCAACACGCTGACCAGCTTGAACATCGGCGCCATCAGCGCCTGCAGGAAGTTGAGCACCGGCGCGCCCCGGTCGCCGACCAGCGCCAGCGCGATGCCGAACAGAACCGAGAAGAACAGCACCTGCAGGATGTCGCCATCGGCGAAGGCGCCGACGATCGTCCCCGGGATGATGTTCATCAGGAAGCCGGTGACCGACTGGTCATGCGCTTTGGCCGCGTAGGTGTTGACAGTCGAGGCATCGAGCGTTGCCGGATCGATGTTGAAGCCGGCGCCCGGCTGCACGACATTGGCGACGACGAGGCCGATGATGAGGGCGAGCGTCGAGAAGGTGAGGAAATAGAGCATCGCCTTGCCGGCGACACGCCCGACCTTCTGCAGGTCTCTCATGCCGGCGATGCCGGTCGCCACCGTCAGGAAGATCACCGGGGCGATGATCATCTTGACCAGCTTGATGAAGGCGTCGCCAAGCGGCTTCATGCTCTCGCCGATCGACGGGTAGTAATGGCCGAGCAAGATGCCGACGGTGATGGCGACGAGTACCTGCACGTAGAGTTGGGCGTAGAAAGGCTTCCGCTGCGCGGCGGGCGCGCCTGATTGGTCTGCGATGTGCATCGAACTCTCCCTGGCCGGATGGACGGAATGCACCGCCCTGCGTGACTTCTCCCATCGCGGCGTTCCGGTCGCACGCCGCTGGGAACAACTTTTGCAAGCCCTGTGCCAGATCGGGGAAAGCCTGAAACCCCGGCATTTCGGCGCTTTTCGAGGTCCCGCCGAGAATACTTGTGCGGATTTCCGCACAGGCGACATTGTGCCTGGGCGGAATTTCGCATTAGAGTGGCCGGGCGAGGTCGCGACAAAAAATGGAGAGGGCAGACGCCGCAAGCAGGCACAGATAGCGGCTCCGCTTCCGGCAGTGACCTGCTGCGTGAGATGGCAGCCCGGCTGCGCGATGGCCGCTGGCTTGTCGTCGCGATCGCCCTCGCGGTCCTGACGGGTGCGATCGTCATTGCCGGGCGCATCGCCTCCGGCGAGGCGGCCGACAATCTGCGCGACACAGCGCTTGCCGCCCTGCCGCTGGCGGCGGGAACCCTAACCGGCGAAATCGAAAAGCAGCGCCTGGTGCCACTGGTGCTGGCACGCGACGATGCGGTGCGCGAGGCACTTCGCCGCGCCGGAAGAACGGAAGAAACGGCCCTCAACAACAAGCTCAGGGCGATTGCCGGCGATGCATCGGCGTCCGCCATCTATGTCATCGACACGTCAGGCATCGCCATATCAGCCAGCAATGCCGGCGAGCCGGCGAGCTTTGTCGGCATCGACTATAATTTTCGACATTACTTCAACGAAGCAATGGCGACGGGCGCCGCCAGCCAGTATGGCCTCGGCACGATCAGCGGCCGGCCGGGTCTTTATCTCGCCAGCCGGGTAGATGATGGCGACAAGCCGCTCGGCGTTGCGGTGCTGAAGGTCGAACTCGACAGCGTCGAAGCCAATTGGCGCTCCAGCGGCTTTCTCGTCTTCGTCACCGACGAACGCGGCGTGGTGCTGGCAACCAGCCAGCCCGAATGGCGGTTTCATGCGCTGGCGCCGTTGTCGGCACAGGACGCCGCCGCTGCCCACGAACAGCTGCAACTGCCCGATGCCGGCTTCGAACCGCTGCCGATACGGCGCGGTGCCGGTGATGGCCTGGCGACGATCGGCATTGCCGGAAAGCCGCGCCAGTTCGTCGAGGTGGTGCAGGATTTGCCGGGTGCGGTTCCCGGCTGGCGTTTGTGGCTGCTCACGCCAGCCGACGCCGCTCTCACCACCGCCGCCAACACGGCTCGGCTGACCACGCTGCTCGGGCTGCTGCTGACCGGATTGCTCGCCTTCATACTCACCCGGCGCCGGCGCGCTCGCCTGTTGCGGCAGGAGGCGCTGGCGCGCATGAACGTCGAGCTCGAGAGCCGGGTCAGCACGCGAACGGCCGAACTGACGCGCTCCAACACAGCACTGGCCGAGGAAATCGCCGAGCGCGAAAACGCCGAGGCCAAGGTCCGGGCGCTGCGCGACGATCTCGCCCAGGCCAACCGGCTCTCCATCCTCGGCCAGATCGCCGCCGGCGTGGCGCATGAGATCAATCAGCCGGTCGCCGCGATCCGCACTTACGCTGAAAATGCCGGGCGTTTTCTCGAACGCGGCAAGACGGTGCCGGCCAGCACCAACCTGACCTCGATCGTCTCGATGACCGAGCGCATCGGCGCGATCACCAGCACGTTGCGTACCTTCGCCCGCCGGCCCGGCGTTGCCGCCTCGCCGCTGCCGGTGCGCGAGGCGATCGACGGCGCGCTGTCGCTGCTGTCCGGCCGCATCCGCGATTCCGGCGTTACCATCGTCAAGCCGCGCGGCACCGCCTCGCCGATGGTGATGGCCAGCCGCATCCGGCTGGAGCAGATCCTGGTCAACCTGCTGCAGAACGCGCTGGACGCCATGAAGGACCAACCCGATCCCCGCATCGAGATCGAACTCGCCGAGCACGACGATCATGTGCTGATTTCGGTGCGCGACAATGGTCCCGGCCTCGGTCCGGAGGCGGCCGGCAATCTGTTCATGCCGTTCCAGACCACCAAGGAGAAGGGGCTGGGCCTCGGGCTGGTGATTTCGCAGGAGATCGCCCAGGAACTCGGCGGCACGCTGCGGTTCGATTCCGGCAGCGGCATCGGCGCATCCTTTACCATCGATTTGAGGCGGATTGAATGACAGAGGGATCACGGCTGGTGGCGCTCGTCGACGACGACGCGGACCTGCTTCACGCCACCACGCAATTGCTCGAGCTTGCCGGCTTTACAGTGATCGCGCTGGATGCCGCCGAGGCGGCGCTTGCCGTCGTCGATGGGAATTTCGACGGCGTGGTCGTCAGCGATATCCGCATGCCGGGCATGAACGGTTTGCAGCTGTTCGATCGGGTCAAGGCGATCGACCCCGATATACCGGTGATCCTGGTCACCGGGCATGGCGACGTCGATCTCGCCGTGGCGGCACTCAAGGACGGCGTCTACGATTTCATTTCCAAGCCCTATGCCGGCGACCGGCTTGTCGAGGCGTTGCGGCGGGCTTCGGAGAAGCGGCGGCTGGTCATGGAAAACCGGCGGCTGCGCGAAGCCGCCACGCAGGCCGCCGACGGCCTGCCGCTGATCGGCGAAGCACCCGCCATCCGGCGGCTGCGCGAGACCTTGCGCCAGATCGCCGACATGGATGTCGACGTGCTGGTGGAAGGGGAGACCGGAACCGGCAAGGAGGTGGTGGCGGACCTTCTGCACAGATGGGGGCGGCGGCGCGCGAAACCCTTCGTGGCGCTGAATTGCGGCGCGCTGCCCGAGACCGTCATAGAAAGCGAGCTGTTCGGCCATGAGGCTGGCGCATTCACCGGGGCGCAACGGCGGCGCATCGGCCGCATCGAGCATTCCAGCGGCGGCACGCTGTTCCTCGACGAGATCGAATCCATGCCGCCGGCCCTCCAGGTCAAGCTGCTGCGAGTGCTCGAAACGCGCAGCCTCACCCCGCTTGGCTCGAACGAGATCAGGCGTATCGATTTGAGGGTCGTCGCGGCGACGAAGGTCGATCTCGGCCGGCCAGACCAGCGCGGCGATTTTCGCGAGGATCTCTATTTTCGCCTCAACGTGGTGACGCTGCGCATCCCGCCGCTGCGCGAGCGGCGCGGCGACATTCCGATGCTGTTCGGGCATTTTCTCGGCAAGGCGGCGGAGCGGTTCGGCCGGCCCGTCGCGAAGGTGAACGCCGCGGTGAGCGACCACCTTCAGTCGCATGACTGGCCCGGCAATGTGCGCGAGCTCGCGCATTTTGCCGATCGCGTTGTGCTCGGTCTCGGCCCGGAAGACGAGACGAGGGCGATCCCCGCGCAATCGCCGGAGCCTGCGGCCACGTTGCCCGAACGGGTCGGCCACTACGAGGCGCAGCTCATCCGCGATGCGCTGCGCGATCATGGTGGCGATGTGCGCGGCGCCATCGATGCGCTCGGCGTGCCGCGCAAGACGTTCTACGACAAGCTCAAGCGCTACGGCATTGCCGCGTCCGAATTCCGCAATGGCGGCGGTCCGGATGCGCAACCTGTTCGGGAACAGACATAGAATTACGCAAGCGCCACCCTTCGTAAAGCTGGGCTCGCATCCAGCAGTTGATGTCGGAAAAAGCCATGAACACGACACTTGAAACAACCGCCGACCCCCTGCCGGAAGAACTCGCCTTTCTCGGCGAGCGCCTGACGGCGTTCAACGACGGCGATGTCGGTGCATCGGGAAAAAAGGCCCTGGCGGTGTTCGTGCGCGATGATGCCGGAGCGATCGTCGCCGGTATTTCGGGCTACACCGCCTGGGGCTGGCTCTACGTGCAGTGGCTGTGGGTCGATGAAAAGCTGCGCGGCCAGCACATGACCGGCAAGATGCTGGACGCGGCCGAACAGGAAGCCGTGGCGCGCGGATGTAAAAATGCCTGGATCGACACTTTCAATCCGAACGCCGCCAGGGTCTATCAGCGCCAGGGTTATCAGCCCTTCGGCACGCTTGCCGATTTCCCCGTCGGCCGCAGCCGCATCTTCCTGCGGAAGACGCTGTCTGGGGCTTAGCCGGCGAGGCGTCCGCCACGCATCGGCTGTGGTGCGCCGGTGGTGCTCGGGAAGCTGATAGGCAGGCCGCGCAGCACGCGAACCGCGAGGAAGGCAAAGCACTCTGCTTCCACAGCGTCGCCGCTCCAGCCGAGGCTTTCGGCCTGCACCACCTCGACGCCGGCGCGGCTGGCGAGCATCGCCATCATCGTCGGGTTGTGGCGGCCGCCGCCGCTGACCACCAGCTTTTTCGGCCGGCTCGGCAGAAGGTCGAGCGCCTTGCCGACTGCGGCAGCCGTGAAGGCGGTCAACAGGGCCGCGCCATCCTCGGCGTTCAGGCCGTCCGCCATCGCGGCGCCGAAGTCGAAACGATCCAGCGATTTGGGGTATGGCTTGGTCAGATAGGGGTGCTGCAAGAGCTTGGCGAGACGGGCCTCGTCGACCTTGCCCGCATGGCCAAGCGCGCCGTCGCGGTCCATTTCGCCGAGCCCCTTCGACTTGATGAAATCGTTGAGCGGGGCGTTGGCGGGGCCGGTGTCGAAGGCAACGACATTGTCGGCGCCATCCCACCAGGTGATGTTGGCGACGCCGCCGAGATTGAGCACGGCCACCTCGCCGCTGGCGCCGGCGCTGCGCATCAACGCGGTGTGATAAGCGGCCGCCAAAGGCGCGCCCTGTCCGCCGGCGCGTATGTCGGCAGAGCGGAAATCATAGGCAACCTTGGTGCCGAGGATCGCATGCATCAGTTCGCCATCGCCGAGCTGCCGGGTTTGGCCGAGCCGGCCGATTTGCGGCGCGCGATGCAGCACTGTCTGGCCGTGGAAGCCGACGACGCCGATGTCCGCCATCGTCATCCCATAGCCTTCGACCAGTTCCCTGACCGCCGCCGATTGCGCGCGCGTCAGCGCCTCCTCGGCCTCGCGGAAGATCGCCGGCTCCGGCCCGGTGAAGTTCCAGGCCCTTGCTTGCCTCAGCGTCTCTTCCAGCAGGGAGCGGATCGACGGGGGGTAGGGCATCAGCCGGTAGGTGCCGAAATCGTCGATCCGTTCGCCGTCGGTCTTGATCAGCGCGACATCGATGTTGCCGTCGAGCACGGTGCCGGTCATCAGGCCCACGGCCCAGATTGGTTCCATGATCACTAGTCCCCGTTAATGAGATCGCCGACCGCCTGCCGAAGCGAAACGATTCCGCTGTCGAAATGACGTGTCGGATGGATCCGGTTGGTGAGCAAGGTCCACGC
Source organism: Mesorhizobium sp. M0152 (assembly GCF_040322415.1). Taxonomy (NCBI): domain Bacteria; kingdom Pseudomonadati; phylum Pseudomonadota; class Alphaproteobacteria; order Hyphomicrobiales; family Phyllobacteriaceae; genus Mesorhizobium; species Mesorhizobium sp. M0152. Next base: position 84,123 of record NZ_JAMYTH010000007.1, read on the forward strand.
CTTGCCGCTGTCGAAGTCGATCCACAGCCCCGTACCGGTAAAGCCGGTGTGGCCTATCGTTCCCGGGCTGCACAAAGCGCCGCCAGACCAGCCGTCATAGGGACGCTCCCAACCATGGGTGCGGGTGGCGGACAAGGGCTGCCGCATCAGCGCGATCGAACGTTCGGGTGCGCCGGTCAGCAGTCCTTGGGCGAAATCGAGCACCGAGGCCGCCGTACCGAACAGGCCGGCATGCCCGGCGCCCTGCAACGCCGCGCAATTGTCGTCGTGCACTTCACCCGAGAGCACGCGATGGCGCCAGGTGCAGTCTTCCGTTGCAGCGGCGGTATCCGGTTCGGCGGACCACGCAAAGCCCGGGCCGGGCTCCATGTCGCGGATCGTCTTTCCCGACAGCCGCTCCAGCGCGAAACCGAGGAGGATGAAGTTGATATCGGAATAGACCGGGTCACGTGCCCGCCATTCGCGCTGCAGGATGAAGGCGCGCAGCAGTTCGGGATCGCGACCGTAAGTGTAGATCGGCTCGACCGCCGGGAACGGCGTCTGGTGGCCGAGGCATTGGCGGAACGTCACCTTCCGTTCCCAGGCCCCTGCATCATACTGGCGAAGGTCTGGGAGCACCGAGATCAGCGGCGCATCGAGATCGATGACGCCGTCTTGCGCCAGAGCCAGGATGCGCGGCGTGGTGAAGATGACCTTGGTCAGCGATGCCAAGTCGAACCAGGTCTCCTCGCGCATCGGTCGCTGCTGCGGCACGAGCTGCGCGGAGCCGATCGCCCTGGTGATGCGGCCGCCGTTGCGGTCGACGATGCCGAGCACGCCGCCGGGAATGCGCTTGGCGGCTACTGCTGCTGCCAATGGCTGGAATGCGCGATCGAAGAGCTCCGTCAATGCGAGCCTCCGTCTGAAAGGCAGCGATCCGTCGCGCCCCCCTCTGTCCTGCCGGACATCTCCCCCACGAGGGGGGAGATTGGATGTGGCCACCGCTTTCGCCAATCTCCTGCGTTGGAAGGTGGGCGGAAAGCCGAAGCTGCCGATCTCCCCCCATGTGGGGGAGATGCCCGGCAGGGCAGAGGGGGGCGCTGTCCCGCCGACCTCACACATCCAAAGGCACAACCCATCACGCCTCCACCCTCGCTATATGATCCCCACCAAACCGCTCCCACCTGGCCTCCGCCGGCTCAAATCCCTGCGGGCGCACCAGCGAGGGCACCTGGCGTGTGTCGATCTCGAAACGCTCGTTCCGCCGGTCGATGGTCGGAACGGCTGATATGAGCTTTTTCGTATAGGAATGTTTCGGCTTCGACAGCACCGAGGCCGCGTCGCCGATCTCGACGATCTGGCCGGCATAGATGACGGCGATGCGGTGGGCGATCCGCTCGACCACAGCCATATCGTGCGAGATGAACAGATAGGCCAGCCCGAACTCGCGTTGCAGGTCGACCAGCAGCTCCAGCACCTTGGCTTGAACCGAGACATCCAGCGCCGACACCGCTTCATCGAGAACGACCACGGAAGGGTTCAGCATCAGCGCGCGGGCAATGCACAGCCTTTGCCGCTGGCCTCCGGAGAACTCGTGCGGATAGCGCTCCAGGCTGTTCTTGGGCAGGCCGACGCGTTCCAGCAGGCTCGCCATCCTGCTCCGCGTCTCGGCATTCACCCGGCCGCTGGTGGCGATCACCGGCTCGGCCAGGATGCTCTCTATGGTGAGCCTTGGGTTGAGCGAGGCGTAGGGGTTCTGGAACACCATCTGGACGGGCTTGGCGCTTTGCTGCGCGGAAGCCTTGCGGGCACCGATCGAGAAGCTGCCACGCGTCGACCGCACCAGCCCGAGCACCGCGCGCGCGGTGGTCGATTTGCCCGAGCCGCTCTCGCCGACGATAGCCAGCGTCTCGCCCGGCATCAGGTCGAAGTCGATGCCATCGACGGCATGCACCGCGCCCGTGGCCCGGCTGAAGAAATTGCTCTTGAGGGGAAACCGCACCACCAGCCCGTTGACCTCCAGGGCCGGTTCCGTGCCTGCGCCCTCGTCGCGCCGCCCGTCCGAACGCGTCGCGCGGCCGTTGGCGAAATGCGGCACGTCGTGCAGCAGATGCCGCGTATAGGGATGCTGCGGCTTGTCGAGGATCTGGTTCAGTTCGCCTTGCTCCACCGCCTGCCCGTTCTGCATCACCATCACCTTGTCGGCGATGCCGGCAACCAGGCCGATATCGTGGGTGATGAAGATCATCGACATGCCGGTTTCCCGCTTCAACTCGGCAAGCAGCGCCATGATCTGCGCCTGCACCGTCACGTCGAGCGCCGTGGTCGGCTCGTCGGCGATGAGCAGGCGTGGATTGCAGGCGAGCGCAATCGCGATCATCACCCTTTGCAGCATGCCGCCCGACAGCTGGTTGGGCGTGTATTTCAGCCGCCGCGCCGCATCGGGAATGCGCACGCGGTCGAGCGCATCCTTGGCCGCCGCCGTGGCTTGCCGGCCGGACAAGCCGCGATGCAGGCGAAACGATTCCTCGATTTGCGAACCGATGGTCAGCACCGGATTGAGCGATGTCATCGGCTCCTGGAAGATCATGCCGATCTCGGCGCCGCGAATGCCGGTCAGTTGCGGCTCGGTCGCGGTCATCAGGTCGAAAAGGCTGCCGTCGGCCCGTTTCAGCTTCATCGAGCCGCCGGTGATGCGGCCGCCGCCGAAATCGATGAGCCGATTGATCGACAATGCGGTGACGGACTTGCCCGAACCGCTCTCGCCGACGATCGCCAGCGTCTCGCCGTCCGCCACCTCGAAGCTGACACCACGCACCACTTCATTGGTTTGCGGAGTGCGACCGAAGCCGACGCGCAGATCGCGGACGGACAGCAGCGGGGTCATGCCGGCGCCGTCCGCATCCTCGGATCGAGGATATCGCGCAAGGCGTCGCCAAGCAGGTTGAAGCCGAGGATGCTGATCATGATCGTCAGCCCCGGGAAGATCATCAGCCAGGGCGCCGTCTCCATCAAATTGCGGCTGTCGCTTAGCATCAGGCCGAGCGAGGCGGCGGGCGGCTGCGTGCCCAGGCCGAGGAAACTCAAGCCAGCCTCGGTCAGCAGTGCCCAGGCCAGCGCCAGCGTCACCTGGACGGTCAAGGGCGCGACCAGATTGAGCAGCAAATGCCGCGTGACGATGTAGCTCGAGCTGCTTCCGAAAGTACGCGCGGCGTCGACGAACTCGCGTGTCTTGAGCGACAAAGCAGGGCCGCGCACCACGCGCGTGAAGATCGGCGTGTAGACGATGCCGATGGCAACGACGCTGGTCCATGTGCCCGGTCCGGCAACGGTGACGATGAGCAGCGCCAAAAGGATGGCAGGAAAAGCCAGCAGCACATCCATGATCCGCATAACGACGCCGTCCCAGCGGCGCCCGAGCCAGGCGGCGGTCAGCCCCAGCACGGTGCCGGCAAGCGCGGCGAAGGCGACCGAGAAGAAGGCGACGGTGAAGGACTGACCGATGCCGGCCATCAACCGGCTGGCGACGTCGCGGCCGAACAGGTCGGTGCCCATCCAATAGGCACCGTTGGGTGCGTGCAGCCGGTCGATCCGGTATTGCGTGATGGGATTGTGCGGCGTCAGCCCGAGCAGGCCGAGGATGGCGATGATGACATAGACGCCGACGATGACGCCGCCAATGCGGCCGCTGCCGTGTCCGAAGATGGCGCGCAGGACGCGCATCACTGCTCTCCCAGCCGGATGCGCGGATCGAGGGCGACATAGGCGAGATCGACCAGGAGGTTGACGATCATGAAATTGAAGGCGACGAACAGCACGCTTCCCTGCACCAGCGCGTAGTCGCGCTGCTGGATCGCGTCGAGCACCATGCGGCCAAGACCGGGCAGCGCATAGATCTGCTCGACGATGACGGCGCCGCCGAGGAGATAGCCGAATTCGATGCCGCTCAGCGTCACCACCGGGATCAGCGCATTGGGCAAGGCGTGCCGCCAGATGACGCTGCGCGCCGAGGCGCCCTTGCTGCGCGCGGTCCGCACATAGTCGTCGCTCAACACCTCGAGCATGGCCGAGCGCGAGATGCGGGTGACGGAAGCCGCGAAGGCGAAGCCGAGCGTGATGGCGGGCAGGATCAGCTGGCTGAGGTTGCGCAGCGGGTTCTGCCAAAGCGGCGCGAATTCGCCCATCGCCGGCAGCACACCGAAGCCGGCCGACAGCGTGTAGATGATCAGCAGGCCAAGCACGAAGCTCGGCGTCGACTGGCCGATCATGGCGACGACGCGCACCCCGAGATCGGATAGTTTTTCGTTGTGCGTGGCGGCAAAAATCCCGGCTGGCATGCCGACCAGGAGCGCGATGATCATCGACAGGATTGCCAGTTCGAGCGTCAGCGGAAAGCGCTCGAGGATGACGTCCAGCACCGGCCGGCCATAGGTGACGGAGATCCCGAAATTGCCGTGCAGAATGCCTCCTATCCACCGCCAGTACTGGACGAACCAGGGCTGGTCGATGCCGAAATAGGCGGCGAGCGAGTCACGCTGTGTCGGCGTCAGCAGGCCGGCTTCGGTGCCCAGCATCGCGGTGATCGAATCGCCCGGCACCATCCGGATCGCCACGAACACCAGGATGGACACGCCAAGCAGGACGAGAGGAAATGCCGCCAGCCGTCGCATCAGATAGTTCACGCGAAGAAGTCCTCTCGTCTAGAGCATGCCGGAAAGTGTGAAGCGGTTTTCGGACGACACCATGCTCTATCGCTTTGATCTAGAGGCGGCTACTGCTGGATGGTAACCTTGCTCAGGCTGAACAGCGTGCCCGTCGGCGTCGGCACGAACCCGGCAATGTTCTTCTGCTGGGCCGTGTAGCTGTAGGAGGTGTAGAGCCAGATCCACGGCGACACTTCGGCGAGGTGCTTCTCGAACTCGGCGAAGATCGCCTTGCGCGCCGCCGGGTCCGTCTCGGCGCGGCCCTTCTGCATCAGGCTGTCGAGCGTGTCGTCGATGTAGTTCGCCACCTTCTGCAGATTGCCTGATTTGGTCCAATAGCGGTTGTACATGGTGTAAGGGTCGGCACGGCCGCCATTGAGCGCGATCGCCATGTCGAAATCGCCCTTCAGCCAGGCGTCGACATAGACGTTGAGCTCCATCATCTTGATGTCGAGCTTGACCCCGATTTCAGCCAGTTGCGACTGGATGACCTGGGCCTCCGCCGCCGCTGTCGGCGGCTCGCCGGTGGCGCCGATCACGGTCGCCGAAAAGCCATCGGCAAAGCCGGCCTCCGTCATCAGCTTCTTGGCCTTGTCGACATCGCGCTTGTAGCAGAACAGCTGGCTCGCATCGGTTGCCAGAGCAGGGATAGTCAGCGGTCCGGTGACCTTGCCTTCGCCGAGCGAAGCGGTGTCCAGCACCTCCTGCCGGTCGATGGCGCAGGAGATCGCCTGTCGCACCTTCAGCTCGGTCATCGGCTTGCGCGACGGGTTGAGCTGCAGCACGTGATAGGCCAGCACCGGCACGCGGTTCAGTTGCAGGCTGGCTTCCCTCGGCACCAGCGTGGCGACGAGCGGGTCGTTGAGCAGCGCGAAATCGATCTGCCTGGTGCGCATGGCGGCCAGGATCGCCGCTTCGTCCGGCAGCACGCTGATCTCGATGCCGTCGACGCCGGTAGCACCTCCGGCCCAATCCTTGTTGGCGCTCAGAACCTCCTTGGCGTTGGGGTCCCACTTGTCGAGCTTGAACGGGCCGGAGCCGACCGCCTTGGTGCCGATCGAGCCGGAGGTGATTTCGCTTGCCGGAACGATCGCCGCGTTGACGTCGCTCATCGCCGTCAGGATCGGTGCATCGGGCTGCGACAGATGAAACACCACGGTTGCCGCGTCCGGCGTGTCGATGCTGGCGATCGACAGGAAGTTGGCGCGGGCCGCGGCGCCCGTCTTCTCATCAAGTATGCGCTCGAACGATGCCTTGACGTCGGCCGGGGTGACGGCAGTGCCGTCCTGGAATTTCGCCTTGGGATCGAGCTTAAAGGTCAGCTCCTTGCCGTCCTTGGAGAACTCCCAGGACGTGGCGATGGCGGGAATGATCTGCAGGCTGGCATCGACCCGCACCAGCGGCTCATAGATCAGCTCCAGGAGCCGCAGCGAGGAAAAGGCAGTCTGCTTGTGCGGATCAAGTCCCGTCGCGTCCTGCGACCAGGCCATGTGCAGCGTCGCAGCTTGCGTCGAAACGGTGGCGATGCCGAGCATTGCCGCCAGCGTGATGCCTGACAGGAGTGTTCTTGTGAGGTGCCGTGCCATTTCTCTCTCCCATTATGATTGAACTTGCCTTGCAGTTTCCGCGGGCCCTTCCAAGGCACACATGCTTTGGAGTATCGGCCCAGCCTATGCGGCTTCACGCCGTCGTAGCCCACGCGGCGTCTTCACGCCATCGCGTCGCTGATTGCCTTTCGCAGGAAGCCTCCAGCCTTGGCGAGCGCAGCGCGCGCCTCCTCGACGCCCATGCCGGTGATGGTCACCAGGATCGCCAGCTTCACGTCATTGCCTGTCTGGCCGAGCGCCTGCCTGGCCCGCGGCGCCGTGCAACCGGTCGTCTGCATGACGATCCTGATCGCTCTGGCGACCAGCTTCTTGTTGGACGGGTTGAGGTCGACCATCAGGTTCTGGTAGCTCTTGCCGATGCGGATCATGCTGGCTGTGGTCAGCATGTTGAGCACCAGCTTCTGCGCGGTTCCCGATTTCAGCCGCGTCGAGCCGGTCAGCACCTCCGGCCCGACAAGCGGCGAGATGGCAATGTCGGCGACGCCGGCTATGGTCGATGCCGGATTGCAGGACAGGGCCACCGTCGTCGCGCCCACCTGTCTGGCATAGTTCAATCCGCCGATGACATAGGGCGTGCGCCCGCTGACCGCGATGCCGACCACCACGTCGTCTGGGGTCAGCCCGATCTCCCGCAGCGCCTGGGCGCCCATTTTCGGATCGTCCTCGACGCCTTCCAGGGATCGCACAAGGGCGTCGGGACCACCGGCGATCAGGCCGACGACCATGCCTTCGGGCACGCCGAAAGTGGGCGGGCATTCCGAAGCGTCGAGAACGCCAAGCCGGCCGCTGGTGCCGGCGCCCATGTAGATCAGCCGCGCGCCTTTCTGGAAGGCGAGCACGATCCGGTCGACCGCGGCCGCGATGTCCGGCAGCACCTTTTCGACGGCCGCCGGGACCACCCGGTCCTCGTCATTGATCTTGCGCAGGACGTCGATGGTCGGCAGCAGGTCAATGTCCATGGTCCGCGGATTCCGGCCTTCGGAAACCAGCCGGTCCAGCTCGGACATCAAACCTTGCTCGCTCATCCCAATGCTTTCAAATCAGGTCGCTCAGCCGGTAACGAGAGCGGTTCCTCGACGGCGCCAGTGCACGCGTACTTCTACCGTTGCCGCCACCCCGTTTCGTTAACGTCTTAGAATTCCATATTCGTTACGTCAACGGAAGGATGGAATAAATTATTCCTCCCTTGCTAACGCTTGTCGAGCGACCTGCGGGCAAGAATGATCGTCCCGGAAACCGCATCGCCATCGGCGGGCTTCAGGCGACGTCGGACATCGGGGGAAAGCCAAGGTTTGAGCGGGCTGGCGAGCCCGCCCAGCAAGGTCACGCGCGGCGCGCCCTTTTCGAACAGAACCCGCACCAGCGCGTCGATCTGCTCGGCCGCGCTTTGCACGATGCGCCGTCCGACAGGATCGCCCTGGTCGGCATGGCGCATCACCATCGGCGCCAGGGCCGCATAGTCGGTGGCGCTGGCGCGGTCCATCCAGGCGACGGCTTGCATCGGGTCGTTCTCGAAACGCTGCATGACCTCCGTCAACAATGCCGTCCGCTCATGCCGCCCGTCATGGGCGCGCAACGCCAGTTGCACGGCCTTCAAGCCAAGATCGGCGCCGCTGCCCTCGTCGGAGATCGGAAAGCCATAGCCGCCGGCGCGCAGGTCGCGCCCCTCGACGAAGCCGAGGCCGATCGAACCCGTGCCGGCAATGACGATGCCGCCATCCCGACCCGAATGCGCGCCAAGGCAGGCGCCGACGCCGTCGCTGACGAAGTCGATGCTGGCAAAGGGATGTGCGATCGCCCGCAACGCCTCCAGCGCGCCCTTGCGGCCAATGCCGGCAAGGCCGATGCCGGCGTGGGTCCGGGCGGTCTCGACCGCGCCGAACCCTGCCTCCTCGATCGCCGCGCCAAAGGCCTTCGCAACGGACGCCCAGGCGGCCTCGATGCCGAGCCGGGTCGTTGCCGGGCCTGACAGGCCCTGTCCCAGCACGGTTCCGTCCGCATCCTCGATGCGGGCCCGGCATCCGGTGCCGCCGCCGTCGACGCCGAGAAAATAGTCGGAGCGGCCGTTGCTCATGCGCTCAGCCGCTCGATGTCGGCGCCGCACAGGCGGAGCTTGCGGTCCAGTTGCTCGTAGCCGCGGTCGAGATGATAGACGCGGTTGATGATGGTCTCGCCCTCGGCGACCAGCGCCGCCAGCACCAGCGACACCGAGGCGCGCAGGTCGGTGGCCATCACCTGCGCGCCGTGCAGCTTCCCGCCACCGCGCACCAGCGCCGTGGTGCCTTGCAGCTTGATGTTGGCGCCGAGCCGCATCAGTTCGGGAACATGCATGAAGCGGTTCTCGAAGATGGTTTCGCGCAGCAGCGACGCGCCCTGCGCGCAACACATCAGCGCCATGAACTGCGCCTGGAGGTCGGTTGGAAAGCCCGGATAGGGTTCCGTCGTGACGTCGACGGCCTTGAGCGGCCGCTCGCGCGAGACGATGAGCCCGCGGTCGCCTGGCCAGACGCTGACGCCGGTGGCCTCAAGCAATTGCACCACCGAGGCCATGTGCTCGAGCCGGGCATGCGTCAGTTCCAGTTGGCCGCCGGTGATCGCCGCGGCGATGGCGTAGGTGCCGGCCTCGATGCGATCCGGGATGATGTCGTGCGTGGCCGCGCACCAGTCCGTGTCGCCGGCGATCAGGATGCGATGCGTGCCGGCGCCCTCGATGCGGGCGCCCATGGCACTGAGGCAAGCGGCGAGGTCGGCCACTTCGGGCTCGCGCGCCGCGTTGAGGATTTCGGTTTCGCCCTTGGCCGTCGTGGCCGCCATCATGGCGGTTTCCGTCGCCCCGACCGATGGAGAACTCAGAACGATGCGGGTGCCGGTCAGTCCGTTCGGTGCTGATGCGACGATCGAGCCGTTTTCGATGGCGATCTCGGCGCCCAATGCTGCGAGAGCCGCCACATGCATGTCGACCGGACGCGCGCCAATCGCGCAGCCGCCTGGCAGCGAGACCCGCGCATGGCCGAACCGGGCGAGCAGCGGCGCCAGCACGAGCACCGTCGCGCGCATTTTCCGCACCGTGTCGTAGGACGTCTCCTTGGAAACGGCCGCACGGGTGTCGATCGTGGCGGCATGGGCCGATCGCGTCACTGCGGCGCCGTGAAGCCGCACCACGCCCAGCATGTTTTCGACATCCGTCACATCGGGCAGGTTCGTCAGTTCGAGCGGGTAGGGGCTGAGCAGGGCGGCCGCTATCTGCGGCAAGGCGGCGTTCTTGGCGCCGGATATGGTGACCGCGCCTTCCAATCTCTGCCCGCCGAAGATCCGCAACCTGTCCATGCGCTGAAACCTTGGTGATGAGGTCGAGAATTAATTGTGCGTTCTTGGCTGTCAATCGGAATTGGAATATTTTATTCCTTGGCTCGAAAGCGAGGGAATCCCGTGTCCGTTCTGAACAGGATCAATGCGAAGCTTGACGGCATGGCGCCTGGTGATCGGCAGATCGGCCAGTACATCGTCGACAATCCCGACCAGATGCTGCGCCTTTCGACGGCTGCATTGGCGGCCGAGATCGGGCGCAGCCAGTCGAGCGTCGTCAAGTTCAGCCAGAAGCTTGGCTATGCCAGCTATCAGGAACTCAAGCTCGCCATCAGCGACGCCAAGGCGCGGGAATGGCATGCGCCGGCCGGCGTGATCCACGGGTCGATCGAGGTCGGCGACAACCATCAGGTCATCCTGAAGAAGCTGATCGGCAGCAAGCTCCTGTCGATACAACGGACCGTCGCCGCCAACAGCGATCGGATCATCTCCAGGACGCTGGAACTGCTGGATGGCGCGCGCCGCATCCATCTGGTCGGCGTCGGCGCGTCCTCGCTGGTGGCGCGCGATTTCTCCTACAAGCTGATGAAACTCGGCCGTAATGTGCTGCATGACAGCGACAGCCATATACAGTTGGCCAATGCCTCGACGCTCGGGCCCGATGACGTCCTCTTCGCGCTCTCCTATTCCGGCGCCAGCATCGAAACCTTGCGCATCGCCGAGCTTGCCAGCAAGCGCGGCACGATGGTGATCGCCGTCACCGGCCTGCATGACAATCCGCTGGGCCGCGTCGCGGATATCCTCCTCTACACCATCGCCGATGAAGAGCGCGCGCGCTCGTCGTCCATAACCGCGCGCGACGCGCAGCTGGCGTTGACCGATCTGCTGTTCATCCTGCTGGTGCAGAGGCAGCCGGATGCCAACGAGTATGTCCACAACAGCGAAGCGGCGGTCTCGGTGCTGAAGGCCGAGCGGCCGTCGTAGCATGCCCGGACCGCGTCAGCCTTGGCGCGGCACGCCCCTGGCAAGCAAATAGACAAGATACGGCCCGCCAAGCAGCGAGGCGAACAGGCCGGCCGGAAGTTCGTATGGAAAGGCCACCATGCGCGACAACCAGTCCGATACGATCATCAGCAGCGTGCCGAGTAGCATTGCCGCTGCAAGATGGACATTTGCACGGGAGAAGCCGACGAACCGGGCAAGGTGCGGCGCGATCAATCCAACAAAGCTCAGCGGCCCGACGACCATGGCGGCCAGCGCGGTCAGGAGCGCAGCGACAACGATCAGCATCAGCCGGCCGCCGGCAAGCGGAACGCCCAGCCCGCGCGCGCTGTCGGGCCCAAGCGGCAGGATGTCGAGCCAGCGCGCGGCAAGGAATAGCGGCAGCGTCAGCGGCAGCAGGCAGGCCAGTATTATCCATGCGTCGAGGGCGGTCGCCTGGCCGGTCGAGCCGCTCAGCCAGCGCAGCAGCACATAGGACTGCGCATTGCCCATCGCGATCGTCGCGGTAATCGCAGCACTACACAGCGCGCTCATGGCGATGCCGGCAAGCAGCAGCCGCTCGGTGCCGAACTTTGCCCGCGCGGCGATGGCCAGCATGGCGATCAATGCCGCGAGTGCGCCAAGGCCGGATCCGGCGAGTTGCCAGCCGAGCCCGGCAGTGGCGTTGACCATCAGCACGGCGGTCAGGCCGGCACCGGCGCCAGTGCCGACACCCAGCACTTCGGGGCTTGCCAATGGATTGCCGGTGACCCGTTGGATAACGACGCCTGCCGCCGCAAGCATGGCTCCGGCGGCGGCCGCCACGCCGATCCGTGGCGCGCGCCAGGCGGCGAGGTCGGTCAGCATATCGCCGCTGGCAATCGACCAGCCCACCGGGCCGCGCCCGACAATGAGCGCCACGGCAGCGCCGGCAAGCGTCAGCGCAAGCAGGAGCAGGATGATCAGCCATGGCCGCTTGGCCTTGCGCGGTGCGGCACCGATGGAGCCGAGATGCGGCCATTCCAACATGCGCAGCCGTGGCAACAACCAGAGCAGCAGGGGACCGCCCAGAAGTGCCGTGCCGGCACCGGTCGGAATGCGTTCGCCACCGGACCCGGCAGCCAGTTGCACCAATCCGTCCGTCAGCCACAGCAGCAAGGCGCCGATCAGCGGCGCAGCGATCAGCTTCTGCCGCAAGGTGCGTGCGCCTGAGAGCGTGGCCAGTGCTGGCGCCGCAAGGCCGACGAAACCGATCACTCCGACTTGCGCCGCGACGGTGGTCGCCATCCACACCGCAAGCGCGATGATAAGGAAGCGGCTGCTGTGACGGGCGACGCCGAGGCCGCGCGCCGAGGCGTCGTCGAGGCCAAGGATTGTCAGAGGCCGCAGCAGCGTCAGCGCCGCGACAGCGCCGGCCGCCAGCCTGACCATTAGCGCGATGGCCGGCCCCCAATCCTGCTGGACCAGCGATCCGCCGCCCCAGATGAACAGCGAGAACAGATAATCGCCGTTGGCGAGGATCAGGGCGGCGCTGACGGAACTGGCGGTCAGCGCCACCATCATTCCGGCAAGCACGACCGAGACCGGCTCCAGCCCGCGCCGCCAGGTCAATGCCAGCACCAGCAGCACCGCGGCGATGCCACCGGCAAAGGCGACCAACCCCTGCGACCGCTCCATCAGCAACGGGGCGTAGAGCGAGGCGATTGTCATGGCCAACTGCGCGCCGGCCGAAATGCCGAGCGTCGACGGCTCGGCCAACGGGTTGCGCAGCACATGTTGCAGCAGCAGGCCGGAGAGGCCGAGCACAGCGCCCGCCAGTACCGCCACCGCGGCGCGCGGCAGTGTGCTGTAGAGCAGGATGACACGGTCGAGATCGACGCCGTCGCCCGGCAGCGCGGCCGGCCACTGCATGCCGACGCGCCATGCGAGCAGGAATGAGGCCACCATTGCGAGGAGGCCCCACAAGGCGATCGGCGACAGTGCGATGGTAGCGCGATGGGTCATCGCGGCTTAGCCATGGCCCTGCACGGCAAGCGCCGCCGTCGCCAAGCGTGCGAAGCGGCGTGCCGACGGCAGGCAGCCGAAATGGTTGATCGGTTCCAGCACCGCAACGCGCCCCTGGCTGACAGCCGGCAGGGCGTTCCACAAGGCATTTGTCGGAAGCGAACGCCCGACTTCTGCCGGCAGCGGCGAGACGATCAGGATCGACGCATCGGGCACACGCGCCAGGGCCTCCAGCCCGACCGGGGCTGCAGCGCTGTAGCTTGTCTCGTCGGTCCAGGCATTGGCGAGGCCGAGACGGATCAGCACATCGCCGAACATGGCATCGCGGCCGAAGGCGCGGAAATGCCTGGAGTCGCCGAGGCTGATGACGAAGACCGGCCGCCCCGACGATGGCAAGGCAGTGCTAAGCCGCGCGATTTCATCGGCCGCTTCATCGACGCAACGCTTCGCTTCGGCCTGTCGTCCGAGCTTTTCGCCCAGTGCCAGCGTTGATGCCTCGGCGAGCGCATAGGGCGGCACCCCGGCCTCGTAAACCGCTTGCGCAAACACCGGCGCGATACGTTCGAGCATCGAACGCTGATATTCGTAGAAATTGGAGATGACGATCAGATCCGGAGCGATGATACGCAGCAGTTCGTAGTTGGGCGCGCCGCGCAGCCCGAGGTCGGTCACCGGCTGGGGAACGGCCGGCTCCGCCGCCAGTTTGCGGAACTGGATGAGTTCGGTCGCCGCCACCGGCTCGATGCCGAGCGCCAGCAAGGTCTCCAGCATGCCCCAGTCGATCGCGGCAACGCGCATCGGCGCTGCGTTGGCTGCAATCGGCGGTAGCAGAGCCGCGGCCGCCAGCGCAAGCACCTGCCGTCGGTTGGGCGGATGGATCATCGCTGGCGGGTTTGGCAACGGACTACCAACTTGTGTGCGCCTTCAGCTTGAACGAACGGCCTTCGCCGTAGCTGCACGTCAGCGTCGTCTGGCAACTCGACACATAGGTCTTGTCGAAGAGGTTGGTGATGTTCAAATCGACGCCCCAGCTCTCTTTCTCGTAGCCGAGCTTCAGGTCGGCCAGAGCGACGGCCGGAACCTTCGCCGTGTTCTCGTTGTCGGCCCATGAGGAGCCGATATAGCGAACGCCGCCGCCGATCGAGATCCCGTCATACCAGTCGCCACGCAACGTGTAGTCGACCGAGGCAGAGGCCATCACTTCGGGGACGATGAAGGGCGTCTTGCCGATAAGCGCCGGATTGGCGTCCTTGGTGATATCGATGTCGTAGGCTGTGAATGCACCTGTGACCCGGAAATCATCGGTCAGGTTTACCTTGCCTTCGAGTTCAATGCCGCGCGAACGCACCTCACCGGTCTGCATCTGTGTGAAGAGAGTGACGTTCGAAGGCACATTCTGACGGGTCAGGTCGAACAGCGACAGGGTGAACAGGCCGTCGACAAAGGTCGGCACGTATTTCGCCGACCTCGTATTGCGTGCCCTCTTCGGGCTTGAACAGATTGCCCATGGCGTCGGTGCCGATGATCGGATTGAAGAAGGTGGCGATGCTGGCGTAGGGGGTTACGCCGTTGGCGAATTCATAGGCCAGGCCGGCACGGCCGGAGAAATCGCCGACCGTGCTGCTCTGCGTGCTGGAGCTCGCCGAATAATATGTGGGGCCGTTATCGGCACCGAGCCAGCCACGGTCATAGCGGCCGTTCAACGTCACCAGCCAGCCATCGCCGAAACGCAACTGGTCCTGTGCATAGAAGCCAAGCTGCTTCTGTGTCAGATTCTGGTTGAGGTAGCTGACGCGTGGGGTCAGCGGCGAGCCGTATGCCGGGTGGAAGGCGTCAATGGGATTGTCATAGGTGGGATCGTAGAGGCCTGAGGACTGGACCTGGTCGATGTTGTAATATTTGAAGTCGAGACCGGCCAGGATCGTATGTTCGACCGGACCGGTCACCACCTTGCCCTCGATCTGGTTGTCGGCAAGAAACGTCTTCGCCTGCGTGTCATGGTCGAAATTTATGCGCGCCAGATCGGTAGGCCCTCCGGTGAGTGACCAGCCGTTCGGATAGACGCTGACCTCATCGATGTCGGCGGCGGTGAAGCGGGCGTTGGAGCGCACCGTCCAGTCATTGTCGAAAGTGTGCTCGAACTCGTAGCCGACCGAGCCCTGTTCGCGCTTGTAGAGATCGATGCTGGGTTCGGTGAAGTTCGCATCGGGGTCGATGCGGCCGTAGTTCACACCGCCGACAATCCGATCGACGACGGTTCCTTCGTAGGGCAGGAAGCTGCCACCATTGTGGTTCTCGTCGATGTGGCTGTAATTGGCCAGAATGGTTAGCGTGGTTGCTTCGTCCGGCTTCCAGGTGATGCTTGGCGAGATGAAGCCGCGCCAGCCATTTTGCAGGTCGCTATAGGTGTCGCCGCCGGCGACCTTGCCTGTCATCCGATAACTGACCGCGCCACTGTTGGCGACGTCGCCAATGTCGAAGCCGAGATATACATTGCCGGCATCGTTGACGCCGGTTTCGACATAGCGCTTGCGTTCGAAGTCCGGCCGTCTGCTGACATAGTTGACCAGGCCGCCGGGATTGCTGCCGCCATAGAGCACCGAGGCCGGGCCCTTCAGCACTTCGATGCGCTCCAGCCCGAAGCTGTCAACGTAGAAGCCGCCGAAGCCGTAGCTGAACAGCTGCAGCCCATCCATGTAGGTGC
This sequence comes from Mesorhizobium sp. M0152, assembly GCF_040322415.1. Lineage (NCBI taxonomy): Bacteria > Pseudomonadati > Pseudomonadota > Alphaproteobacteria > Hyphomicrobiales > Phyllobacteriaceae > Mesorhizobium > Mesorhizobium sp. M0152. The sequence continues at coordinate 99,407 of NZ_JAMYTH010000007.1, forward strand.
CGGTGGCTGTCGCCTGGAAGCCGCGGATGAAAAGCCAGTTGGTGTCGCTGTCCGGGCCGAAGGGCTGTGCGAAGACGCCGGCCGTGTAGCGCAGTGCCTCGTCCGCCTTCTGCGCACCCTGGTCATCGATCTCTTGCCGACCGACCACCGAGACGGATTGGGGGATATCCTTGATTTCGGTGGCCGTCTTGGAGCCGGTCCTGGTCTTCTTGGCGACGACGCCGTCGACCGGCCCGGTCGCGCCGTCTCCCGATTCACCCTCGACCACCACCGGTTCCAGCTGAGTGCTGGTTTGCTGCGCGAATGCGGCCGTTGGCGGGATCATCGCGGCCGCGGCGACACCGGCTGCCAGAAGCGACTTCATCCGGTAAGTTCTGCTCATACGAAAAGTCCCCGACTGTCGACATTGAGATACTTGATCGCTTATCTCAACTTATCTGCGGGTCATTGGATGGATTTGGGCGGCTTGTTCATTCTTGTCCAAACAGGGGACATCACCGCGCCATGTTGCGGAAATGTCACTGACGACGGGCGCTCCTCATCCACGCGCCCGGCGTCAGTCCGACCACCGACTTGAACACGCGCGTCAGATGCGCCTGGTCGAAAAAACCGGTCGCCTCGGCGATGTCGCCAAGCGAGCCGGTGTCATGGGCCATCATTGTCTTCACCTTGCCGACCCGCGCCTGCATCTGCCAGCGATGCGGCGGCAGGCCAGTTGCTGCCTTGAAGGCATGGCTGATGGCGGTTTCGGACAGGCCGGTAAGCGCGGCAAGATCGGCAAGGCGGATCCTGTCCAGGCAATGCGCGTCTATGTACTCGGTGACGAGACGCAGCTTGCGCCGCGACAGCGGTGACCGACGCCTGACGGCACTCGGCGGATCGATCTGGAAAAGGCTTGCGAACAAGGCATCGAGCAGGCCTTCGCCATAGAGATCATGCAGCGGCCGATCATTGTCGCATTCGGCGGCGATGAGGCCTGCGAGCATGGCGATGCGGTCGTCGCGAAACTGGAAGCGCGAGATCTGCAAGGCTTCGCGATCGAGGCTGCGGCCGAAGCGGCGCGTCAGCGTCGCCGCGTCGAAATGCAGGTCGAGATGCCGGATCCGGCGCAGCCCCTCGACCCGGCCGCGGATCGGCACTCCGGCCGGTATGTAGGCCATGGAAAATGCCTGGTCGTGACGGCGCTGTCCGCCCTCGACGCCGTCGACCAAGAAAGCGCCGCCGCCGTCGACATCGAGCGCGACAAACAGCCGGGGGTCGGGAGAAATGTAATGACCCTCGGCCCCATCGCCGCATGAAACATCCCAGAGGTCGGCGACCACGCCGTCCCAGACGTGCCATTTCAGGTCGCCAATGACCGAAAAGCCCTCGATGCGGCTCTCCATGCGTGGAATGAAGGTCAAGTCCTGGTTTCCTATATCGGGAACGAGTCACTCTTGAGTATACATGATAAAAATAATCATATTTATGATCGGTCGGCGTCGCAAGCCCCGATCGTTTTGTACCGTCTCCAAATTCTCTGGATCTGCGCCAAGGCTCCTCGGCAGCGAGAGCATCAGGGCGCCGTCGGACCTACACGCTCTCGAGATAGGTCTCGATCTCGAAATCGCTGACATTGAGGGCGAACGTGTTCAGTTCCTGGCGTTTGCAGGCGATGAAGGAGTCGCGCAGGATCGCTGGAAAGATCTCCGCCACATGCGCCCCGCTTTCAAAGGCGGCAATGGCGGAGGCCCAGTCCGGCGGCAGCTTTGCAGGCGGAAGTCCCTGGCCATCGCTGCCGGTCGGATCGCCGGGCGATAGCTGTCTTTCAATGCCTATCAGTGCTGCGCCCAATATTGCCGCAAGCACCAGATAGGGATTGGCGTCCGCTCCCGATACGCGATGCTCGATGCGGCGCGCGCCGGTCGGGCCGCCGGGAATACGGATCGCGACCATGCGGTTCTCGTAACCCCAGGCGACCGCGGTCGGCGCGTAGGATCTCGGACGAAGCCTGCGGTACGAATTGAAGTGTGGTGCGAACACCAGCGTGCTCTCGGCCATCGCCGCGAGCAGGCCGCCGACCGCATGACGCATGATCTCCGAACCCTGATCCGTGCCGTCGTCGAAGATGTTGCGTCCTTCGGCGTCGAGCAGGCTGAAATGAACGTGAAAGCCGTTGCCGGCGCGGTCGCCATAGGGTTTGGCCATGAAGCAGGCGGCAAAGCCGTGCTTGCGGGCAATACCCTTCACCGTGCGCTTGAAGAGCACCGCATCGTCGGCCGCCCGCAAGGCGTCCGCGACGTGGTTCAGGTTGATCTCGAACTGGCCGACGCCATTTTCGGCGATGGCGGTATCGACGGGAATGCCTTGGGCCCGGCAGGCTTCGTAGACGTCATGGATGAAGGCTTCGAAATCGTCGATCTCGTCGATCGACAACGCCGCATCGGAATCGAGACGGCGACCGGTTACCGGCGAGACGGGCCCGACCGGTCGCTGCGACTGCGGATCGACCAGATAGAATTCGAGTTCGGTGGCAGCGACCGGGGTCAGCCCCAGCGCCTTGTAGCGGTCGAGGATACGGGCCAGCGCGCGGCGTGGATCGCCCAGATAGGGTGCGCCGGCTTCGTCGGCGAGCCAAAGCGGGACGAGCGCCGTCGGATGCGCCGTCCACACCACCGGCAGGATGCCGCGCCCCGTCCATTGGCAAAGCCCGTCGGCATCGCCGGTCGAAAAGACCAGCGTATTGCCTTCGATATCCTCGCCCCAGACATCGAGGCCGATCAGCGAATAGGGCATGCGCAGCTTGCCTTCCAGCGCCTTGCGTGCCTGCTCGACCGGAATGCGCTTGCCGCGCATGATGCCGTTGAGGTCGCACACCGCCGCCCTCAGGCTCTGGATTTCGCTTCTGCTGTCGAGCCAGCTCAAAACGTCCGCAATTGCATCGCTCAATTTCTAACCTCTGGTTTCGAAGGCGCCTCAACCGACTGGCTGTGCTATCCCTGGTAAAAAATGCTTGTTAGTTTCGGAACCCGTATCTGACCGCAGCCGGAACGTTTTTCCTATTTTTTCAAGCCATTAACTGGGATGTCGGGAGGCATTTCAAAACCAATTTCGCGATCTGCGATCGCAACATAGAGGTAAGAAGCCGGAAAGCCAAGGCTATTTCGAGCCGTGACGTCGGACCCGCCTCGGCCTTGAGCCGGATGCCTGAGTTCCCGGGTGCAGAAGCTTTGACGGGCCGGTTGTGCTTGCATTGGCGGACCGCTTGCCTCGGCGACTGGCTGCGAGATCGATCGTCGTCTCCGCGGCGTCGCTTTGCTCCTGCTCCGCCCAGCGATGACGACGTTGGTGATCCTAGTTTCTCGCTTCCGGAAATCTGGCGTGCCGCAGGATATGCGCCGCACCCTCGTCGATGTCGCGAACGATTGCCGCGCGGGCGCGCTCTCCGTCCTGGGCCTCGATCGCGGCGACGACCTCTTCGTGGTAATCGATGTCGAGGATCGAGGCGAGATCGTCCTCGAAACCCATGGCGAGGTTTCGCAGAAATGGGCCGACCTGCATCCACACCGTCTCGATCAGGAAGATCATCTGCTCGTTGCCGCAATGGCGATAGATCGAGAATTTGAAGTGGTAGTTCTTCCTCAGATAGTCGTCTATGTCGCCCTTGCGGGCCGCCATGGTCAGCTCGGTGCAGTGGCGTCGGATCGTCCGCAGGTTGTTGCCGTTGATGAGGTTTGTCGCAAGCGCCGTCGCCGAGCCTTCGAGGATCGTGCGCACCGTGGTCAACTGCGAGAACCGTTCCGCCGATATCACCGGCACCTCGACGCTGCCGTTCGGCATTGGGCTTAGCGCGCGCAGCGCCTGCAGGCGCATGAAGGCGCTGCGCACCGGCATGTCGCTGGTCCCGAGCTCACTGGCGAGTTTCCGCGAGGTCAATTTCTGGCCTGGCGTGAACTGGCCGGACATCAGCGCCCGTACAAGCTCCAGATAGACTTTCTCATGCAGCGGCACGGTGTCGACGGCGGTCAAGCCGAATTGTGTTCTGTCGGCCATTGGCGGGCGCGCTACTTCATTCGTTCTGAAATCTACCTTGGCGACATTCGTCGCGGGTAATCTTGGTTGGCCAACACGGCGGGACGCCGAAGTCGATTTATGAAGCACATGATAGACGCTTCGATCGTTGCGCTGCAACCCAGCCCGTCACCGGAAGGGGTCGCCTGTGGCGAGGCCATTGGCGCTGGCGCTCTGTCGCAGTCGATCCGGTGCTGGCTGGTTCTCTGCCGCCGCCAGGCGTGTCAGCAAATTCAAGGTGATCCTGCCGACATCGTTCATCGCATCGCCGGTCGGCAAGGCGCCGCACCAGGCGACTGAACTCGCGCAGAAGATCAAACCGCCTGACGGAAGATGGCGCAGCGCCATCTCCGCGCAGCGGCGTGCAGCATATTCGCTCACTCCGCCTTCGTACCAGCGCGTCGCATCATGGACGAAGCTGTCCGGAAAGCCGGTTGCACGCGCAATGACTATCGTATCGGGCGATGTGCCAAGATGCGGATCCGTGGCGTCGACCTCGTAGCCGGCTGCTCCGCCCAGCACGATGCCCTCGTCGCCGAAGGTCTCGTTGTCGACGCCCTCGAACAGCCAGGCGGCCGGCGGTTCGTGGCTTTGCGGCGTCCGCGTGAAAGGGCGGGCGCCGTCGAACCCCATCAGCGAGATGGCGACGCCGGTCAGCGAGAATTCGCCGCGCCCGCTGGCGCGAAGATAGCCTCCCGGCTCGTTGGTGATCGACAGCGATTGTTCGGCGACCGGTCCATCCCAGGTGCGGCCCGCCTCGAGCGGCGATCGGCGCAGTTCCATCAGATCGTCCTGGAACGCGACCTTGCCGGCAAAACCATTGCCGCCGAGATAGGCGATGCTGCCGCCATCTGCGGCGAACCGGCGCAACGCATGTTCCATCTCGACCGACATGTATTCGGGATGGCTGCCGGTGACGACAGCCCGGTAGTCCCGCAGGCCCGCGAGGCCGCGCTCATGCAGGTCATGATCTGTGATGAGATCGAAGGCGATGCCGTTGTCGTGGCAGAAGCGCAGCAGGTGCAGGTCGACGGGCAGGTTGTGCGGGCATCCGCAAAGCGGATAATTGTAGTCGTCGCGCAGCGTCGCCTTGGGCTTCCTGTAGGAACAGATCGACACGCCGCTGAGGTCGCTATGATAATCATAGAGCGATTTCAGCTTGTTATCGATCGCGAAGCGATGGCCGCGATCGTCGCACCGCCATTCATAGAGATGCGCCGGCAGGAATTCGTCCGCGTAGGCGAGATAGGTTGCCGTCGGCACCAGGAACAACAGCGGCGCCTTGCGAGCCGACGAGGTGATGAAGAAGACGATGCGCTCCGATCCGCCATCATGGCCGATCTCGAAGGCATAGACGCCGGCGGGCGCCTCGGCAGGCACATGAAGATGATACGAGGCCGGCCACTGCAACGGTCCCATGTCGTCGTCATGGCAATGCACCGCGTCGTAGTGGGATGGCGTCAGCCGGGGATCGAAACTGGACCCGTCCCAGCGCCGCGAGGTCATGCAGAATGCCGGTTGGTTGACCGTTTCCAGCAAGAGAACGTCGTGCCCGCCCGTCGAGGCGAGCGGCTCGCTCGGCAGCAATGTGGGAAAGGTCCAGGCGACGCGTCCGGTCGTGGTTTGCAGGGAGATCGCCGAGAACTTGGCGTTCAGGGATCTGACGTCGTTTGCCGCGCTCGCGCCGAACAGCAGGTCGCCAGACGGAGGCCGCCACGGCAGAGCGAATTGACGATGCAGGCGAAACGGCGCCAGCAGGTCGTCCGAGCTGATCTGGAGGACTGTCCCGCCGTCATCGGAAGAAATCTCGACGGCCAGCCAAGTGCTTGTCGGCAGCCTTTCGCCGGTTGGAAGCGCTTCGCCGTCGCGGCTGACGGTCAGTCGTTCATCGTGCAGCTGAAGCTGCAACGAATCGCTCTCGAAGAGCACGCGGACACCATCATTGCGGGTCAGAAACACTTCGAAGGCGACGCCGCTGATTTCACCGGCCTTGGCGAGTTCCGGCGCGGCGATCTTCAGGAAGGAGCCATGATCGAAATCGCGATGCGAGGGGGCATTTCCGGTTGGCTCGATGTGCCAATCCATCAACCCGGCCGAGGGCGTGTCGAGCCGCACGATCGCCACATTACGGACCTGCTGCGACGAAGAGAGGTGGAGGGCGACGGACGTTCCGGCCGGCGCGTGCCAGGGCACCGTGTATCCTGAAACGGCCATGGCGCCATGATCGACTGGACGTTTCATCTCGATGGAACTCCGCGCCGCGACACCGGCCGGCGCAATCTTCTGGACGGCAAGTTCGTCAATTCCCTCGTGCCCCTGTTTTTCCTTCACACTACGGGAGGATCCAGCGTTTTGCGACCGCCCCCATCCAGTCGGATCGCGCGCCATGGCGAGGTCTGGACGAGGCGGCGGCACGGGGCGGCCTCTTCATCACAATTCTTGACCGTTCCCGCACTTGCACCTCTGGCCGCTCTCTGGCTTTTTGAGGTACCCATCCGAACGGACTGATTCGCGTCACGCCGCTCGATTGCAATGTCCCCAGGGCAGTTGTGGGTGGGTCGTGAAGCGCGCGCAATTGACGAAGGAGAAAACGGCATGGCGGAGTTCAAGAAGCCCGAGATCTCCGAGATGAGACCGAAGATCACCGTCGTCGGCGTGGGCGGCGGCGGCGGCAACGCGATCAACAACATGATCGCGGAACGGCTGGAAGGCACCGAGTTCATTGCCGCCAACACCGATGCCCAGGCGCTGACCATGTCCAAGGCGACCAGGCTGATCCAGCTTGGCGCCCACGTGACCGAAGGCCTGGGTGCCGGGTCGCTGCCCGAGATCGGCCGCGCCGCGGCCGAGGAATCGCTCGACGAGATCATGGATCATCTGGCCGGAACGCATATGTGTTTCGTCACCGCCGGAATGGGCGGCGGCACGGGAACCGGCGCTGCGCCGGTCATCGCCCAGGCTGCCCGCAAGGCGGGCATCCTGACTGTGGGCGTCGTCACCAAGCCTTTCACCTTCGAGGGCCGGCGCCGCATGCAGATGGCCGAGGAGGGCATCGAGCGGCTGCGCGAAAGCGCCGACACGGTGATCGTGATCCCCAACCAGAACCTGTTCAGGATCGCCGACGCCAAGACCACCTTCGCCGATGCCTTCGTCATTGCCGACCGTGTGCTCTATGCCGGCGTCAGTTGCATCACCGATCTGATCGTCAAGGAAGGCCTGATCAATCTCGACTTCGCCGACGTCAAATCGGTCATGCGAGGCATGGGCCGCGCAATGATGGGAACCGGCGAGGCGTCCGGCGACGGCCGCGCGATGAAGGCGGCGGAAGCCGCGATCGCCAATCCGTTGCTCGATGAGATGTCGATGAAGGGCGCCAAGGGCGTCCTGGTCTCGATATCGGGCGGCAGGGACATGACCCTGTTCGAGGTCGATGAGGCCGCCACCCGCATTCGCGAGGAGGTCTACGAGGATGCCGATATCATCGTCGGCGCGATCTTCGACAAGAGCATGGAGGGTCGCTTCAGGGTTTCCGTGGTGGCGACCGGTCTCGACCGTGCGCTCGGCGCGGGCGACGCCGATGGCATCGCTCACGACCATTCCATGCCGTCCGCCGCCCGGACGTTGCAGTAGGATCTTCCCAATACCGCATTGATCCGGCCCGTGATTTTCGGGCTGGTTGCCTGAGAGATACCTCAGGGGCGCTGGATCCTCATGCGTCAGATACCGTCAGCATTAGGAGCGAATTCAAGCACGCGTTCATGCCATGAACGAAATTTAAAACGTTTGCATTTTCGCGAAAGCTGATTACAAACGTTTCAAATTCATTCAGCGGAGGAATGATGACGACCCGCGTCATCACGCTCAAGGAGCTTGCGGCAAATCTCGACCTGTCGATCACGACGGTCTCACGGGCGCTTGCCGGCCATGAGCAGATCGCTCTCAAGACCCGTGAACGTGTCGCCAGGGCGGCTCGCCAGGCCGGCTACGTGCCCAACACGGCGGCGCGCACGCTGGTCTCCGGCCGCAGCGGTTTCGTCGGCCTGGTGCTGCCGATACGCGGCCCCAACCTGGTCGATTCCTTTCTCGGTGAGTTCGTTACCGGGCTCGGCGAAGGGCTGGTGTCACATGGCGCCGACCTTATCCTTGCCACCGCCGCGCTTGGCCATTCCGAGCTGTCGGTGCTGCGCCATGTCGTCGAATCCGGACGCGCCGATGGCGTCGTCGTCACGCGTATAGCCGAGACCGATGAGCGCCTCGCCTATCTCAACAGGCGCGGATTTCCGTTCGTCGCGCACGGCCGGCTACTCGACGCCGACTTCGACTACAACTGGCTCGACACCGATGGCGCACACGCCTTCGGCGAGGCTTTCGACATGCTCTACGATCTTGGACACCGCCATTTCGGCCTGATGACGATCTCGGAACCGATGACCTTTCGCCATCTGCGGCAGGACGGTCTCGCTGCGGCCATCGCCCGGCGCGGCGATCCATCGGTGCGGCTCGACGTGGTGACGGCGCCGCGCTTCGACCAGGAGGCGCGCATCGAAGCCGTCAACAGGATGCTGCAAGGGCCCGACAGGCCGACGGCGGTCGTCGCCCTGTTCGACGAACTGGCGCTGACCGTGATGGAGGAGGCCGCCCGCGCCGGCCTGACCGTGCCGCGCGATCTCTCCGTCATCGGTTTCGACAACATCGCCGCATCGGCCTATGCGCCGCCGGGCCTCACCACTTTCGATGCCTCTATCCGCCAGTGCGCGCGCGAGATCGCCGACATGCTGCTCACAATCATCGCCGACCGGCCCGTGACACCGCTGACGCGGCTGGTCCGGCCGACACTCGTTGCCCGGGCAAGCCATGGACCCGCACCGCAGGCAAGCAACTGACGCCGCAGCGACGGCGCCTATCCAGGGAGGAAGACCATGATGAAAGCGTTGAAGACACTGGCTGGCGTTGTGCTGGCCCTGTCGGTCGCCACCGGCAGCGCGCGGACCCAGCAGGTATTGTTCTGGTCGACGCAGGCGCGCCCGGTCGAGGAAACGCAGAAGATGCGCGAGGAGGTGCTGAAGGGGTTTGATGGCGCGGTCGACTATCAAGTCGCCGAGGCCGGCCCCTGGCTTACCCGCTTGCAGGCCGAGCTGCAGGCCGGCTCGGGCACGATCGGCGTGCTTGGTGGCCTGCATGGCGACTTCTCCAGCATCGGCGCGAACCTTGTCGATCTGTCCGGCGTCGATGTCGGCGGCGTCAAGGTCAACGATGCGTACAAGAAGCTTGGCATGCTCGGCACTGGCGAGCAGAAATACATACCATGGATGCAGGCCACCTACCTGATGGCGGCAAACAAGCAGGCGCTGCAATATCTGCCGGCCGGCGTCGATCTCAACACCATCACCTATGACCAGCTGATCGAATGGTCGAAGAATATCGCCGAAAAGACCGGCTCGCCGAAATTCGGCTTTCCCGCCGGTCCCAAAGGGCTGAAGCATCGCTTCTTCGAGGGCTTCCTTTATCCCTCCTACACCGGTTCGATGGTCACGAAGTTCCGCTCGCCTGAAGCCGAGACGGCGTGGAACAAGTTCAAGGAGCTTTGGCAGTACACCAACCCGAACTCGACCAACTACGCGTTCATGCAGGAGCCGCTCTTGACCGGTGAAGTCTGGGTGGCGTTCGATCACGTGGCGCGGCTCGCCGACGCCTTCAACAAGAAGCCGGACGATTTCGTCGCTTTCCCGGCGCCGGCCGGTCCAGCCGGTCGTGGCTTCATGCCCGTGGTGGCCGGCGTCGCCATTCCGAAGACCTCGCCTGATATCGACAAGGCCAAGGCGGTGGTCGCCTACATGCTGAAGCCCGAGACCCAGATCGCCGCATTGAAGGCGACCAATTTCTTCCCCGTCGTCGACGTCAAGCTGCCCGACGACATGCCGGCCTCGGTCAAGGCCTTCGGCCCGGCGATCGCCACCATGACCGGCGCTCCCGACGCGCTGCCGGCGCTGCTGCCGATGGGGCTCGGCGACCTCGACGGCAAATTCAACCAGATCTACACCGACAGTTTCGAGCGCATCGTTCTCGGCGGCGAGGACGTGCATGGCGTGCTTGGCGAAGAGGCGACGGCGCTCAAGGCGATCATCGACCAGGCGAAGGCGCCGTGCTGGGCACCCGACAAACCATCCCAGGGCGCTTGCCGGGTTAACTCGGCCCCCACCGGCAACCCCCCCTTGGGGGCCCCGGGTGTTTTTTGGGCGCGGGGCGCCCAGACCGCGGCACTCGGCCCCGGCATCGCAAAGGACACCAACATGCATGGCAAGGCTCTGCCCTATCTGCTGCTGATGCCGGCGACGTTGTTCCTCTGCATCTTCTTCCTCTATCCGTTCGCGCTGGTCGCCTTCGAGGCGGTGACCCGCGACGGCGCCTTCACGCTCGACAATTTCCGCACAATGGCCGGCAGCTGGAAATTCCCCGCCACCGTCCGCAACACGCTGCTGCTGGCGGCCATTGTGGTGCCGATCCAGCTCACCATGGCCCTGTTGATGGCAAGCGTGGTGTCGCGACTGGAGACCGGGCGCAGTGCCGCCCTTTACATCTTCGCCATCCCGCTCGGCATTTCCGACCTCGCCGCCGGCCTGATCTGGCTCGCCATCTTCGATCAGTCCGGCTTTCTCAACACGCTGCTTTCCAGCTTGGGCGTCGTCGACAGGCCGATCATGTTCCTGGGTTACCAGAGCAAGCTGACCATCTTCATTGCCGTGGCATTGGCCGAGATCTGGCGGGCTACCGCGATCATGATGGTCATTATCGTCGCCGGCATGGGCTTGATCCCCAAGGAATATTACGAGGCGGCGGAAGTGTTCGGGGCAAGCCCGTGGCAGCGCTTTGTGCGCATCACACTGCCTTTGCTTCGCCCCAGCCTGCAAACGGCAATCATCCTGCGCGTCATCCTTGCCTTCGAGGTCTTCGCCGTGGTTGCCGCGCTTGGCGGTACCAATCTGCCGGTGCTGATGGGCGAGACCTATAACTGGCAGTTCATGCTGCAGGACCGCAATGTCGCCGCCGCCTCGGCGCTGCTCATTCTCGCCATCTCGATCGGTTTCACTTTGTTCTTCCTTAGGGTGCTGCGCGTGCCAAAGGAGGCACGGATATGAGCGCCGTCGCCGAAGCGCCGGCTGCCGTGACCACCGATGCGGGCGTGGATGCACGCAACGCCGGAGGCTGGCTGCTGATCGCCACCGCCATCCTGCTTTGCGTCTGGGTGCTGCTGCCGATCTATCTCCTGATCGTCAATGCGCTGTCGTCGCCGGGTGAGGTCACCGCGTTCCCCAAACGCTTCTTTCCGTCCTTCGATCTCGGTAGCCTCTCCTTCTTCATCAATTTCGCCGGTGTCGCACGGGCGCTGTGGAACTCGGTGCTCGTCGCCACGCTGACGATGATCCTCGCCATCGGCTTCGGCGCGCCCGCCGGCTACGCCTTGTCGCGCTTCGATTTTCCGGGCAAGGAAAGCTTCCGCTTCCTGGTGCTGATGACCCGGGCTTTCCCGCTGCCGCTGCTGGCGTTGCCGCTGGCGGTGATGTTCATCCGCACCGGCCTCGACGACACCGCCATCGGGCTGGCGCTGGTCCACACCACGCTGGCGCTGCCGTTCGCCGTGCTGATCACCTTCTCGCTCTTCTCCGGCATTCCGGTCGAGCTCGAGGAAGCGGCATGGACGCTCGGCTGCACGCGCTGGCAGGCGTTTCGCAAGGTGATCCTGCCGCTGGCGCTGCCCGGCATCGCCGCCTCGGCGGTATTTGCCTTCACCATCTCCTGGAACGAGGTGTTCGCCGCCGCCGTGCTCACCATCGAGAACCGCACGCTCACCGCCTTCCTTTTGCAGAGCCTTGGTGAATCGCCGCTCTATCTCAAATTCGCCGGCGGCGCCGCGCTGGTCGTGCCGGCGCTGATCTTCATCTTCGCCGTTCGAAAGTACCTGTTCGCCATGTGGGGGATCGCCAACCGATGACACGCGACACGGAGACGGCCCATGGCTGAAATCGCAATCAAGGGCGTGACCAAGCGCTTCGGCGGCTTCACCGCGCTGCATCAGGTCGACCTCACAATATCAGACCAGGAATTCATGGTCCTGCTCGGTGCCTCTGGCTGCGGCAAGACCACGCTGCTCAGGATCGTCGCCGGCCTGGAGACGCCGAGCCAGGGCGAGGTCTGGATCGGCGGCCGCCGCGTCGACCATCTGCCGCCGCGCGACCGCGGCATCGCCATGGTGTTCCAGAACTATGCCGTCTTTCCACATCTGACCGTGTTCGAGAACATCGCCTTCGGCCTGCGCATGAAGAAGCTGCCGCAGCAGGACGTCGAGCGCCGCGTCCACCGCACCGCCGAGCTGATGCATATCGAGCAGCTCTTGAAGCGCTATTCCGGTCAGCTTTCCGGTGGCCAGCGCCAGCGTGTCGCCGTCGCCCGCGCGCTCGCCATGGAGCCCGACGTCATCCTGATGGACGAGCCCTTGTCGAACCTCGACGCGCTGCTGCGGCTGGAAATGCGCGCCGAACTCAAGGGCGTGCTCGCCGCCTCGAAGACCACGACCATCTACGTCACCCATGACCAGGTCGAGGCGATGAGCCTTGCCGATCGCATCGCCGTCATGCATCAGGGCCGCATCGTCCAGGCAGCCTCGCCGGTCGAGGTCTACCGCAATCCCGCCGCGCGCTTCGTCGGCTCCTTCATCGGCAATCCGCCGATGAATTTCTTGGCCGCGACCAAGGCCGCGAACGGTAGCTGGAGCGTCGCCGGGATGACGCTGCCCGGCCCCAAGTCAGACGGATCGAAGCTGGAATTCGCCATCCGCCCCGAGGACGTGGACGCCGGCGCCGAGGGCCTGTCCGCCACCGTGCGCGTCATCGAGCCGCTCGGGCCGCACACGCTGGTCACTTGCGATGTCGAAGGCGGCCTGTTCCGCGCCATCCTGGACTCGAACGCCAGCGTCCAGGTCGGTGATTCACTGCGCTTGGCGCCCAAGCCCGACCGCATCCGCTGGTTCGATCCCGAAACCACCAATGCCCTTTGATGCCGAAAGCTCCGAACGCCCATGACTGCCACAAGTGACATCATCGCCCGCGCCGTCGAGGTGCTCAGGGAGAACGACCAAGGCGACTACACCATCCCGACGAAGGGCCTTTACCCGTTTCAATGGAATTGGGATTCCTGTCTCACCGCGCTCGGTCTTGCGCATTATGACGAGGCACGCGCCTGGACCGAGATCGAGACATTGTTCGCGCACCAGTGGCCGGACGGCATGGTGCCGCACATCGTCTTTCATGTCTGGAACGACAGCTATTTTCCTGGGCCCGAGGTGTGGCGAACCGATCGCCCGACGGCCACTTCCGGCATCACCCAGCCGGCCGTCGCCGGCTTTGCCGCGCGCCGCCTGTTCGACCGCGCCAGGGACAAGAAATTGGCTGCGGAGCGGACCCGCGCGCTGCTGCGGAAGATCGATGCCTGGCATCGCTGGTTCTACGAGAACCGCGATCCCAGGGGCGAGGGGCTGGTCGCCATCATCCATCCCTGGGAGTCCGGCCGCGACAATTCCATCGACTGGGACGATGCCTTCGAGCGCGTGCCGACCGAGGGTGTCGAGCCCTACACGCGCCGGGACACCTTGCACGCCGATCCGGCGCATCGCCCGACCCAGGCGCAGTATGACCGCTACATCTGGCTGGTGCAGCATTTTCGCGGACTTGGCTGGGACAATGTCAGGCTGCACGACGCCTCGCCATTCCAGGTCGTCGATCCCGGCTTCAACGCCATCCTGATCCGCGCCTCGGCCGACCTTGCCGATCTCGCCGAAGCGCTGGGTGAGAGGGAGATAGCCGAGGCCAATCGTGCTCGCGCTGAAAAGGGCCTGGCGGCGATGGAGCGGCTGTGGAGCGATGCGCGCGGCCAGTATCTCTGTTTCGACCGGATCGCCGGCGAGTTGGTCGACAGCGCTTCCGTCGGCGGCATCCTGCCGGCTTTCGCGGCCATCCCGGAAAGTCGTGCCATGGTGATCGCCGCAACCGTCGAGCGTCTCGTCGGCAAGGGGCGTTACGTCGTGCCGTCGCATGATCCCGACGATCCGCGTTTCGACGCCAAGCGCTACTGGCGCGGTCCGGTCTGGCTGGTGGTCAACTACATGATATCAGACGGCCTTGCCGCCGCCGGCCATGGCGGCGCGGCGCGGCGCATCACCCAGTCGAGCCTCGATCTCATCCGTGAAAGCGGCTTTGCCGAATACTATGATCCGCTCACCGGCGACCCCTTGGGCGGCGGCCGTTTCACCTGGACGGCGGCGATGGTGATCGAGTTTCTGCGTGGCGCCAGGTGACGCTTCTCGTTGTTATTCAGGGCTTTCGTGCCCGTGGCCAGCGCATGCCAGGCTGGACCTGAACTCCCATGGGAAGAGATCGCCAGACACCTGCATGGATTCGGCCGACCGCCGGTCGAACGCCTTCACGCGAGGTGACCGGTCCGATGCACGGCTGGTCTTCTATCCGGCATGCCGGCCGCTTGCCTTCGCCTCGCTTGGCCCCGCGAAGCAAAGCAGGCGCGGCTTTGCGTGCCCTGCGTCGCATCCGGGCTGAACCGCGGCTGCGGCACCCTTTGGTTGGCAGTGCCGTCATCGGCGACGTAATGCCGGCCAGTCAGGACACTTTCTCGCCGATCTGCTCGAATCGCTCGACCTCGCATTGCCGCGCAACCAGCGACAGGACCTCCGTTGATGGTTCAACCGCATCGGGCTGCTTCCACTGGAGATGGAACGAGTAGACGAAGCGGTCGCGGCCGGTGTCATGCTGCATGCTGGAAAAACGCGCTTCATAGCCGAGCGGCCGCACCATCTTTTGAAGGTCGGGTGGGGATGCTGTCGCCCAGGAGACTGACAGGATCGCATGGTGGTTGCGCGGGATCTTGAGGTCGACCCATTTCAATGCCTGAAGCGTTACCAAGGTCAGTAGCGTTGCCATCCCGCCGAGGCTGAACTGGCCGCCGCCAAACGCAAGCCCGATCATCGTCATGATCCACATCGTGGCTGCGGTAGTGACGCCGGTCACGAGATCGCCGCGCCGAAGGATGGCGCCGCCGCCGATGAACCCGACGCCGGTCAGAATGCCAAGCGGAAAACGCAGCACGTCCATGCGGGAAAAGGCATCCGGACCTTTGCCCGTCACATCGAGCAGCATATTGGCCTGGATCATGGCAACCGCCGCTGCGAGGCCGACCAGGATGGTCGTCCGAAGCCCGGCGGTGTGACCGCGCGCTTCCCTGTTCAGGCCAATGAGAGAACCTGCCAGCAGCGTCAGCAGGAGGCGTACAAGAAGATCGGGCCAGGTCGGATGAAGCGGCATTTCGCAGCAAAGCGGATCGAACATCGTTCCATCAGGGCGGCGCCTGTGCTCCGCGCTCTCCATTGTTCCCCAGGAATTTCAACACCGCTCGGCGCCGATTGTTCCTTGCGGCCAAGTGCTGCGCAACCGCTACCGACTGGTTGGACCGAGATTGGCATGTCGATCAGCAGGCGGCGAAACGCGGCACCGGAGTCAGCACAACGACGTAAGAACCCCTCTTTGCCGCATGGTGCCGGCGAAATGCCCGCACAACTCACCAACGGCGAGGCAAACGATTTGAACAAGCGACGCTTGACTCCGGCGGCGCCTTGTGAAAAATTTTGCAGCAACTGATAAAAATATCATGGGATGGAAATGGTAGGGTTCGGCAACGGCCTGCTGCGCGACGATGAAACCAGTATGGCGGCGCGTGCCGCATGGCTTCATTATGCCGGCGGCATGACCCAGTCCGAGGTCGCCAAGCGGCTGGGGCTGACCAGTCTCAAGGCCCACCGCCTCATCACCAAGGCCAACCAGGAAGGACTGGTGAAGGTCTACATCGACGGCGAAGTCTCCGAATGCGTCGAACTCGAGGACGAACTGTCCCGCCGTTACGGTCTCGAATACTGCGAGGTGGTTCCCGATTTCGATTCCGAGGATCTGCCGCTCAAGGCGCTCGGCATTGCCGGCGCGCAGTTCCTCAAGCGCGAGATCGAACGCGGCGAAGAGGCGCTGATCGGCGTCGGCCATGGCCGCACGCTGGCCGCGTGCGTGGAATATCTGCCGCGCACCTCGACGGACAGGATCCGCTTCGTCTCGCTGCTCGGCGGCCTGACGCGGAAATTCTCGGCCAATCCGCATGACGTCATCCATCGCCTCGCCGAGCGCACCGGCGCCGAAGCCTATGTGATGCCGGTGCCGATGTTCGCCAACACGGCGGAGGACCGGATCGTGCTGCTTGGGCAGAAAGGCATCAGCGAGGTCTTCGATCTCGCCAGGTCCGCCGACCTTTTGTTTGCCGGTATCGGTACCGCCGAGCGCGAAGCGTCGCTGGTTGCAACCGGCATGATCGAAAAGGGCGAGATGGAGGAGATCCGCCGCAATGGCGGCGTCGGCGAATTGCTCGGCCATTTCTTCGACGAAGCCGGCAACGCGGTGGCGACGACGGTTTCCAGCCGGGCGCTGGCGTTGATCCGCGAGGACATCAGCAGCCGCCGCATCGTCGCCGTCGCCGGCGGCAAGGTCAAGGTTCGTGCCATCAAGTCGGTGCTGGAAGGTCGCTATCTCAAGGGCCTGATAACCGACGAGCGGTCGGCGCGATCGCTCGTGGAGGAGACGCCGGTCGGGTAGCCGGCAACCGTTCTGTTGAAACTACCCAGTGGAGGAGAAGACGAAATGCATGAGAAAGAGAAAGACCTCATCGGTGCCTTCCTGCGCGGACAAGTAGACCGTCGCGGGCTGATCAAGGGACTTGGCGCAATGGGCCTTGCCGCCGGCACCGCCGGTACGCTGCTCAATCTTGGGCAGACCCAGGCGCTGGCCGCCGACTTCGACTGGAAGGCGCACCAGGGCAAGACCATCAAGCTCCTGCTTAACAAGCATCCCTATGCGGATGCGATGATCGCCAACCTGGAAAACTTCAAGCAGTTGACCGGCATGAATGTCGTCTACGACGTGTTCCCGGAGGACGTCTACTTCGACAAGGTCACGGCCGCATTGTCGGCAAGCTCGCCCGAATACGATGCCTTCATGACCGGCGCCTACATGACCTGGACCTACGGCCCAGCCGGCTGGATCACCGACCTCAACGAGTGGATCAAGGATCCGGCCAAGACCAACCCGAACTATGCCTGGGACGACTTCCTGCCCGGCGTCAAGAATTCCTGCGCCTGGAACGGCACCCCTGGCGGCGCGCTGGGCTCCGAAGACGCCAAGCAATGGTGCATTCCGTGGGGCTTCGAACAGAATAACATCACCTACAACAGGGCGATGTTCGACAAGGCGGGCGTCAAGGTTCCCGGCAATATGGACGAGATGGTGGCCGCGGCCGCCAAGCTCACCAAGGATGTCGGTGGCGGCGTCTACGGCATTGGCGTGCGCGGTTCGCGCTCCTGGGCGACGATCCATCCGGGTTTCCTGTCGGCCTACGCCAATTTCGACCAGAAGGACCTGAACGTGTCGGCCGACGGCAAATTGTCGGCCGCCATGAACACCGCCCAGTCCAAGGCTTTCCACAAGCAATGGGTGCAGATGATCCAGGAGAGCGGCCCAAAGGACTGGTCGACCTACACCTGGTACCAGGTCGGCACCGACCTCGGCGCCGGTGCCTCGGCGATGATCTTCGACGCCGATATCCTCGGTTACTTCATGAATGGCGGCGACAACAAGATGGCCGGCAAGCTTGCCTTCGCCGCCTTCAAGGCCAACCCGGAGGCCAAGGCGCCAACGCCGAACATCTGGATCTGGTCGCTGGCGATGTCCAACTTCTCCAAGGACAAGGACGCCACATGGTACTTCATGCAGTGGGCCTCCGGACCCGAGCATGCGCTGTTCGGCGCCACCAAGATGGACTTCGTCAATCCGGTCCGCCAGTCGGTCTGGAAGGATGAGACGTTCCGCGAGAAGCTGAACAAGAGCTATCCCGGTTATGTCGAGATGTTCGACGCCTCGGCGCCGGGCGCCAGCATCAAGTTCACCGCGCAGCCGCTGTTCTTCGATCTCACCACCGAATGGGCGGCGACGCTGCAGAAGATGGTGGCCAAGGAAGTGCCGGTCGACGAGGGTCTCGACAAGCTGGCCGAGAGCATCAATGGCCAGCTCAAGGAAGCCGGCCTCGGCTAGGCCGATGCCCGGGGCTGGCTCGCTCCCGCGGGCCAGTCCCGACCAGCATTTCACGTCTGCGATGCGGCGCCGCGAGGCTGCCGTCACGTCGCCCACCGGCCGCCCGGCTCCCTTGGGCGGCCGGCAGGGGCGCGATAACAGGGATAACGGAGCAGCGCATGACTGCAACAACAACACACAGGGCCAAGCCGTCCGGCTTCAGGATCAGCAAGAGGGTGTTGCCCTATGTGCTCAGCCTGCCGGCCTTGCTCGTCTGCATCGGCATCCTGATCCCGTTCCTGACCTCGGTCGTCTATTCGTTCCAGCGCTACCGGCTGAGCCAGCCCTGGGCGCGGCAGTTCAACTGGGGCGACAATTACATCTCCTTCTTCACCGATCCGAAGTTCTGGAACACGCTCAAGATCTCGCTGCTCTATGCGGGCACGACCGTCGTGCTGGAACTGCTTCTCGGCCTCGCCATCGCCTTGCTGCTGCAGAAGCGCTCGACGCTGAACAATTTCATCTCGATCATGCTTTTGATGCCGCTGATGACGGCGCCGGCGCTCGCGGCCCTCATGTGGAAGCTGATGACCAATCCCGGTTTCGGCGTACTGAGCTATCTCGCGAGCTTGATCGGCCTGCAGGATTTCCGCTGGGCGTCGTCGCCGTCGACCGCCCTGTTCACCGTGGTGCTGGTCGACATCTGGGTCTACACGCCCTTCATCATGATCCTGCTGCTCGCCGGCCTGCGCAGCCTGCCGACGCAGCCCTTCGAAGCCGCCGCACTCGATGGCGTGCCGAGGAGCTTCGTGTTCTTCCGCATCACTTTGCCAATGCTGATGCCCTACATATTGACGGCGACGCTGTTCCGCCTGCTGGACTCGATCCAGCAGTTCGACATCATCTATGCGATGACTCAAGGAGGGCCGGGCGACACGCTGACCGTGTTCCAGGTCGAGGCCTATCTCAACTTCTTCCAGTCGACCAATGTCGGACGCTCGGCGGCGCTGATGATCATCCTGTGGGCGATCACCTATTTCCTTTCCAATATCTTCATCAAGAATTGGCTGCGGTTGCGCGAACGCGCCCGCGGCCAGGCATAGGAGGCGGCAATGGAACATACGTCCTTGCTGGAACGCATCTTGCGCGGCGTGGCGCTCACGCTGGTCGTGATCTTCTTCATGTTCCCGATCGTCTGGATCTTCATGATGTCGTTCCAGACCAACGAGACCATCCTGCGCATTCCTCCGCAGCTGGTCTTCGAGCCGACGCTCGCCAACTATACCGCGCTGATCACCGGCAAGCTGATGACCGCCGCCGGCACGCTTGATATCGCCTTCATGCGCAATCTCTGGAATTCGGTGTTCCTGTCGGTGACTTCGGTCGCCGTCTCGCTGCTGCTCGGCGTTCCGGCGGCCTATGCCTTCGCGCGGCACAAGTTCCGCGGCTCGGAGGACATCGCCTTCACGCTGCTGTCGTTCAGATTTGCGCCGGCGCTGCTGGTGCTCCTGCCGCTCACGCTTTATTTCCAGAAGCTTGGATTGGCGAACACCTATATCGGGCTGATCTGGGTCTACCAGCTGATCTGTCTGCCGCTGATCCTGTGGATCGTGCGTGGCTATTTCGAGGATATTCCCGCCGATATCGAATATGCCTATCGCATCGGCGGCCACTCATGGTTCGCCACTTTCCGCAAGATCGCGCTTCCGCTTGCCGGCCCCGGCATCGCCGCCGCCGGCCTGCTCGCCTTCATCTTCGCCTGGAACAATTTCGTCTTCGCACTGGTGCTGGCCTCGGCCGACAAGCAGCCGGTGACAGTCGGCGCGCTCGCCTTCATCACCTCCTCAGGCATCCAGTACGGCCAGATTTCGGCGGCCATCGTCCTGTCGATCACGCCGACGCTGGCGCTCGCCCTCTATGCGCAGCGCTACCTGGTCGAAGGCCTGTCACTCGGCGCGGTGAAAGGATAGAAATGGCCAGCCTCGAACTCAGAAAAATCGTCAAGCGCTACAAAAGCCAGACTGTCGTCGACAATTTGTCGCTGACCGTCGCGGATGGCGAAACCCTCGTGCTGTTCGGGCCATCCGGCGCCGGAAAGACGGTGCTGCTACGGTTGGTTGCCGGCGTCATCGATCCGGACGAAGGCAGGATCCTCATTGGCGGCGACGACATGACCGATGTCGACGCGGAATTCCGCGGTGTCGGCATGGCGTTCCAGAATTTCGCGCTGTTTCCGCATATGAGCGCGTTCGACAATATCGCAACACCGCTGGAGGCCCGGCGTTCGTCGCAGAGCGCGATCAAGGCCGGCGTCGAGAGCGTCGCCAAGCTGTTGAAGATCGCCCATGTGCTCTCCCATAAGCCGCGCGCGCTCTCCAACGGCCAGAAGCAGCGCACCGCGCTTGCCCGCGCTTTGGTCGGCTCGCCGCCGCTTCTCTTGCTCGACGATCCCCTGCGTAACGTCGACGCCAAGCTGCGTTTCGAGATGCGGCTGGAACTGCCGCGGCTGCTCGCCGATCGCGGCGCCACCGTCGTCTACGTCACGCAGGACTACAAGGAAGCGATGGCGCTCGGCGACCGTATCGCGGTGATGTCGCAAGGCGTCATCAAGCAACTCGGCACGCCCGAGCAGATCTATCGCGAACCGGCCAATATCGAGATTGCGAGGCTTTTCGGCGACCCCACCATTAACCTGCTCGACGTCAAGCCGTCGCGTGACGCCAAGGGCATCTATGTCGGCCTGTCCAATGTCCAAGTCTATCTGGCCGGTGCCTATGAGACGGCGGTCGGCCATGATTGCGTGATCGGCCTGCGGCCTGAAGCGCTGAGCTTCGTCGAGGAGAACGTCTCCGGCGCCATTCCGGTGACGGTCGAGGCCGAGACGCCTCTCAACGAAAAGATCGTGACGCTGGTGCGCACCGTGCGCGGCCGCGAGATCCTGGTCTCGCGCCCGGCCGGAACGCCGGGCCGCAGCGAGGGCAAGGCGCATATCGCCGTCGACGGCAAGAGCGCCCTGTTGTTCGATCGCGCCAGTGGTGAGCGGCTCGGCTCCAAGAATGTCGTCAATTTGCGCAGCGGAGAAGCGGCATGAGCCCGAGCGCACTCACGATTTCCGGCGTCGACAAGTTCTATGGCCCGATCGACCGGGGCGTTCACGCCGTCCAGAAGCTGACGATGGAGATCGGCAAGGGCGAGATCGTCGCCCTGCTTGGCTCGTCGGGCTGCGGCAAGACCTCGACGCTGCGCATGATCGCGGGCTTCGAAGAGGTGTCGCGCGGCGCGATCTCGGTCGCCGGCCGCCAGGTCCACACGCTGCCGCCGGTCAGGCGCAACGTGGCGATGGCGTTCGAAGGCTATTCGCTCTATCCGCCGCTGACCGTGCGCGAGAACATGGCCTTTGCGCTGAAGGCGGCAAGGCTGCCGAGGAGCGAGGTCGATGCCAAGGTTGCCAATATCGCCAAATTGCTCGAGATCGAGGACATACTGGAGCGCTATCCCAGCTCCATTTCCGGCGGCCAGCAGCAGCGCGCCAGCCTCGGCCGGGCGCTCATCCGGGAGGCGGATCTGCATCTGCTGGATGAGCCGATGGGCCAGCTCGAACCGCAGCTTCGCGCCGTGCTGCGCGGCCGCATCAAGCACTTCATCAAGGAGCGCGGCCTGACCGCGATCCTGGTCACCCACGACCAGACCGAGGCCAATGCGCTTGCCGACCGCATCGCGGTGATGGAGGGCGGCGTGCTGCAGCAGTTCGATACGCCAGACAGGATCAAGGAGCGCCCGGCGAACCTGTTCACCGGCACCTTTGTCGGCGAGCCGCCGATGAATGTCTTCGAGGCCTATGTCGGGACCGCCGCCGGACGCATCAGTCTGCGGCTGCCCGATGGGCTGTCGTTAGACTACGACAAGGACGCTTTCAGCGGCCCGGTCCGCGACCAGTTGCTCAGCCGCGAACGGGTGGTCATCGGCATCAGGCCCTACGCGGTGCGGCGCTCGAAGGAGGGGGTTCCCGCCAGGGTCTCGGCCAATCAATGGCTCGGCGACCAGACCCATATAGCGGCGGACTTTGCCGGCGGCTCGCTGGTCCTGGTCGAACATGACCGTACCCGCCTGGATCTGGGTGCGCCGATCAACGTCAGCATCGACCCGAAGAACCTGCACGTCTTCGACCAGGCGAGCGGCGAGGCCATCTCGCACGGCATGGAGCTCGCGTGATGGGTGACATACTGATCGGCATCGATGCCGGCACCTCCGTCATCAAGTCCATCGCCTTCGACACGGCGGGCCGGCAGATCGCCGCCGCCGCGCTGCCCAACCACTACGAGACGATGCCGGGGGGCGGCGCCGAACAGGATCTGACGCGCACATGGGCCGATGCGGCGACGACCTTGCGCCAGCTCGCCGACAAGGTTCCCGATCTCGCGCGCCGTACCATCGCCATCGCCGTGACCGGGCAAGGCGACGGCACCTGGCTGATCGACGGCAAGGGCGAACCGGTGGCCAAGGGCTGGTTGTGGCTCGACGCGCGCGCCGCCGGCGTGGTCGAGGAGATCCGCGCGCGGCCGGAGGACAGGCTGCGCTTCGAAAAGACCGGCAGCGGGCTCGCCGCCTGCCAGCAGGGCTCGCAGTTCGTGTTCATGAAGCGCAACATGCCCGAAATGCTCGGCAAGGCGGCGACGGCGTTCCACTGCAAGGACTGGCTCTATTTCAAGCTGACCGGCGAACGCGCCACCGACCCGTCCGAGGGAACCTTCACCTTCGGTGATTTCCGCACCCGTGACTACAGCGACGACGTGCTCGACGTGCTCGACGTCGCCGATCTCAGGCATCTGCTGCCGCCGATCGTCGACGGCACCAGGCAAAGCGCCGGGCTGTCGCAGGCGGCGGCCGACGCGACCGGAATGCTTGCCGGCACCCCGGTGGTGCTTGGCTATGTCGACGTCGTCTGCACCGCGCTCGGCGCCGGCCTGCTGGACCGCAAGCGCAAGCCCGGCTGCTCCATCATCGGTTCCACCGGCATGCATATGCGGCTGGCCGAGACCCCCGACGACGTGCAACTGAACGAGGCCGCGACCGGTTACACCATGGCGATGCCGGCGCCCGGCGTGTTTGCGCAGATGCAGTCGAACATGGCTGCGACGCTCAATATCGACTGGGTCCTTGGCCTGGCCTCCGGTATTCTGGCCTCGCAAGGCATCACCCGCAGCAATGGCGAGATGATCGCCCTGGTCGATGCCTGGATAGAGGCCTCGCGGCCGGCTTCGCTGCTCTACCAGCCCTACGTCTCGGAGGCCGGCGAGCGCGGGCCGTTCGTCGACGCCAATGCCAGGGCGGGATTTATCGGCATTTCATCCCGGCACGGCTATGCCGATCTCGTTCGCGCCGTCTTCGAAGGCTTGGCGTTCGCGGCGCGCGATTGCTACGCCGCCATGGGGCCGCTGCCGCGCGAAGTTCGCGTGACCGGCGGCGCCGCCAGAAGCCCGGCGCTGCGCAGGATCCTTGGTGCCGCTTTGGGTGCCGACATTCGCATCAGCGAGCGCGAGGAGGCCGGTGCCGCGGGAGCGGCGATGATCGCCGCGGTCAGCGTCGGCCAGTACGGCTCCATGGACGAGTGCGTCGGCGAGTGGGTGACGCCCCTGCTCGGCGAGGCAGAGCCGAGCGACCGTAGCCTCGCGGCGATCTACGACAAGATGATCCCGTCGTACATGTTGGCGCACCAGGCGTTGCGGCCGGTGTGGCGCGCGATGGCTGCATCCCAAGCTAGTTGAGAAGTCGAGCATGCATAAGAAGATAGCGATCATCGGCGACCGTTTCATGCTTCCGGAGGTGTTCCAGGCCAAAATCGAGATGGCCGTGAGCGGCGGCCTCGATATCCGCACCTTGCAGACGGCATGGCCCGACGAACCGATGGAATTCGGCAATCCGGCGCTCGGCCTCGACAAGATCAAGGAGTATTTCGGCCATCCTGACGAGATCGTCGAGTTCATTGGCGACGCCGAAATCCTCGTCACCCAGCTTGCGCCCATGTCGGAAGGCATGATGCGGCGCTTGCCGGCGCTGAAGCTGGTCGCGGTGTCGCGTGGCGGTCCGATCAACATCGACATGGGTGCGGCCAAGGCGCATGGCATCACCGTCGTCAACGTGCCCGGCCGCAACGCGACCGCCGTGGCCGAATTCACAATCGGCGCCATATTGGCCGAGACGCGGTTGATCCGGGTCGGCCACGAAGCCTTGCGCAAGGGAGAATGGCGCGGCGATCTTTACCGCGCGGACCGCACAGGCCGCGAACTCGGCGAAATGACCGTCGGCGTGGTCGGCTACGGCAATATCGGAACCAAGGTCGTCCGGCTGCTGCGTGCCTTCGGCTGCCACGTTCTCGTTTGCGATCCCTATGTGCAGTTGAGCGCCGACGACCGCAATGCCGGCGTCGAACTGGTGGCGCTGGACGAACTCCTGTCCCGTTCCGATGTGGTCACGCTGCATTCGCGGGTGACCGAGGAGACGCGCGGCCTGATCGGCAAAGAGACGATCGGGCGGATGAAACCGGGCGTGATTTTCGTCAACACGGCGCGCGGACCGTTGGTCGACTATGACGCGCTTTACGACGCACTTGTTTCGGGGCAGATCGCCAGCGCGATGCTGGAGACGTTCGCGGTCGAGCCGGTGCCTGCCGAGTGGCCCTTGCTGCAGCTTCCCAACGTGACGCTGACACCGCATATCGCCGGTGCCTCGGTGCGCACCGTGACCTATGCCGCCGAGCAGGCGGCTGAGGAAGTCCGCCGCTACATCGCCGGTCTGCCACCGGTCAATCCCTGCTGAGAACGGCGGTCATGACATACAAATCCGGCATCGAGGCCATGGCGGGATGAGCGGCGGCACCGAAATCGTCGACCTCTTCGTCGTCGGCGGCGGCGTGAATGGCGCCGGCATCGCGCGCGATGCGGCGGGCCGGGGCCTTTCCGTCATCCTGTGCGAAAAGGGCGATCTTGCCGAAGGCACCAGTTCCAGGTCGGGCAAACTCGTCCATGGCGGCCTGCGCTACCTCGAATATTACGAATTCCGCCTGGTGCGCGAGGCGCTGATCGAGCGCGAGGTGCTGCTGGAATCGGCGCCGCACATCATCTGGCCGATGCGCTTCGTGCTGCCGCACAGCCCCGACGACCGGCCGGCTTGGCTGGTGCGGCTCGGCCTGTTCCTCTATGATCATCTCGGCGGCCGCAAGCGGTTGCCGCCAACCCGCACGCTCGATCTGCGCACCGCGCCAGAGGGCGCGCCGATCAAGGATTCTTTCCGGCGTGGTTTCGAGTATTCCGACTGCTGGGTCGACGATGCCCGCCTGGTGCTGATCAACGCGCTCGATGCGCGCGAGCGCGGCGCCAGGATTTTCACGCGGACCGCTTGCATCGCCGCCCGCCGGGAAAACGGCCTCTGGTCCATCGAGACGCGCGACGCCTTGACCGGCGTCAGGACGACGGTCAAGGCACGCGCCCTGGTCAACGCCGCCGGTCCTTGGGTCAACGACGTTATCAACCGCGTCGCGGGCCAGAATTCCAGGCGCAATGTCAGGCTGGTCAAGGGCAGCCACATCGTGGTGCCGAAATTCTGGGAGGGCAGGCAAGCCTACCTCGTCCAGAACAGCGACAAGCGCGTCATCTTCATCAATCCCTACCAGAACGACCTCGCTCTGATCGGCACCACCGACATTCCCTATGACGGCAGGCCCGAGGACGTGACGGCGGACGAGATCGAGATCGAGTACCTGATCAAGGTGGTCAACCGCTACTTCAAGCGTGGCCTTTCGCGCAGCGATGTCGTTTATTCGTTCTCCGGCGTCAGGCCGCTCTATGATGACAATGCCGACAACCCAAGCGCCGTGACCCGCGACTACATTTTCGAACTCGACGCGCCGGCCGGGCAGGCGCCGCTGCTCTCAATCTTCGGCGGCAAGATCACCACTTTCCGCAAACTGGCCGAGCATGCGCTGGACCGCATCGCGCCTTTCTTCCCGCGGATGGGCAAGCCCTGGACGGCGAGAGCCCATCTGCCCGGCGGCGACATCGCCAACGCCGACTTCGAACAGTTTCTCGGCGACCTCGGACGCGACTATCCATGGATGCCGGCATCGCTGGTCAAGCATTACGGCCGGCTTTACGGCACCAGGACACGTCTTGTGGTCGGCAACGCCCGATCGCTTGCCGAATTGGGGCGATGCTTCGGCAAGGACTTCTTCGAGCGCGAGGCCAACTACCTCTTCGAACACGAGTGGGCGGTGACCTCGGACGATATCCTCGAACGGCGCACCAAGCACGGCCTGCATCTGTCCGCCCAGGAGAGATCGGGCTTCGAGGACTGGTGCGCGGCCCGGCTGGCGAGGGCAGGCTGATGGCACCAGCCGGCGGCAGCACCGAGCGGAACGCGGCCTCGGCCTTCACGCTCTCCCTCAACACCAATCCGCTGGTAAATCGCTTTGCCGAGCCGGACGATCTGATCGACACCATCGCCTACGATATCGGCATCAGGGACGTTCAGCTCACGCATGAATTCGTCAACCCGGGCTGGCCGGCCGCGACGATCGCCAAATTCATCCGCCTGTTCCGCAGCGCGCTCTCCAGAACTGGCGTGCGCGTGACCTCGGGCATGACCGGCCCCTACGGCCGGCTCAATCATTTCGGCCATCCCGACGCCGATGTGCGCCGCTATTATATCGATTGGTTCAAGACCTTCGCCGACATCTCGGCCGAACTTGGCGCCGGCGGCATGGGCACGCAGTTCGCCATATTCACCCATCGCGACTATGACGATGCCGCCCGCCGCGCGGCGCTGTTCGACATCGCGCTCGAATGCTGGCGCGAGGTCGCCGAACATGCTCGTGCAGCCGGCCTGACCTACCTGTTCTGGGAGCCGATGTCGGTCGGCCGTGAATTCGGCCACACCATCGAGAGTTGCCGGGCGCTGCAGAACGCGATCGACGCGGCCGGCATGGCTATCCCACTGGAGATGATGGTCGACATCGACCATGGCGACGTCACCTCCAGCAACCCCGCCGACGTCGATCCCTATGCCTGGGCCGAGGCCTTTCCCAGAAGGTCGCCGATCATCCATATCAAGCAGTCGTCGATGAACAAGGGCGGCCATTGGCCGTTCACATCGGCCTACAACAAGGACGGCCGCATCACGCCTGAAAAGCTGCTGGAGACGGTGCGGCGCGGCGGCGGCACCGACAACGAGATCTGCCTCGAATTGTCGTTTCGCGAGCGCGAACCGATTGACCATCAGGTGGTCGCGATGATCCGTGAGTCGGTCGACTACTGGGCACCGTTCATTGAGACGGGCAGGGCCGATCTGCTGCCGAGAGCCGGATAGAAATGGCAGGAGCCGATGCGGCTCCTGCCATTGAACGGAGACCGCCGCCGGCTCAGCCGAATTTCGGGTCGAGGCTGCCCGACTTGTAGCGCTTGGCCATTTCCGAGACCGGCAACGGCTTGATCTTCGGCGCGTTGCCGGCGGTGCCGAATTGCTCGAAGCGCTCCTTGCACAGCTTCCTCATCGCCGCCATCGCCGGCGTCAGATATTTGCGCGGGTCGAATTCGCTGGGGTTCTCGGTCAGCACCTTGCGGATCGCGCCGGTCAGCGCCATGCGATTGTCGGTGTCGATGTTGATCTTGCGTACGCCGTGCTTGATGCCGCGCTGGATCTCTTCCACCGGCACGCCCCAGGTTGGCTTCATCTGGCCGCCATATTTGTTGATGATCTCCTGCAGGTCCTCCGGCACCGAGGACGAGCCATGCATGACCAGATGCATGTTCGGCAGGCGGCGATGGATCTCCTCGATGACGTTCATGGCCAGAACCGCGCCGTCCGGTTTGCGCGAGAATTTGTAGGCGCCGTGGCTGGTGCCCATCGCCACCGCCAGCGCGTCGACATGGGTGTCGCGCACGAACTGTTCGGCTTGGACCGGATCGGTCAAAAGCTGGTCGTGGCTGATCGCGCCTTCGACGCCGTGGCCGTCTTCCTGTTCGCCGCCGCCGCTTTCAAGCGAGCCCAGCACGCCGATTTCACCCTCCACCGAAACGCCGCCCCAATGCGCCATGTCGACGACGCGCTTGGTGATGCCCGAATTGTAGGAATAGTCGGCCGGCGACTTGCCGTCTTCCTTCAGCGAACCGTCCATCATCACCGAGGTGAAGCCATACTGGATCGCGGTGACGCAGGTGGCTTCGTTGTTGCCGTGATCGAGATGCATGCAGACCGGGATGTCGGGATGGATCTCGACCAGCGCGTCGATCAGCTTGGCCAGCACCACGTCATTGGCATAGGCGCGCGCGCCGCGGCTCGCCTGCAGGATGACAGGTGATTTGGTCTCCTCCGCCGCCTCCATGATGGCGAGGCCTTGTTCCATGTTGTTCATGTTGAAGGCCGGCACGCCATAGCCGTATTCGGCCGCGTGATCGAGCAATTGTCTCAGTGTGATGCGAGCCAACGAATAGTCTCCCGTATCTGGTTTCGAGCCTGTGGTTGCGAGCTGTGCGCGCATCGTCCAGCCCACATTGCTTCTGGCCGGATTTCCGGGCAACCGCAACTGCCGGACGGCGCGACGGTTAGCAATTCTTGTTACAGCGCGACCATGAAAGCGACAGGAATATCCCAGGAAAATATCTCATTATCACAAAATTCCTGATATTTTTGCGACGATACCTGTTATGTCTTGGGTCTCGATCAAAGAGCTGCGGCTCATCGGTGACATCGGCTTTTATGAAGAGCGATAACAGGCGGCAAGGCATCATGGATTTTCTGGTGGACGCCGGCGCGGCGAGCGTCGACGATCTCGCCTTGCGCTTTGGCGTCTCCAAGATGACCGTGCACCGCGATCTCGACGAGCTCGAGGAAAGCGGGTTTCTGCGCAAGGTGCGCGGCGGCGCCTCGATCCAGCCGAGCAGTCTCTTCGAAAGCGATTTCCGCTATCGGCAGAAACAGGCGACCGACGAGAAGCAGCGTCTCGCAGCGGCGGCGGCGGCGATGATCGAACCCGGCCAGACGGTGATCATCGACGACGGCTCGACGGCGGGCGGCATCGCCAGGCATCTCGCCGATCTGCGGCCGCTGACGGTGATCTCCAACAATCAGGCCGTCATCCAGGACCTGGCCGGCACCGGCGGCATCAATTTGATCGCGCTCGGCGGTCAATACAGCAAGAAATTCCACGGCTTTTTCGGCCTGCTCGCCGAGGCTTCGCTCAGATCGCTGCGGGCCGACGTCGCTTTCCTGTCGTCTTCGGCCATTCACGGCGCGTCCGCCTTCCATCAGGACCAGGAGGTGGTGCAGACCAAGCGGCTGATGATGGCGGCGGCGAGCCGCAGATATCTGCTGGTCGATCACGGCAAGTTCGGCCGCACGGCGCTGCATTTCCTGACCGATCTGAAGGCGTTCGACACGGTCTTCACCGGCCGCGAGCCGGAGCTTGGAATACGCAAGGTGCTGGATGCCGCCGGCGTTTCGCTGACGGTGGTCGCCAACAAGGATTGAGGATCAAGGAGCGTAGGCGTGGTTTACTGGGTCGGTACAAGCTGGAAGATGAACAAGACGCTGGCCGAGGCGCTGGATTTCGCCGAGGCGTTGGCCGGGTTCGTTCCCGGTTTCGACGACCGCATACAACCTTTCGTCATTCCGCCTTTCACGGCGGTGCGCGAGGTCAAGCAGGCGCTGTCGTCGACGCGCATCAAGGTCGGCGCCCAGAACATGCATTGGGCCGACGCCGGCGCCTGGACCGGCGAGATCTCGCCGTTGATGCTGAGCGACTGCGGGCTCGACCTGGTCGAACTCGGCCATAGCGAGCGGCGCGAACATTTTGGCGAGACTGACCGCACGGTCGGCCTCAAGACCGCCGCGGCGGTGAAGCACGGCCTGGTGCCGCTTATCTGCGTCGGTGAGACGTTGGCGGAGCGTGAGAGCGGGCGGGCCGATGCCGTGTTGACCGGCCAGGTCGAGGGTGCGCTGCAATTCCTCGAAGGTGAAGCGAAGGCGGCAAAAGTCCTGTTCGCCTATGAGCCGGTCTGGGCGATCGGCGACAAGGGCATTCCGGCCAGCTCCGATTATGCCGATAGGCAGCAGGCGCTGATCAAGAAGGTGGCCGGCGGCCTGCTGCCGTCCGTGCCGCCGGTGCTCTATGGCGGCAGCGTCAATCCCGGCAATGCCGCCGAGCTGATCGGCCAGCCCAATGTCGACGGTCTTTTCATCGGCCGCTCCGCCTGGCAGGCGGAAGGCTATATCGACATCCTGAGCCGCGCCTCGGCGGCGATCTGAACCAACCCAAAACGCATCCAGTCAAGGAAGGACACCGACCATGAAGATAGCCATCGGAGCCGACAGCGCCGGCAAGCCGCTGCTCGATGTCATCGCCGCTCACCTGGCGACGAAGCCCGGCCTGACCGTCAGCGATCTCAGCCAGGCCGGCTACTATGCCGACCTGTCGCAGAAGCTCGCCCAGACGATCGTCGACGGCGAGAATGAACGCGGCATCCTGTTCTGCGGCACCGGCATCGGCGTCTCGATCTCGGCCAACAAGGTGCCGGGCATCCGCGCGGCACTCACCCACGACACCTATTCGGCCGAGCGCGCGGCGAAATCCAACAACGCGCAGATCATCACCATGGGCGCTCGCGTCATCGGCCCTGAACTGGCCAAGGCGATCGTCGACACCTGGCTGGCGTCGGAGTTCGATGAGAAGGGTCCGTCCGCCGGCAACGTCCAGGCGATCGACAGGCTCGATGCGACGAAGCGGGCTTAGGCCAAGCTGTTCCGCATCGCGGCGATGACCGTCACGGCCGACGCCGCACCCGGGTCCATGTGCCCGAGCGAGCGTTCGCCAAGCCGCGAGGAGCGGCCCTTGGCGGCGACCATGTCCTTGGTCGCTTCCGCGCCGCGCTCGGCAGCGGCAAGCGCGGCGGCGAGGCTTTCCGGCAAGCTCTTGCCGGCGGCGTGTGCGGCGGCGGCGGCTTCCGCCGCCGGTTGCCAGGCATCGACCATCGTCTTTTCGCCAACTTCCGCCTTGCCGCGATCCTTGATGCCTTGCGCCATCGCCTGGAGCAGGGCGATGAGGTCGGCGTCCTCCAGATTTGCCTTGCCCTTGACGGCGGAAGCGGCGCGCATGAATGCCGTCGCATAGAGCGGGCCGCATGACGCGCCGACGGCGTTCAAGAACGATTTCGCAGCCGTGTTGAGCAGCACCGTCGGCTCGGCCGTCGCAGCGTCGAGTGATGCCAGCGCGTCGCGCACGGCGCCGAAACCGAGCGCCATGGCAATGCCGTGGTCGGCGTCGCCGATGACGCCGTCGAGCTGGCAGAGCCGGTCCCTGTCGGCCTCGATCGACACCGCGATCGCATCGAACATTCTTTTCAGGTCGGTCGTGCCGATAGCGGTCATGAACAGTTCTCTCAGCCGGCGCGGAACATGGCGCAGTCGCAGGGATGGTCGAGCATCGTCAGCAGCTCGCCGTCGAGATGTTCCAGCGTCACCGAGGCGCCGGCCATTTCGAGCGAGGTGCAGTAGTTGCCGACCCAGGTCGCGTGGATGGAGACGCCGATGTCGTCGAGCCGCTGCTTGATCCGCCGGTTCATGATGTAGAGCTCCATCAGCGGTGTCGAGCCGAGCGAATTGACCAGCACCGCGACCTTGTCGCCGCGCTTCGGTGCCATCTCGGCGAAAATCTTGTCCAGCATCTCGTCCGTGATTTCGTCGGCGGTCCTGAGCTTGCCACGCGCGATGCCCGGCTCGCCATGAATGCCCATGCCGATCTCCATCTCGTCGGCGCCGATCTCGAAATTCGGCCGCCGGGTCTGCGGCAGCGAACAGGGCGACAACGCCACGCCCATGGTGAAGGTATGGTCGTTGGCCTTGCGCGCGATGCGCTCGACCTCGTCGAAGGAAAGCATGCGGTCGCAAGCCGCGCCCGCCGCCTTGAAGATGAAGAAATTGCCGGCGACGCCGCGGCGCTTGTGCCGCTGGTCGCGCGCCGCCGAGGCGACGTCATCGGTGGTGAGCACGGTGCGCACTTCGATATCGTCCATTGCGGCCATCTCGGCCGCCATGTCGAAATTCATCACGTCGCCGGCATAGTTGCCATACATGAACAGCACGCCGGCGCCGCCGCTCGCCGCCTTGGCGCATTCAAGGATCGGATCCGGCGGCGGCGAGGCAAAGACGTTGCCGATTGCCGCCGCATCCGCCAGTCCTTTGCCGACGAAGCCGAGAAAGGTCGGCTCATGGCCCGAGCCGCCGCCGATGACCAGCCCAACCTTGCCGGGCCGCGGCCCGTCGCGGGCGATGATCGAGCGCGGGCTGGCGTCCAAGCTCCTCAGATGGCGAGGATGCGCGGCGAGGATCCCTTCAAGCATCTCGTCGACGGCGCGGTTGCCGTCATTGATGATCTTCTTGGTCTGCACCGGCATCCTCCCGAACTCGGTATTTTCCTGAGATACTACAGGCTGTTACCGGGATTTCCACCCCGCCATCGGCTGTTTCAGGCGGCGATGCGCTCGCGTGCCGCGAGAATGTCCACGCAGGCATTGGCCGCTTCCTTGCCCTTCACCTGGAAGTGCTCGAAGAAGAAGCGGTGGTGCTCGGCGCTGTCGTGGTAATTGTGCGGCGTAAGCACCGCCGAAAGCACCGGCACGCCCGTCGTCAGCTGCACGTTCATCATCCCGTCGATGACGGCGCCGGCGACGAACTCGTGCCGGTAGATGCCGCCATTGACGACGAACGCCGTGCCGAGGATCGCGGCATAGCGGCCGGTCTCGGCCAATGTCTTGGCGTGCAGCGGGATCTCATAGGCGCCGGGCACGTCGAAGATTTCGACGACGAAGCGCTTGTCCCCGAGTGCGGAAAGTTCCGTCTCGAAGGCTTGTACGCACTGGTCGACGATGTCGGCGTGCCAGCGCGCGCGGATGACGGCGATGCGGGTCGTTTCATAGTCTTTGTGGGAATGCTGATTCATGGGTCCATCCTTCCGTTTCGAACCAGAATCAGGACGCACGATACGAAATCCGGCCCGCCGAGGCGGTCCGCCTTCCGTTTCGTTCTCTTCCATCCGGACTATAACCGTCGGCTCCGGAATCGCACCGGATCTGCTGACCTCTCCGATTGTGTCGGAAAGCGCTCGCGGGCTTGGGCCGAAACCCTTACCGCCGGTGGGGACTTTCACCCCGCCCTGAGAACATTGACGGGCTTTCTATGGAAGGGCAGGGCGTGGCTGTCAACGGGCGACAAGCCGGTGGATCATCACGTCCTGTTTGATTGGCCCGTGCGCCACGCCGCCGCCGCGGCGGCAACCAGCATGAGCAAGGCCGCGACCCACGCGCATGTCGCAAAGCCAAAGCTGGAATAAAGCGGCCCGAAGCCGGTGGTGCCGATAAACACCGCCAGATAGGTTACCGCGCTGTTCAGGCCCATGATCGTGCCGCGCCGGGCCGGATCGAGTGCCGACAGGCGCATCACCAGCACGTTCAGTCCGAAGTGATTGGCAAGCCCCCACACCGCGATCATGGCTATGGTCAAGCCGAAGCTGTCGCTCGCCATGGCGATGGCGACGTAGACGACGGCGACAAGGAGATAGGCGAACGGCATGACGCGTCTCGCACCCAGCCGGTCGATCACGCCGTCGAGGAGAGCGGCCGTGCCGAAACCGATGCCGTAGGCGAGCGCGGCCCACCCATTGGCGCTCACAGGCCTGCCCAATCCGCTGTGAAGGTGATCGCCGAGATAGCCATAGACGCCGTAGAAGGCAGTCATGAAGGCGGCGCAGGCGATGAGAAGCGGCACGATGCCCGGAATGCCGAGAGCGCCCAGCGGCGTCGGTGCCGGGCCGCTCTTCCTGATGTCGCTGAGCGACGTCAGTGTCAGTCCGCCCAACGCAAGCGTTGCGAGCAGGGCGACGGCCGCGAAAACGGCGCGCCAATGCACGAGATCGGCAAGCACGGCCGACAGCGAGACGCCGGCGACCATGCTCAACGTCCAGCCGGTCAGCACGACGCCGATCGTGCCGCTTTCGCGGCCAGGCGGCGCGATCGCCGCCGAACTCGCATAGATCGCCGGCATGGCGATCCCGGCGGCAATGCCGGCGAGCAATTGCGCCGCAACCAACGTCGCCACCGTGGGTGCCGCCGCGCTGGCGACAAGCGCTATCGCCAGCAACAACAATGCGCCCTGGAGCATCCGGCGCGCGCCGACCCGGTCGATGTAGCGCGCCAGGAACAGGGCGCTTGCCGAGGTGCCGAGGCCGAACACGGCCGACGCGATCATGACGACCGGCACGCTTGTCCCGAACGACGACGCGACAGCCGGCGCTATCGGACCCAGAACCAGCGAGTTCGAGCCGATCACGGCGATGCATCCGGTCAGCAGATAGGCGAGCGCCGGGATGGGCGGCCTGACGTTGCCTGCTAAGGCTGTGGCTTGATCGCTGTTCGACATATAGCCATAATGGCCGTATTCAATTCCGTAGCAATCGGGAATCTCGATATGGATGAAGAAACAGATGGTGTTCCGCCGAACAGGCCAGCGCCCCGCGATATCGATGCGACCGACCGAAAAATATTAGGCGTTCTCGTCGACGACGCGACGATCAGCTATGCCGAACTCGGTGACCGCGTCGGCCTTTCGCCGCCCGCCGCCCATGAGCGCGTCAAGCGTCTTCGCCGCAGCGGCGCCATTCGCAGCACCGCGGCGATCATCGATCCAAAGGCGGTGAAGAAGCCGCTGCTCGCCTTCGTGCATATCGACACCAAGGGCTGGGGCAAGACCCCCGAACTGATGGCGGTTTCGCAATATCCGGAGGTCGAGGAGATCCACTCGGTCGCCGGCGACACCTGCATGCTGCTCAAGGTCCGCACCGAGGATACAAGGGCACTCGAAGGGCTGCTGTCGCGTCTTTACGAGACGCCGGGCGTCACCTCGACGCGAAGCTATGTCGTTCTGTCGACCTATCTCGAGCGGCCGGTGCAGCCCGGCGTCACCACGCAATGGCCAACGCCCAGGCATATGAGCAAGCCGCTGTATTAGGGCGCGGCAAGCATGCCTTGACCGACGCAAGCTGTGTGAAGGCGATGCACCGCAAGCTGCCGACCAAGTCGCGGGCTTGCGGTTTGCCATGCAGAGGGACACAATCGCTTGCGTATGCTGGTCTCGCGAGCCACCGAACGGACGGCGGGTGATGGCAATGTTGGCAACGGATAAGCTGTTCTCTGGCTCGATTCCGGAAAACTACGACCGCTATATGGTGCCGTTGATTTTCGAGCCGTTCGCCGCCGATCTCGCACGACGAGCAGCGTCCCTGTCGCCAAGCGCTGTTTTGGAAACCGCCGCGGGCACCGGGGTTGTCACTCGCGCATTGGCGCCGAAACTGTCCCCCGGCGCAAGCTATGTCGTAACCGACCTCAACCAGCCGATGCTCGACTACGCCGCTTCAAGACAAGCGCCCGACAGCCGCATCAAATGGCGCCAGGCGGACGCCTTGGCGCTGCCGTTTGAAAATGCGGCTTTCGATCTCGTTTGTTGCCAGTTCGGCGCGATGTTCTTTCCGGACCGCTCATCCGGCTACCGCGAAGCCAGGCGAGTCCTGAAGCCCGGAGGACATTTCTTGTTCAACGTGTGGGATCGCATCGAGGAGAATGTATTTGCAGATGATGTGACGAATGCGCTCGCAAGGATTTTTCCGAGCGATCCGCCGCGTTTTCTGGCACGCACGCCGCA
This sequence comes from Mesorhizobium sp. M0152, assembly GCF_040322415.1. NCBI lineage: Bacteria > Pseudomonadati > Pseudomonadota > Alphaproteobacteria > Hyphomicrobiales > Phyllobacteriaceae > Mesorhizobium > Mesorhizobium sp. M0152. The sequence continues at coordinate 135,361 of NZ_JAMYTH010000007.1, forward strand.
TGGCTACCACGATACGGCAGTGATCCGCAGCGAGCTGGAGAACGCCGGTTTCTCGCGCGTGGTGATCGAGACGAGAGCCGAACAAAGCCGTGCCTCCTCGGCGCGCATTCCGGCCGTTGCCTATTGCCAGGGAACAGTCCTTCGCACCGAAATCGAGGCCAGGGACCCGGGAAAACTGCAAGCTGCAACCGATTACGCCGCATCCGCGATCGCAGACAGGCATGGCAGCGGCGAGGTTGCCGCCAAGATTCAGGCCCACGTGATAATGGCTGTGGTCTAGGCGTCGAGATCCTAGCTTCCCAACCGGATCGTCTCGAAATACGCGTCGGTGCCGACCTGGCCGCCCTTCAGCGCTATTTCGAGCCCATCGATCGCGCCACCGCCATGCGCGAGGCAGAGCGGCGAGCCAGGTGATTGCGGCAACGGCATGCGCACGGTCAGGGCGTCGATCGACAATTGTCCTAGCGCGTGGCTGGAAGTGTCGCCGCCGGCGATCACCGCACGCTTGAGTTTCTGTTGGACGACCAGCCGGCGCAGGATGGTCCCCAACGCCCGGCCAAGCCTGTTTCGCGCTCCTTCGACATGATCGATCTCCGCACTGCGGTCGGCCTCGGGGCCGAGGGCCGTGTAAAGGATGACGCTACGCCCCGCCGCCAGGCTCGCCAGGCCGCTCGCGACGGCGCGCTCGATCGCCTCGCCGGCGCCCTCGGAGACCAACTGCATGGCATCCATCTGGACGCCGGTGAAGCCGTGGGCGAGAGCAAAGCGGATCTGCTTCTCGGTGGTCGGGGATACGCTGCCGGAAACCACGGCGAGCCGGTCGACCGGGCCGGGCGGCGTGAATGCCGCGTGCGCCGAGGCGATGCCTTTGCCTGCCCATTCGGCGAGCAAGGCATATTCGACGCCCGACGACCCGACGATGAAACCATGACCCTGGTCGTGGACGCGCCAGATCTGTTCGCCGACGAGCGTCTGCGTTTGCCGGCTTTCCACGTCAAACAGGACGATCGCCCGGTTTTGCAGGACCTGATCGACCCGTTGCGGCAGATCGTGCTGTTGCAGCGCCGCCAGATCGATGAGACCGGACTCGAGATTGGTCTGGCGCGACAGATGGACGAGCAGGTCGGCCTCGTTCATCGGTGTCACCGGGTGCCTGCTCATGACGGGATGCCGGTCGATGCGGAAATATGCGCCGCCAAACGCCGCAAACAGGTTTCCGAAGGCGGTATAGCGTTTGAGCTGCGGCGCCCCGACGACCACCGGCACGCTCTTCTGGTCGAAGACGCGCCTGCCGATCTCGATCGCGCGGCCGATATTGCCGATCGCCGGGCTGGAATCGAACGTCGAGCAGATCTTGTAGTGGCAGACCGCGGCTCCCAGTCCTCTCAGCCATTCGAATGCCGGCGCCAGATTTTCGTCCATCCATTGCGGGGTTTCGCTTCGGCTCGTGCCCGACAGTCCGATGGCGCGGCAATGCGAGAATCGCTCCAGCAAATGCTGGTTGGGCCGGCGCATGAACAGCACGGTCGGCACGCCGCCGAGTTCGAGCGCCTCCATGACGTCGGTCGAGCCGGTGAGATCGTCGCCATAGTAGCTGAGCAGCAGGTTTTGCACGGCTTCGCTCATGCCGCCTTGCCGTCGCCGAACTTCTCGATCGACCGCGCCAGTTCGGGATGGCCGCGGGCATAATCCGCCAGCGGAATGCCGTCGACGGCGGCTTGCCAGGCCTGCTGGACGGCGCGCACGCCGGCGCCGGGGCCATCCGGATGGCTGACGATGCCGCCGCCGCAGAGATAGAGAAGATCGACCGTGCGTCCGGTGCGTTCATAGGTCTCGGGCGCCTGGCCACCCCACTGGCCGGAGCCGGCGACCGGCAGGGCGCAATCGTCGGGCGAAAAGATCGGCGTCGTCACCGCCTCGAAGGAGCGTATGAAGGAATCGTCCGGCTCCCAGTATTTCGAGGCGATGCCGTTGATCTGGAACTGGTCGACGCCGAGCAGCCGCCAGAATTGCTGCCAGACCTTGAAATCCATGCCGAGGCCGGGATGGCGGGTAAGAATGTCCCAGCCATTGCGGTGGGCGTGCAGCACCAGGCCGGAGCGCTTTCTAAGGTAAGCCATGCCGCCGAAGCCGATGGAGTTGATGTTGACCACCGCGCAATTGCCGCCGGCTTCGATCACCAGGTCGTGGTTGCGCATCATCTCGTCGGGATCTGCATGCGAGATGCCGAACGCGTACATCACCTTCTTGCCGGTCTTCTGCTCATGGTCGAGAATGAGCGGCATGACCGCCTTCACCCGTTCCGCCAGCGGCGAATAGGCCGGGCTCATCAGCTTCTCGTCGTCCTTGATGAAATCGACGCCGGCCTCGACCAGCTCGCCGACCATTTCGGCCGTTTCATGCGGCCTCAGCCCCAGCGCCGGCTTGACGATGGTGCCGATGATCGGACGGCCCTCGACGCCGGTCAGCCTGCGGCTGCCGGCGACGCCGAACTGCGGGCCCGGATGCGCGCCCCTGAATTCTTCCGGCAGCTTCATGTCGACGACGCGGATGCCCGACAAGCCCTTGATAGAATAGGTCCCCCCGATGGCGATGGTCATCAGCGCCGAGAGGTCGGTGCCGATCGCATCGAACGGAAACGCGATGTCGACGTCGGCGCGCTTGAAGGGCCCGCCGCCAGCCTCGGGAATGGACGGCTGCTCGGCATCGGGCAGATGCCGGATCGCCAGCACCCGCGCCGCCACGCGCGCCTTCAGTTCCTCGGTCTCGCCGGGCAGCGCAACGAAGGTGCCGGTCGACTGGTCGCTGGCGATCTTGGTCGCCAGCGCCTCGATGCTGCCTGATGTTTCGATGCGATAGGTGAGAGTGATCATCGTGGCCGGCCGGTTGGGAACTGATCCGAAAAAAGTTTCGTCACGCTCGAAATCTGGTATAATGAGTACATAAGTATTGCAAGCAAATATCCCGCTTTCGGCAGGACGGATCGGGTAAGGGCAGGCATTCCGATAATCCTGCCGGGAATGCTACACAGAAACCGGACCAGGGAGTGATTCGCGGCGATGAACCGTTCGGAGCCGATCGTCCGGCGCAAGCTTTCCGATGAAGTCTTTGTCAGGCTGAAGCGGCTGATCACCAGCGGCGAGTTGCAGCCGGGCGACGACATGCCGTCGGAACGCGAATTGATGGAGCGCTTCGAGGTGGGCCGGCCGGCGATCCGCGAGGCCATGCAGGCGCTGAGCAATATGGGCCTCGTCGCCATTTCGCATGGCGAGCGCGCCAAGGTTCTGCAGCTGACCGCCAAGTCGATCATCAAGCAGGTCGACGGCGCGGCCAAGATCATCCTGTCGTCGTCGAAGGATACGCTCGAGCACCTGAAGAGCGCGCGTATCTTCTTCGAGCGCGGCATGGTCAAGGAAGCCGCCGAAAAGGCAGGCGCCGAGGATGTGCAGCGGCTCAAGGCGACCGTTGCGGAGCAACGCGCCGCGCGCGGCGATTCCGAAGCCTTCATTTCCGCCGACATGAAGTTTCACACTCAGATCGCGTCGATATCGGGCAATCCGATCTATGTCGCCGTCAGCGAGGCGATGCTCGGCTGGCTGAAGGAATACCACACCGAGATGCTGATCTGGACCGGCAAGGAAAAGTTCACGCTGACCGAGCATGAGGAGATCATCGATCGTATCGAGCACGGGGATGCCGACGGCGCCGAAAAGGCGATGATCAAGCACCTGGAACGCTCGCGCGCGCTCTATGTGATGAACTCCGAGAAGTAAGATCCTCTAAGCGATCCGGGTAATGGCGTAGGGCGACACCACCAGGTGGTGGTTCCGACCAAGCGCCGAGACGTCGACCGGCACATCGTCTGCCGTCAGGTTTGCCAGCCACGTGATGGTCTCGCCGGCGGCAGAGCGCCCGGCCAGCCCCAGCACTCGCGTCTCGTCGCTCGATTTGCTGGAGACATGCGTGAGGCCAGCCAGTTCGCAAAGCGCCCTGATGGCCTGAAAGACCGGTCGCGGCGATCCTTCGGCGACGGGCTCGTCCGCTGCCGTGAGCACCCCGAACGGGCCGGTGAAGCTGGAAAGCGTCAGCATCTCCAGCCCGGCCGGCGCGACGCGCGCGGCATAGCCGATCGTCCATGCCGCGGCGAACAGGCCGGCATGGCGCGGATCACGGTTGGCCATGGCGACGCGCTGGCCGTCCGGATTGTCCTTGGTCGCGCCGCCATAGGGGTTCTGGCGCATGGCAATCGTCGAAGGCCCGATGCGGTAGGGTTTTGCCCCGAAGATCGTCCGTGCGGATTGAGTGATGAAGGGCAATGCCTCCAGCGACTGCATCACGCTGAGATCGTCCGCGGCATGCACGATCGGGCAGGTGCAGTGCGTAACGAAATCGAGCTGGTCTGCGGGAACGCGCTTGCGGTTGAGCTCGGTGAAATAGCTGAACATGCCGCCACCGAGCCGGATGTCGGGAAAGGCGCGGCGCGCGGCGGCATAGACATCCTCGAGCGGTGGGCATGCCGGCCAGGCGCTGCCCGGTGGCGTCGATTGCCGGTCGACTGAAGGCGACACGGCAATCGCATCGAGCCGCAGGCCTGCGCGGCGCACCATATCGGCGACACCGGCAAGCTCGGCATCGAGGTCGCCGGTGCAGGCGACCACGCATTCGAGCGTCGTCGGGGCGGGGTAGCCGGCGGCGAGCCGGGCATGAGCCCGCAACGCCTCGAGGCCATGGCCTCGCGTCGGATCGAAGTGGAACAGGAGCTGTTGCGGACCGAGCCTGGCCAATGTCGGCAGGCTCGCGAGCGCTGCCGCCACATCCCCGGGATAGATCACCACGCCGATATCGGGCAGTCTTGGACCGGTTTCGCCGAGCTCGATGCGCACAGCCTCACCGGTTGCTGCGACAGCCGAAGGCTTGGCGTCGCCTGTGATCGTAAGGCTGACCGTCTGCCGCATCGGCTCGCCGGCCGGCAGCACATACGGCCACGGCAGTGCGAGAGGTCGCACATAGGTCTTGTAGGAGGCATCCGACCAGTTGCGCTGGTCCTCCATCTCGAACGTATCGCCTTCCATCCGGCATTCGGCGCTGACGCCGGGTCGCACCTCATGCGTGATGGCGCGCATATTCTTGAAGGGCTGCCAGGGATCGATCTGCAAGGGCAGGCTGGTGTCCAACACGTTGCCGTCGGTGCGCTCGACCGTCACCGGGCTGCCGGCGAGACCCGCGACAGGATGCAGGATGCAGAAGCCGCAGCGATTGGTCTCGAAATCGCTTTCCGGCAGGGCGTCGACGTTGAAGACCAGCTTGCCGTCGGCGGTGCCCTGGATCGTGGCACGGAAGCCGAGGCGGCTTCCGCCTGGCCCGATGCACTTCGCCGAATAGGTGACCGAGAACGCGTCGGCGCCCTGGTCGATGACAAGGTCGGTCAGCGCGGGCTCGTAGGTGCCCCAGTCGCGGTCGCGCACGATATAGGCGATGGCCCGCAGCACCTCCGTGCCGTCATGGCGGATGGTCCGCAGATTGCCGTTGACAAGATCAGCGCTCATCGCGCCCGCGCGCAACCGGACCGGCGCGGCTTCGGCCGCGCGCGTGCCGTAGAGCGCGAAGGCGTCGGTGGTCATCTCAGCAAGGCATCGAGCCGGACTGGCGCGCCGCTCGCGGCACCGGCATAGGCCGCCTCGACCAGCGCGAGCGTCTTGAGGTTGTCGGCGCCGGAAGTCTCTGGCTCGATCCTTTTTGCCAGGCAATCGACCCAGTGCTTCTGGATCGCGACGACGCTTTCCTGGATGTTATGCCAGGGACGCGAGGCCCAGGGCAGCAACGGCTGCGAGATGTCGCTGACCTTGGTTCCGCTCTTGCCCACGATGGTGAGCCGGTATCCCTGCGCCAGCCGGATCGTGCCGCCGCTGCCGTCGATCTCGATCAGCGTCTCGGGGAACGGCTCCACGGCAAGCCTGGTCGCATAGCTGCAATCGACGACGGAGATTGCGCCGCTCTCGTGGTCCATCAGCATCGTCGCGACATCCTCGCCGGCGATGGCGGGATTGACGCGCGCCGTGCGGGCGGTGAGGCTCGTCACGTCGCCCAGCAAAAACCGAGCGATGTCGAGGATATGGATGCCGAGATCCTCGATGATGAAGCGTTTTCCCGTCGCCAGATAGGGCTGGCCGGAAAATACGTCATAGGCCGAGCGGAAGGAGATGCGCCCGAAAAAGGGCGTGCCGATCTCGCCGCTCACAAGCGCGGCGCGCACCGCCTGGATCGGGGACTGCCAGCGAAAGTTCTCATGCACCATCAGCGGCACGCCGGCCTTGACACAGGCCTCGACCATCAATTTGGCATCGGCCAGTGTCGGCGCGAACGGCTTCTGGCAGATCACCGGAACGCCGTGCGCGGCCGCCATCTCGACCAGCGGCCGATGGCTGCCGACCGTGGTGGCGATGTCGACGAAGTCGAGTTTCTCGCCGGCAAACAGCGCCGCCGCATCGGTGTAGCGCCGTGCCACGCCGAACTGGTCGCCGACGATCCGCAGCCGTTCCGGGTCGCGGTCGCAGATGGCGACGATCGAGGCGCCCTCGATGTCGCGCCAGGCATGCATCTGGTTGACGGCGAAGAAGCCGCAACCGATCAGGGCTCCGCTCAAGTTCGCCATGATCAGCCCGCCTTTGCCATCTGCATCAGCGTGACGCGTTGCTGGAGCCGGCGCTGCGCCTGGTCGACGACGACGGCGACAATGATGACGAGGCCCTTGATGACCATCTGCCAGAAAGAACTCACGCCCATCATCACCAGCCCGTCCGACAGGATGCCGATGACGAAGGCGCCGACGATGGTGCCGCCGATCGTGCCGCGGCCACCCGACATCGAAGTGCCGCCAAGCACCGCTGCGGCGATGGCGTTGAGCTCGAAGCTCTCGCCCGTCGCCGGATGCGAGGCCATCAGCTCCGACGAGATGATCAGGCCGACGATCGCGGCGCAAAAACCGGAGAACATGTAGACGAACATCTTGACCATGTTGACGCGCACGCCCGAGATCCGCGCCGCGCGCTCGTTGCCGCCGACGGCGAAGATGTGGCGGCCGAGCGGCGTGTACCTGGCGAGATAGGCTGCACCCAGCGCCACCACGATCAGGATCCAGATCGACACCGGCAGCCCGAGGAGCCGGCCGGCGCCGAGGAAGCCGAAGCCGGTGGTGCCGAGTTCCGGCTTGCCGACGAGGTTGGGGAACGTGCGCCCGTCCGACGACAGCAGCGCCAGGCCGCGCGCCACGTAGAGCACGCCGAGCGTGGCGATGAATGGTGCGACATTGAGCCTGGTGATCAGCAATCCGTTGACTGCGCCGATCGATATGCCGACCACCAGCGTGATCAACGCGATCTCGACCACGTTGAAATAGATCGTGTAGCCGAATTGCAGGTCGACGCCGTTGAGCACGAGATAGCCGGCCACCATGCCGCACAGGCCGACGATCGAGCCGACCGAGAGGTCGATGCCGCCGGTGATGATGACGAAGGTCATGCCCATGGCGAGGAAGGCGTTGAGCGCCACGTGCTTGGCCATCAGGATCAAATTGGCGGCCGACAGGAAGTTCGGCGCCGCGATCGAGAAGAACACCAGCACGGCGATCAGCGCGATGAAGGTCCTGAGCTTCATCAGCGTCAAAAGCATGGAGCCGCTGGAAGCGGAAGGAGCAGCCGCCTTGGCCGGGATGTCAGTCATGGGCGATGTTCTCCGTGTGCGGGACCGGTCCGTGGCCGAGCGCCGACGCGGCGACGATCGCCGCTTCCGTCGCCTCGGCGCGGTCGAACATGCCGGTCAGTTTGCCATTGCTCATCACCGCGATGCGGTCTGACAGGGCCATCACCTCGTCGAGATCGGAGGTGGCGAACAGGATGCCGAGCCCCTCGCGCGACAGCTTGCGCATGGTGCGGAAGACGTCGGCCTTGGCGCCGACATCGATGCCGCGGCTGGGCTCGTCCATCAGCAGCACCTTGGGTCCGGTGAGCAGCGCCTTGCCGATCACCACCTTCTGTTGGTTGCCGCCCGACAGCGAGGAGACTTCCTGGGCGGGATTGGCGACCTTGATCGCCAGTTCCCGCACCATCTGCATCACGGCCTGCTTCTCGGCGCCGCCGCGTATATGGAACAGGCGCACGAAACGGGACAGGCTCGCCAGCGTCAGGTTGCTGGCCACGGAAAGGATCGACACCAGCCCTTCGCGCTGGCGATCCTCGGGGATCAGCGCCAGCCCGCGCTTGATACGTCTTGTCGTGTCTCGCTCCTTCACCTGTTTTCCGGCAATGAAGATCGTTCCGCTGGCGTGGCCGTGGCGGCCCATGATGCAGTCGAACAGCTCGCTGCGCCCGGCGCCCATCAGCCCATAAATGCCGAGGATCTCGCCGGCCCTGAGCGACAGCGAGACGTGGTCGACCGCCAGTCCGCCGGTTACGCGCGGCAGGCAGATCTGCTCGGCGCGGAAGATTTCCTCGCCCGGCACATGGCCGTCAGCCTTAGCGAAATCCTTGGCGTCCGAGCCGATCATCTGCCGCACGATCCACTGCGTGTCGACTTTTGCCATCTCCTCCTGGCCGGTGATGCGGCCGTCGCGCAGCACGGTGATGTAGTCGCCGATGCGGATCAGTTCCTCCAGGCGGTGCGAGATGTAGACGATCGCCACGCCGCGCGCCTTGAGATCGGCGATCACCTTGAACAGGATCTCGACTTCGGCGGCACTGAGCGCCGAGGTCGGCTCGTCCATGATAAGGATCCGCGCATCGAGCGAGACCGCCTTGGCGATCTCGACCAGTTGCTGCTGGCCGATGCGCAGATCCTCGACCAGCATCTCTGGCCGGATGCCGGCTTCCAGCCGCTCGAGAAATTCACCCGCGCGCCGCTCCTGCTCCTTGCGGTCGATCTTGCGGAACCGGTTGGTGATCTCGCGGGTGGCGAAGATGTTCTCGGCCACCGTCATGTTGCCGAACAGGTTCAGCTCCTGGAACACCATGCCGATGCCGCGATTCACCGCGTCGCCCGACGACGAGAACGAGACCTCTTCGCCTTCCAGCAGGATGCGCCCGGCTGTCGGTTGCTCGACCCCGGCGATGATCTTCATCAGTGTCGACTTGCCGGCGCCATTTTCGCCGACGAGCACGTTGACCGCGCCCTTGCGTACCTCGAAATTCGCATGCTTGACCGCCACCGTGCCGGCATAGACCTTCGAAATGTCTTCCAGCTTCAGGACGATGTCGTGACCGGCCGCCGCATTCATGGTTTCGGCCCGATCTCGGCCTCCGCCGGCGTCACCAGCGGCAGGTCCTGGCCGCTTTCGATCGTGTAGGCGCCGAGCACCTTGGCGGTGCGGCCTTCCAGCGCCTCGCGCGGCAGCTTGGAGAGCACTGTCTTGTCGGCATGAGCGTTGAAAGCCTTGCCGAACTGGGCGAAGTCGATCTGGTTGGTGAAATCGTTGAACTGGACGAAGTCGAGGCTGTCGCGCAGCGCCGTTCCGCGCATGGCCGGTCCGATCTGGACGCGGGCGTCCGCCTTGCCGTCGCCATCGATGTCGATGTCCATCGTCGCCGCGCGCGACTGCGTGTTGGCGGCAACAATCTTGCCCTCGACGCGGACCGCGAAGGTCCATGGCGAATTCGCCTGCTTCCTGGGATTGCCATATTTGGCGCCGGCGGCCGCGGGATCGGTTTTCGCCTGGGCGTGAACCTCGGCAAACGTTCCGGCCTTCTGCCGCAGGTAAGGAATGACCTTCGCCGCCCAGATGTCTTCGACCATCTTGTCCGGGCTAAAGGCAGCCGCATTGCCGTCGCCTTGCGCCGATGGCGTCGGCAGGATCTTGCAGGCGCCGAGGCCGATCCCGGCGCTCAGGACCAGGATCGGCCAAATCGCTTTAGTCGGCCAGTTCGGCTTGTTCGGCATGGCGGTCAGAGGCACCCGGAAAGTGAAATGAAGGCGAGGGACGAACCTGCGTTCGCCCCTCGCTGTTTGCATTGCGCCGGCTCAGTTCTTGAGCGCGAAGGTTTCCAGCTTGGCGGCATTGTCGCCGTTGATGAGCACGCAGTCCATCAGCTGTTTTTCCTTCTCGGGCGACTTCTTGTTCTTGATGAAGTCGCTGGCCTGCTCGACCGCCATCTGCGCCTGGGCGTAGGCCGGCTGCAGGACAGTCGCCTTGATGCCGCCGGAGGTGATCGAGTCGCGCACGTCGTTGGAGCCGTCGAAGCCGACGACGATGACATCCTTGCGGCCGGCCGCGGCAAGCGCCGCATAGGCGCCCATCGCCATCGTGTCGTTGCCGGAGATGACGCCCTTGATGTCGGGATTGGCCTGCAGGATCGATTCCATCTTGGAATAGGCCTCGGTCTGGCTCCAGTTGGCCGACTGCTGTGCGACCATCTTCAGGTCCGGATAGTCGTCGATGACGTCGTGATAGCCCTTGGAGCGAATGCCGGCATTGGTGTCGGATTCCTTGCCGACCAGCTCGACGAAATTGCCCTTCTCGCCCATCAGCTTGACGAACTCCTGCGCGCCGAGCTGGGCACCCTGGTAGTTGTTGGAGACGATCTGCGCCACGGCGACGCCGGTGGCGTTGATCTCGCGATCGATCAGGAACGAGGGGACGCCGGCGTCCTTCGCCTTCTGCACGGCGGCGACGGTGGCATCGGCGCCGGCATTGTCCAGGATGATCGCCTTGGCGCCGCGGCCGATAGCGGTGTCGATCAGTTCGGACTGCTTGTTGGCGTCGTCGTCGTGGACCAGCACCAGCGCTTCATAGCCGAGCTCCTTGGCCTTCGCCTCGGCGCCGACGGCTTCCGCCTTGAAGAACGGATTGTCGTGCGATGGGGTGATGATGGCGATCAGGTCGGCCGCGAAGGCGGGTGCCGCCGTGCCAAGCGCCAGCACGCCGGCGAAAGCCGCGAGCGTCATTCTGCGTGTAAGTTTCATGAAGTCCTCCCATTTTGAAAAAGAAGCCCGAGCCTGCTGCCCGGACCGGTGTCTGATCTCGTTTCGGGCGTATGCGGACCTGGATCAGGTTCCGTCGCAGCAACTTTGCCTGTCGGCCGCCGCTGAACGGGTCCACCGTGTGATCCCAGTCTCTGGGGCGCCCCTCCACCGCCCAAGCCTCCCAATCGCCAGCAAGTTGGTGTGGCCGGCATCTTAAAAACAGCTAAGGCAACTGGTATGATGAGTCAACCACAAATTCAGGTGACATGTACCTGATGAGCTGCCGACCGACGCCAGTCTCCACAAGGGGAGAAGGAAGAAGGTCCCGTCTCAGGTGATCCGCTGGATGCTGGCGGCGATTTCCTCCGGCTCGAACACGCGCTTCCAGTCGTCGCGCATCAGCACCGGCTTGCCGAACTCGATGGCCTTGTTGCAGGCATCGGAGAACACGCCCTTGGTTTCACCGAAGATGACGGCGCCGAGCACGTTCATGTGGCCGAGCAGGAAATCGAGCGCCGCCTGCTGGTCGACCCCGCGCGCCACCACCTCGTCGACGGCTTCCTTCATGACGACCAGCAGCGAGGCGCATACTGTTTCAGACAAACCAGGTTCGAGCAGCGCCATCTGCTCGACCGTGACCCGGTGCGAGCGCATCACCGGCGCCCAGATGATCTTCGCGATGGCTTCGCCCTTGGCGTAATCCTCTTCAGGCCCTTGCATCAGCGCGCTGACCATGTGCTGCTTCGCCTTGACGCCGCCGAAATAGTCCTTCTTGGCGGCCATGTCGGTCTCGTCATTGAAGATCGGCGGATGGCAGGGGTGAGTGACGAAATAGGTCAGGTCCGGCCGCTTCGGCAAATGTCCGGCGAAAGGTGCCGCGGCATCGAGCACGATGACCATGGTGCCTGGCGCAAGCTTGCTCTCGATGCTGGTCGCGACCTTGCCGATATGGGTGTCCGGGACAGCCAGGATCACGACATCCGCGCCAAGCAGCGCCTCATCGGCGCCGACCGTATCGAAGCCCAATCCGCTCCTCAGCCGCTCGCGGCCGGCATCGCTGACCTCGACATGCCGTATCGTGTAGGGCGAACCGCGAAAATTGGTCGAAAGGCGGTATCCCATTTTCCCGCCGGCTCCAAACAGCGCAATTGTCGTCATCTCATGCTCCTGATCCGCGACGATGGCTTTGCCGGTCGCCATCTCATCATCTGGTATGATCACTCTACCACCATTTGGCAACTGAAATCGTCCGAGGCCGTCATGATGCGGTTTCAGCGGTATGGAAGTTTTCCGAAAAGCTGGCGGGGCAGGAGCGGCGTTGGCCCGCCGGCATCTCACCCCGTCCAGGTCGCAGTGGTGCTTGAAGGTTGCGGCGGATCAAGCCCTGTCGGGGAACATCGCCTTCAGGCCTTCGCGCGAGGCCTTGGCAACCCCGCGCTCGGTGATGAGCCCGGTCACCAGCCGTGCCGGGGTCACGTCGAAGGCCGGGTTTGCCGCGGGCGTCGCCTCGGGCGAGACTCGCACCTGGGCGATCTCGCCGGAGGCGGTCTTGCCCCAGACCAGCGAGACCTCGTCGCCCGAGCGCTGCTCGATCGGGATCTCGGCCAGCCCGTCATGCACCGTCCAGTCGATGGTCGGCGAGGGTAAGGCGACATAGAACGGCACGTTGTTGTCGGCGGCGGCGAGCGCCTTGAGATAGGTGCCGATCTTGTTGCAGACATCGCCGTCGGCGGTGGTGCGGTCGGTGCCGACGATAGCCATGTCGATCGCGCCGCGCTGCATCAGGTGGCCGCCGGCATTGTCGACGATCAGCGTGTGCGGCACGCCGTGGCCGGCCATCTCCCAGGCGGTCAGCTGGGCGCCTTGGTTTCGGGGCCGCGTCTCGTCGACATAGACATGGACCGGAATGCCGGCTTCGACAGCCAGGTAGATCGGCGCCGTCGCCGTGCCGTAGTCGACGGTCGCCAGCCAGCCGGCATTGCAATGGGTCAGGATGTTGACCGGCTCGCCAGGCTGCTTGCGCGCGGCGATCGCCTTGATGATCTCGAGCCCGTTGGCGCCGATGGCGCGGTTGAGGCCGACATCCTCGTCGGCGATATCGGCCGCGCGCTTGTAAGCCGCCTCGGCGCGTTGCTCGGTTGGCAGCGGCTTGAGGAAACGCCGCATCTCATCGAGCGCCCAGCGCAGATTGATCGCTGTCGGGCGTGTCTCGTGCAATGTTTCCCAGACGGTATCCAGCGCGGCATCCGACGGATCGTCCGCCATCTGCATGGCGACGCCATAGGCCGCGGTGACGCCGATCAGCGGCGCGCCGCGCACCCACATGTCGCGGATGGCGGTGGCGATCCCGGCAACGTTGCCGATCCTTTCGATGCGGAAATCATGCGGCAGCCAGCGTTGGTCGATGATCTCCACCGATCGCCCGTCGTCGCTCAGCCAGATGGTGCGGTAGTGGCGCTCGCCGACGTTCAAATCCCGTTCTCCTGTTCGATCAGCGCGGCCAGTTGATTGACCTCGTCGATGCTGTGGATATGGCGCCGGTTGACGGCGATGTGACGGCCGAATTTCAGCGCCTTCGCCTCACAACTGGCGCGCAGATCCTCGTCGGCAATAGTCTCGAAATCGGCATTGTGGGCGAGGCCGAGAATACGCCGGTGGACCTCGATCCCGGCAAAGCCGAGCAGATCGGTCCAGATCTGGTGCAGCACATGGTCGAGCGCCTGCTCGGCGCCCAGCCTGTCGCCCTGGTCCTCGAACAGGCTCTGCTGGTAGAGCATGCCGGTGCGTTCGGTGCGCCACAGACGCGAGAACTCGGCGCGGAACACCGACCATGTTTCCAGCGTGACATCGAGCAGATAGGCGCGCATGGCATCGCGCGTTCCCTGCTGTTCATGTCCACGCTGCGAGAAGAACGACATCCAGAAATTGGCGAGCAGCATGCCGACGTCGAACGCCATCGGGCCATAAAAGGCGAATTCCGGATCGATCATCCGCGTCTGACTGTCGGTGACCATGATCGACCCCGAATGCAGGTCGCCATGCAGCAGCGTCTCGGCATTGGCGGCGAAGATGTGCTTCAGCCGCTGCGCCTCCACCTTGAGGTCGCGGTCGGCGCGGAGCTCGGCAACGAGGCCGTCGAGCTGCGGGCTGGTGTGCCGGTTCATCCTGGCGTCGAAATAGGGGTCGGAGAAGACTAGGTTCTCGGTGATGTCGCAGAGTTCGGCATTGTCGGCGAAAAGCGCCAGGTCGGCTTTGCGGTCCTTGGTCACCATCGACAGGTCGGAACCACGAAACAGCGTGCGAGCCATGAACAGGCCGATATCCCGGGCAATGTTCGGCAACTGCCGGCCTTCGATCAGCGCCCGCCGCAGGATGATGTGCGGCGACAGAAATTCCATGATGATCAGCGCCTGGCCTTCATCGAAGTGATAGATGGCCGGCACCGAGCCCGGCGCGCGCGCCTCTTGGCGGGTCAAAGCATGATATTCGAAGAAAGAGCGCTTCAACGGCAGCGGCCAGCTGTCGCCGACCAGCCGGACATAGGGCAAGGCCTGCTTGACCACGGCGGCACCATTGGCGCCCTCGACGATGAACACCAGGTTCAGGTTGCCGTCACCGACCTCGCGGACCCTCCAGGCACCCGTGTCCTTGCCGATCTTCGCGCACAGCGCCTCGTTCGTGCCGAGGCGCGTTGAAAGCGTCTCCACCGACAGTGCTTCGAACGGCGATTTTCCAGTCATTCTTCTCCCTCCCGCCTGTGCGCTCCCATCATATCGGAGCCTTGGCGGCTGGGCCAAGCTAGGAAGCTGCTTGGCAATTGTCAATCGTGTTGACAATTGCCGACATAGCCCATAGCGTCGTGGTCAGGGAGGAGCGCATGGTCGGCAATGCCGTGTTCCGCGTAGAGGGACTGAGGAAATCCTTTGGCCACAACGAGGTGCTCGGCGGCGTCTCGCTCGAACTCCATGCCGGTGAAGTGACCGTGTTGATGGGCGCCAACGGCGCCGGCAAATCCACCCTCGTCAAGATCGTCAGCGGCGTCTACGAACGCGATGCCGGCACCATGACCCTGGCCGACCAGGACTTCGCGCCGGGAAAACCGGCGGAAGCGATCCGCGCCGGCGTCGTCACCGTTCACCAGAACATCAATGACGGTGTCGTCGCCGACCTCGACGTGGCCACCAACCTGACATTGGACAGGCTGAGCGGCAGTGGCGCACCGGTTCTGTTCAACCCGGTCCGCGTGCGCCGCGAAGCCAAGGCGGTTGCCGACCGCATGGGCCTGGCGATCGACTTGAAGGCACGCGTCAGCGATCTTTCGCTGGCCGATCGCCAGATGGTGGCGATTGCCCGCGCCCTGGCGCACCAGCCGAAAGTGCTTATCCTCGACGAACCGACCTCGTCGCTATCGAGCGCGGAAGCCGATCGGCTTTTTGCGCTGGCCGACAGGCTGCGCGCGCAAGGCGTGGCGATCCTCTATATCTCGCACCGCATGTCCGACATAAGGCGGCTTGCCGACCGCATCGTCTCGATGCGCGACGGCGTCGTCTCCGGTGTCTTCGACAGGAAGCCGCTCGACTATGAAGGTGCGGTCAATGCCATGCTCGGCCGCAAGATCCATCTCGACCGCATCGTCGCCAGGAATTCGGCCAAGCCGATCCTGACGGTCGAAGGCCTGCGCATCGCCCAGGGCGCCCGGCCAATCTCGCTGACGCTTGGCGACGGCGAGATCGTTGCGATCACCGGCCTGGTCGGCGTCGGCAAGACAGCACTTGCCGAGACGCTGTTCGGCGTGCGCCGGCCGCTTGCCGGCACCATGACGATGGGCGGCAAGCCCTATGCTCCGGGTTCGGCCGGCGAGGCCATTGCCGCCGGCGTCTTTCTCGTCGCCAAGGATCGTGCCACCAGCGGCATCGTTGGCGGTTTCAACATCGAGCGCAATGTCAGCCTGCCGTTTCTGAAACGCATGTCGAATTTCGGCGTCCTCAAGCGCCGCCTGGAGCGCGCCACCGCGCGCCGGCAGATCGAGGAACTCGGCATCGTCTGCCGCTCCGAGAAGGACGAAATGCCCACCCTTTCCGGCGGCAATCAGCAGAAGGTGATGGTCGCCCGCTGGATGGCGCAGGATGCAAGGCTGTTTATTCTCGATGAGCCGTTTCAGGGCGTCGACATTTCGGCCAGGCGCGACATCGCCGCCAAGCTGAGGGCAAGCGCCAACGGCCGCGCTACGCTGCTGTTCGTCACCGAACTCGACGAGGCGCTGGAGACGGCCGATCGTATCCTGGTGATGTCGGAGCAGACCATCGTCGGCGAACATCGCAACGCCGACATCGATCTCGATCGCCTGCTAGCCGAAGTGGCCGGCGGGCCTTTGCACAGCGCAGCCTGACGGCTGGAGTTGAAGAACCGACGATGAGAATTGGAATGGATCGCATGGAAACGAGTAAAAGCGGCAGCGGTGCGCGGGAGCGCCGGGTGACGCTGCGCGACCACGCCATACGCTACGGTTTCATCGTCCTGTTGTTTGGGCTCGTCGCTTATTTCGCGACCGCCGCCGACGGTTTCGTCTCGCCGCAAAGTGCCGTCTTCATTTTCCAGTCCGTCGCCATCACCGGCGTGCTGGCGCTCGGCGTCACCGCCACGCTGGTGGTCGGCGGCTTCGACCTGTCGATCGGCTCGGTCGCCACATCGGCCATGATGGCGGCGGCCTATGTCATGGTGGTGCTGGAGCAGAACGCTCTTGTCGCGGTCGTCGTTTGCCTGCTGATCGGCGCCGTCGTCGGCCTGATCAATGGCTGGCTGATCGTCTATATGCGCGTGCCCGATCTGCTGGCGACACTCGGCATGATGTTCCTGTTGGTCGGCCTGCAACGGATCCCGACCGAGGGCCGCTCGATCGCGACCGGCATGACCATGCCCGACGGCTCGGTCGCCAACGGCAAGTTCGGCGACGCCTTCCTGGCGCTCGGCCGCCACCGCTTCGATTTCTTCATCCCGAACCTCATTCCGGTGTCGGTCGTCGTGCTGCTGGTGCTGGCGGTGCTGATCTGGTTCTTCCTCGAATACACCCGTTTCGGCCGCATGATGTACGCCGTCGGCAGCAACGAGCGCGCCGCCGAACTCGCCGGCGCGCCTGTCAAGGCATACAAGATCTGGGCCTACGTTATTTCAGGAGTTTTTGCCTCGATCGGTGGCATTTTGCTCGCTGCCCGGCTTGGACGAGGCGACATCGCCTCGGGTAATAATCTGCTGCTCGATGCAGTTGCCGCGGCGCTGATCGGCTACGCGGTGCTCGGCGCCGCCAAGCCGAACGCCTTCGGCACTGCCGTCGGCGCGCTGTTCGTCGGCATCCTGCTGCAAGGGCTGACCATGATGAACGCGCCTTACTACACGCAGGATTTCGTCAAGGGCGTGGTTCTGGTCGTCGCCCTTGTCTTTACCTTTGCCCTCTCCGGCAGGGGCAGGGGATAGCATCCGACCGGAACAGGATCTGGGTTTAACAAGAGAGTGGAGGAAACAAAATGAACATCACAAGAAGACTTCTGGGGAAGGCGGCGCTCGGGCTTGCCGGCGCGACCATGCTGATGCAGTTCCCGGCGCTGGCGGCGGACAGGCCGGCGCCGTTCGACAAGCCCGGCGTCAAGATCGCGCTGGTGCGCTATCTCTCGACCGGCGATTTCTTCCAGGCCTATCTCTCCGGCGTCGAGGCGCAGTCGAAGGCACTCGGCATCGACCTGCGCGTGCTCGACAGCCGCCAGGACGCAGCCCTTCAGTCCGACATGGTCGACCAGGCCATCGCGCTCGGCGTGCAGGGCATCATCATCCAGCACGGCCTGACGGAATCGATGAAGGACGCCGCCCAGCGCGCGGTCGACGCCGGCATCAAAGTGGTGGCTTTCGACGTCAATGTCGAAAACCCCAAGATCCCGCAGATCGAGCAGTCCGATCGCGACCTTGCGCGCCTCGCGCTCGAGCAAGCGGTGAAGGACAATGGCGAGAGCTGGAATGCCGGTTATGTCTATGTCGCCGGCATTGCGCCGCTCGACCGCCGCAACGAGACCTGGGTCGACGTCAAGAAGAAGTATTCCGGCATCAAGGAAGTCGCGATGTTCGGCACATTGGACAATCCGATCGCCAACTCGGTCGCCAACCAGGCGCGGTCGGTGCTGTCGGCTCATCCCGACGTCAAGGTGATGTTCGCCCCCTATGACGAATTCGCCAAGGGCGTGAAGATCGCCGTCGACGAGGCCGGCCTGAACAAGGGCATCAAGATCTATTCGGCCGACATTTCGACCTCCGACATCGCCGCGATGCGCGAACCCGACAGCGCCTGGGCGGCGACCGCCGCGACCAACCCGGCCGTCGTCGGCCAGGTCTCGGTGCGCGCGCTGGCGCAGCTGCTCGCCGGTGAAGACCCCGGCCATAACGTCGTCGTGCCGCCGACCCTGATCACCCAGAAGGATCTCATCGACAAGGACATCAAGAACATGGAGGACCTGTCGGCCAAGCTGCCGCAATTCGCCCATGCCGATGTCGCGATGCCGGCCTGGATGCCGAACCCGAACGCCAAGTAGCTTTCGCTGCAAGCGGAGAACGCCAACAAGGGAGAGCCGTCTGCAGCAATTGTTGCAGGCGGCTTTTCTATTTCACTCGTTGAACAGATCGGAATGGGAGCCGGTACGAGCAAGCTGCAGTTCGTCGCCGGCTATACGATAGATCAAGAGCCAGTCCGGCTCCAAATGCGCGTCGCGATAGTGCTTCCAGTCGCCTTTCAGGGGGTGATCCTTATAACTCGCCGGTAGTTCATGCCCGGCGAGTAGGAGGCCCAATAGCTCACGCAATTTACCAAGCTCCTTGCCGCGCTTCTCCATACGCTTCACATCCCTGCGGAATTGCCCGGAGCGAACGGGCGTCAGCATGTCAGACGCCCAAATCCTTGAACAATTCATCGGCCGAGGTGAAGCGCTTGCCCTTGCCTTTTTCCAATTCGGCCATGGCCTTTTGGGTGGTTGCGTTCGGTACCTTCACCGGAAAGGGAAATTCCTTGTCGGCGGCGACGCGGACCAGCAGAAGGCGAATGGCGTCGGAGACCGACAATCCCATTGCCGCCAAGGCTTCGGTAGCCTGGTCCTTTGTCGCGGTATCAATTCGAGCGCGGACAACCGTATCCGTTGCCATGTTGTGACTCCTTGATGTTGAGCCACAATGTAGCTACAAACTGACATTCTTGCAAGCAGACTATCTGCGCTGTACGTGACGATGCTACCGCAGCGCCGCGGCGATATTGCCGCCATCGACCGTCGTCACATCGGCGGTGGTCCGCTCGGCCAGCGCATGATGCAGGAAGGCCTGCGCCACGTCCTGCGCCGTCACTTCCTGGCCGAGCAGATTGCCGGACATGTATTCCTTCTCCGACACGCCGCGCGCGCCCGAGCGGCTGGCGATCATGGCGTCGGTCAAAAGGCCCGAGCGGATACGGTCCGCATTGACGGCGTTCGAGCGGATGCCGTGGGCGCCATAGTCGAGCGCGTATTGCCGGGAGAGAAACAACGTCGCCGCCTTGGGCACGCCGTAGGCGCCGAATTTCGGGCCCGGGTTGACCGCCTGCTTGGAGGTGTTGAACAAAAGCACGCCGCCGGTGCCTTGTTCGAGCATGATGCGCACGGCGTTCTGCGCCACCGACTGGTGGGCGAAGAAATTGAGTTCGAAGCTCCTGCGCAGCAGGGCATCGTCGAGCTCGCCGATGCGGCCTTCCCACGCGGCGCCGGCATTGGACACCAGTATGTCGACGCCGCCGAACACGGCGACCGCCTTGTCGAAGGCGGCCCGCACCTGGTGCGGGTCGGTGATATCGGCGGCGACGCCGACCGAGTTGTTGCCGGCCTTCTTCGCGGCGTCAGCGGCCTTGTCGCCATCGAGATCGACGACCACCGCATGGGCGCCATTGTCGGCGAACAGCTTGGCAGTCGCCGCGCCGATCGCGCCGGCGCCGCCGGTGATCAGCACCACCTGGCCGGTCAGCGGCTTCGGCTTGTTGGAGGCAAGCTTGGCCTGTTCCAGCGACCAGTATTCCAACGGGAAAAGATCGGCCTTGGAGAGCGGATGGAAACGGCCGACCGCTTCGGCGCCGCGTACCGCCTCGATCCACATCTCGCCGACGTCGGAGGCGATCCTGGCGTCCTTCAGCGTACGGCCGTGGCCGAACATGCCGAGCCCCGGCACCAGCGTCAGGCGCGGCATCTGGTCGAGCATGGTGCGCTTGACGTCGTCGAGCGCGTCATTGGTTTCGAAATAGGCGCGGTAGTCCCTGGCGAAGGCGTCGACATGGCTCTTGATCACGGCCTTGTAGTCGCCGACCTTGTCGGCATCGGGCGCCGGCACCGCCATCGGCCCGGTCTTGATGCGGATCGACAGGTCCGGGGTCGAAACACCGCGTGCGGCATAGTCGGCGATATCAGACGAATTGATGAAGTCGACGATGGCCGGCGAGGTGCGGAAATCACTGATCATGCGATCGAAGCGGCCTTCGCCGCGCGCCACGGCCACGGCGCCGCGCAACATAGGAGCGATGGCCGCCGGCGTCGCGAGCTTTGCCGGCAATGCCGCCTTTGCCGCCTTCGGCTTGGCATTCTTGGCCACATAGTCCTCGGCGACGTTCACATAGTGGATCATCCGGTCATAGGCCTGTTTGGCATCGTCGCCGAAGGTGAAGATGCCGTGCTTGTCGAGGATCAGGCCCTCGACATCGGGGTCGGCGTCGAAGACGTCGGCCGCTGCCTTGGCGAGGTCGAAGCCGGGCATGATGTAGGGCACGTAGCCCATCTTGCTCCCGAAGACCGCCTTGACCAGCGGTTTGCTGTCTTCCTGGTCGACGATGGCAAGGATGGCCGTCGAATGCGTGTGGTCGACGAATTTATGCGGCAGGAAAGCATGCAGCAGCGTCTCGACCGAGGGGTTGGGCGATGACGGATCGATGAGGTTGGCGCGTTGCAAGGCGACCATGTCCTCGTCGGCGAGCCTGTTCAGCGCGCGCGCCTTGAGCAGCGCGCCCATCTTGACCGCCGGCAGTCCCTGCGGCTCGATGACGGCCATGTCCCAGCCGCTGCCCTTGACGCACAGCACATCCCATTCATCGCCGAGCAGGTCGGTCGCCTTGGTCTTGCAAGAGGTGTTGCCGCCGCCATGCAGGACCAGCCGCGGTTCGCCGCCGAGCAGCCTCGTCGTGTAGACGCGCAAGGCCAGGTCGCGGCCGACACCCTTTTTCGCATACTCGGCGACAAGTTTCTCGGCCGCGTCGTCGTTCCACAAATTCTTCATGTTCGCTTCGTCCAGTTGCTGTCTTTAAATGGTGAAACAGGAATGCCGCGACGCCTTGATGACAATGCACCGGCGGCAGGAATTGGTTTTCAGGATGCCTTTTCGGTCGCCGCTCCGGCATGCTCCAGAAGCCGCTGCGCCATGCTCGCGCCGACCACCAGATGCGTACAAAGTCCGCCCGCGATCGCCGCGAGCAGGGGTTCGAACTTGCTGTCCTCCTGCACCACCATCAGGCGCCTGGCGATAGCGCGCAGCGAGGCAAGTTCGGCGGAGATCACCCGCCTGTTGTAGCTGCAGGCCAGCGCCTTGCCGTCGGCGTCGATGATCTGCCCGGCAATGACGCCAGCGGCGCCCTGTCGGCGCAGCGCCGCCATTTCGTCCGCGGTCAGCGCGCCGCATTTGACCAGATGGCTCTCGGCGTCGACCGCGCCGACCGAGTACAGCGCCAGGTCGCAGTCGCCGATCCCCGACAATTGCTCCCGG
Organism: Mesorhizobium sp. M0152; assembly: GCF_040322415.1. Taxonomy (NCBI): domain Bacteria; kingdom Pseudomonadati; phylum Pseudomonadota; class Alphaproteobacteria; order Hyphomicrobiales; family Phyllobacteriaceae; genus Mesorhizobium; species Mesorhizobium sp. M0152. The sequence goes on from NZ_JAMYTH010000007.1 coordinate 157,111, forward strand.
ATCACCGGCTCGGCCCGCAGCGCGCGCGCCAGATCTTCCGTCGACAGCACCAGCGGTGCGTAGAAATTGAGGCCCTTGGCGTTGAGACGGCGGGCGATTTCCATCGTGCACTGGTCGGGCCGGTAGGAATAGGGCGCGCCGAGATTGCCGCAGAGCTGCACCACCGTCACATCTTGAAGGTCGGCATAGGACATGATGTCGGCGATGGTGTAGACGGTGCGGCCCCAGGCGACGCCGATGCGGTCGCCCTTCTTGACCAGTTCCAGAAAGACGCTCGCCGCCAGCACGGCGATTTCAGTCGAGGGATCCGGGACGTAGCCGTTTTCCGGGGCGATCCAGACGGCGTCGAGGCCCAACGCGTCCTCGAGCCTGCGCGCCATGATATCGTCGGTGAAAAGCTGGGTCGAGGTCGAGATGTTGACGATGCCGGTCTCGCGCGCCTTGCGCAGGTACATGGCGACCGAAGCGCGGGAAATCTTGAGCTGGGTGGCGACTTCGTCCTGGCGCAGGCCGTGGGCGTAGTAAAGCCAGGCGGCCTTGTGGATAAGCTGTTCTGCCGGTCGGATCGTCATGCCATCTCCTTGGCTGACATTATTCACGGCTCTCGACAAAAGTCAAATTGAGTGGAGGTATGCAATGCCCTTCCGCCGGCCGAATCTAGATCGTCATTGCGCCAAATACCCCCTGTCGTGGCATGCTTGGTGGTGACGAAGCGCGGAGCCTGTGATTAGAAGTTGTTACAGATATTGCGGGGAGGATGGCATGGGAAATCCTTACGAACAGGATCTCGACAAGAATGCGGCCAACCATCAGCCGCTGACGCCGCTAACCTATCTGGAACGCGCGGCGAAGACCTATCCCGACCATGTCGCCATCATCCACGGGCGGCAGCGCATGGACTATCGCACATTCTGGCGGCGTTCGCTGATGCTCGCTTCGGCGCTCGAAAAGCGCGGCATCGGCAAGGGCGACACCGTCACCGTCATGCTGTCCAATACGCCGGCGATGCTGGAGGCGCATTTCGGCGTGCCGATGGTCAAGGCGGTGCTGCATTCGCTCAACACCCGCCTGGACGCGGCAGTCATCGCCTTCCAGCTCGATCACGCCGAGACCAAGGTGCTGATCGTGGATCGTGAATTTGCCGGCGTCATGAAAGAGGCGCTGGCGCTGGCAAGGACAAGGCCGCTGGTCATCGACCATGACGATCCCGAATACGCCGCCGACGCTCCCTATCCCAAGGGCGAGCGCATCGGCACATTGGACTATGAGACGTTTGTCGCTGGCGGCGACGAGGATTTCGCCTGGTCGATGCCCGATGATGAGTGGGACGCCATTTCGCTCAATTACACATCAGGCACCACGGGCAATCCGAAGGGCGTCGTCTACCATCATCGCGGCGCGGCCTTGATGGCCTATACCAACACCATCCATGCCGGCATGGCCAAGCATGCGGTCTATCTCTGGACGCTTCCGATGTTCCACTGCAATGGTTGGTGCTTCCCCTGGACGCTTGCCGTCCAGGCCGGCACCCATGTCTGCCTGCGCTGGGTGCGGCCGAAGCCGATCTATGACGCCATCGCCGATCACGCCGTCACCCATCTCTGCGGCGCGCCGGTCGTCATGTCGGTGCTGATCAACGCCAAGGACGAGGACAAGCGCGAATTTCCCCAGACGGTCACCTTCAACACCGCCGCCGCACCGCCGCCGGAAGCCGTGCTGTCGGGCATGGCCGATGCCGGCTTCGCCGTCACCCATCTCTATGGCCTGACCGAGACCTATGGTCCGGCGGTGGTCAACGAATGGCACGACGAATGGGACGGTCTCGAAAAGGGCGAGCGCAGCGCCAGGAAGGCACGGCAGGGCGTGCGCTACGCGGCACTCGAAGGCCTCACCGTCATGGACCCCGCGACGATGCGGCCGACACCGGCCGACGGCGCGACCATCGGCGAGGTCATGTTCCGCGGCAACATCGTCATGAAGGGCTATCTGAAAAACCGCAAGGCCAGCGACGAGGCGTTTGCCGGTGGCTGGTTTCATTCCGGCGATCTCGGCGTCATGCATCCGGACGGCTACATCCAACTCAAGGATCGCTCCAAGGACATCATCATCTCGGGCGGCGAGAACATCTCCTCGATCGAAGTCGAGGAGGCGCTCTATAAACATCCCTCCGTTGCCTCTTGCGGCGTGGTTGCCAGGCCCGACGACAAATGGGGCGAGGTGCCGATGGCCTATGTCGAACTGAAACCGGGCAAGACGGCGACCGAGGCCGAGATCATCGAGCATTGCCGGGGGCTGCTTGCCCGCTTCAAGGTGCCGAAAGCGGTGATCTTCGCCGAAATCCCCAAAACCTCGACCGGCAAGATCCAGAAGTTCCGACTGCGGGAAATGGCCAGACTGGCCTGAAGTGTCCAACAGCCTCTCGCGAAAATATTTTCGGTGGTCCGCATCCTCGGTCCGCTTCGTGACGTCTATTGGATGTCACCAGCCATCAAAAAATCGTACGTGTACGTGTTGACAGATTACGAATTTCAATTTACGACTGATGAAAATTGAAATTCGTCACAGTTAAATTAGGACCTGCGATACATGTCTGAAGCCGCCGAATTCGTGGCCGACACCGCCCGGCAGGAGAATGTCACGCGCATTCTCGACTGCGCCGAGCGCCTGTTCCGGCACTATGGTTACGGCAAGACCAATGTTGCCGACATTGCCCGCGAGCTCGGCATGTCGCCCGCCAACATTTATCGGTTCTTCGCCTCCAAGGTTGAAATCCACCAAGCTGTCTGCGGCCGGATGCTCGGCGCCAGCTACAGGATGGCCTACGAGATTTCCCGCCTGCCGATCAGCGCCGAGGAGCGGCTTCGGCGTTATGTCCATGCGCAATACAAGATGACGATGGAGGTCATGCTCGACGAGCAGAAGGTCCATGAGATGGTCATCGTCGCCCTCGAACGGGACTGGGGCGTGATCGACAAGCATGTCGACAGCATTCACGATCTGTTCGCCGAGGTGATCCGCGATGGCATCGAGGCTGGCGAGTTCAGGGAACAGGATCCGGTGATCGCGTCGCGCTGCTTCGGCGCCGCCACGGTCATCCTGTGCCATCCGCAGATGGTGGCGCAGTGCCTTGCCAAGACCAATAGGGCAATGCCCGACGACCTTATCAATTTTGCGATCAAGGCTCTCAAAAAATAGCCGACGCCCGTCGGGCGCCGTGTCGACAGTTCATCTCCAGTTCGGGAGTGCCAAGGTGTTTTTGTCCAATTCCATCCTACGAGGGCTGCCAGTCGCCGGCTTGATCGTCGCGGCGCTCGGGCTCGCCGGCTGCAGCCAGGAAAAAGCCGAGGTCAAGGATATCATCCGTCCGGTCAAGGTCGTCGAGATCGCCCAGGCCCATGATACCCGCACGCTCTCCTATTCCGGATCGGTGCGCGCCCGCACCGAAAGCGCGTTGGGCTTCCGCATCAACGGCAAGATCACCGAGCGCCTCGTCGACATCGGCCAGCATGTGGCACAGGGCGATGTGCTCGCCCGCATCGATCCCGCCGACTACGACTTGTCGGTCAACAGCGCCAAGGCCGCTCTCGACGCCGCCGAACGCCAGGTCGAGACCGTGGATCTGGCGAGAAAACGCTCCGAACAACTGTATACGAAGAACTTTGCGTCGAAGGCTCAGTTCGAACAGGCGACGCTGGCCTACAATCAGGCTGTTGCCACCCGCGATTCCGCCCGTTCGGCGCTCGATCAGGCGAAGAACCAGGTCATCTACACCGATCTCAAGGCCGACAGGAACGGCATCGTCACGTCGGTCGGCGCCGATGTCGGCCAGGTGGTCGGCTCCGGCACGCCGGTAATCACCGTCGCCGTGGATGGCGAAAAGGAAGTGCTGATCGCGGTTCCCGAGATGGAGATCGCCGAGTTCAAGCCGGGCAAGAATGTCAAGGCGGGCTTCTGGTCCGACAATGCGCTGGCGCTCGAGGGCAAGGTTCGTGAAGTCGCCGGCAGCGCCGATCCGCAGTCGCGCACCTTTGCCGTCCGTGTCAGCCTGCCCAACGACCCGCGCGTGCTGCTGGGCATGACCGCCAGCATTGAAGCGTCGGCGGCCAACGAACGGCAGCTCGTTTCGATCCCGCTCAGCGCGCTTGCCGAAAAGGATAGCCAGTCGATCGTCTGGACCGTCGACCGCGGTGCCGACACCGTTCACGCCCGCCCAATCAAGGTCGCCGCGTTCGCCGCCGATGGCGTGCGCGTCGCGGAGGGATTGAAGCCGGGCGACGTCGTCGTCGCTGCCGGCACGCAGTTCATGACCGAGAATCTCAAGGTGAAGCTTGCCGGCGGCATCGCACAGCAATCGGCCTCCGCCGAGGACGGCGACGCCGGCCAGCTGCGCTGACAACAGACAGGACGGCCGCGCGTGCCGCGGCCGCAGGTTTCCGGGCGGCGTGCGCCCGAAGGTCGAGACGTCAGGCCGATGTAACCCCCACATCGGTCCGCGTCCCACCGCGATGAGTGTCTCTCCGCTCGGAAAGCCTCGCCGCCCGGAAGCTAGTATCGAACCGAGATGATTTCGTTCCGCGCCGAGGACCTTTGGACGTCATGCGCGCAAACAAGCAAAGTGGACCAGCACCGATGACGACCTCCACTGAAGAGAAACGGCCCTTCAACCTGTCGCGCTGGGCAATTGGCCACCCTTCCATCGCGCGCTTCCTGTTTGGCCTCATCATCATCGCCGGCGCGCTCGGCCTGATGCGCATGGGCCAGAAGGAAGATCCCGACTTCACCTTCCGCGTGATGGTCGTGCAGGCGGTCTGGCCGGGCTCCTCGATCCAGGAGATGGAAGACCAGGTCGTCAACAAGATCGAGCGCAAGCTGCAGGAGACGCCGCATCTCGACTTCGTGCGCTCCTTCACCCGCGCCGGCAGCGCCATCATCACGGTGCAGATCAAGGGCGACACCAATTCAGCAGACGTGAAGGACGCCTTCTACCAGGTGCGCAAGAAAGTCGGCGACATCACCGACCTGCCGCAAGGCCTGCTCGGCCCTTATTTCAACGACGAGTTCGGCGACACCTTCATCACGCTGCATTCGATCAGCGGCGATGGCTTCAGCTATCCCGAACTGAAGAAGTTCGCCATCCAGGCTCGTGACATGCTGCTGACGACGCCCGGCGTCGAGAAGGCGGTCATCATCGGCGATCAGCCTGAAAAGCTCTATATCGACGTCTCTTCCAGGGCACTTTCCGAACGCGGCCTGACGCTGACCGATCTGCAGAACGCGATCAAGGGCCAGAACAATGTCGATCCGGCCGGCTCGGTCGACACCGGCGTCAACTCGGTGCGCATCTCCGTCGAAGGCGACGTCACCAGGGCCGCCGACATCCGTGAGCTGCGCCTGCGCGCCGGCGGCCAGGTCACCCGGCTTGGCGACATCGCCACTGTGACGTCGGGGCTGGAAGATCCGTTCCAGCGCAAATACCGCTTCAACGGTCACGACAGCGTGCAGCTCGGCGTCGTCATGGCCAAGGGTTTCAACGTCATCGATGTCGGCAAGGGCGTCGAGGAAACCTACAAGCGCTTCGAGGAGGCGCTGCCCTATGGCGTCTCGGTCGACCAGATTTCCGACCAGCCCGGGGTCGTCACGGATGCCGTCAGCGAATTCATGCATGCGCTCGGCGAAGCGCTGCTGATCGTCCTCGTCGTCTCGTTCCTGTCGATCGGCTGGCGCTCGGGCCTGGTCATCGCCATCGCCATTCCGCTGGTGCTCGCCGCCACCTTCGCCATCATGTACGAGCTCGGCATCGACCTGCAACGCATCTCGCTCGGCGCGCTGATCATCGCGCTCGGCCTGCTCGTCGACGACGCCATGATCGTCGTCGAGATGATGGAGCGCAAGCTGGAGGAGGGTTTGGTCAAGGTCGAGGCGGCGAGCTTCGCCTATTCCTCGACCGCTTTCCCGATGCTGACCGGCACGCTGATCACCACGGCCGGTTTCATTCCGGTCGGTTTCGCCGCCTCGACGGCCGGCGAATATGTGCGAAGCCTGTTCTATGTCGTCGGCATCGCGCTGATCGTGTCGTGGTTCGTCGCGGTCTATTTCACGCCCTGGCTGGGCAACATGATCCTCAAGCAGCGCAAGCATGCCGGCGCCCATCACGATGTCTTCGACACGCGCTTCTATCGCCGGCTGCGCGCCACCGTCGGCTGGGCCGTGCGCCACCGCATCATCGTGCTTGTCATGACGCTGGTGACGTTCGCCACCAGCCTGTGGGCCTTCCAGTTCATCCCGCAGAATTTCTTCCCGCAATCGTCGCGGCCGGAAATCCTGGTCGACCTGTGGCTGCCGGAAGGCACGAGCATCAAGGAAGTCGAGGCGCAGGCCAAGGCGCTCGAAGGCAAGATCATGGACGACAAGGACAAGCGCTTCGTCGCCACCTATGTCGGTGAAGGCGCGCCGCGCTTCTTCCTGCCGCTCGACCAGCAGCTCAGCAATCCGAATTTTGCCCAGATGCTGGTGATGGCCAATGACGAACCGGCGCGCGAGAGGCTGATCGTCAAGTTACGCACCATTCTTGCCGAGGATTTCCCCTCGATCCGCGCCAAGGTCGACCGCTTGTTCCTCGGGCCGCCGACCGGTTGGCCGGTGCAGATGCGCGTCATGGGCCCGGATCGCCAGGAAGTGCGCCGCATCGCAGACCAGGTGAAGGCGAAGTTCCAGCAGGATCCGCTGCTTGGCGCAGTCCATGACGATTGGCTGGAGCCGGTGCCGGCAATGAAGCTGGTGATCGACCAGGACCGCGCCCGTGCACTCGGCGTCACCTCGCAGCGCATCCGCCAGATGCTGCAGGCGGCGATGTCCGGCGCGCCGCTCGACGACTTCCGCGACGGCGAGGAGACGGTATCGATCGTCGCCCGCGAGCCGGATGCCAGCCGCACCCTGCTGTCCTCGGTCGATTCCGTCTACATCCCGACCGATTTCGGCGGCTTCGTGCCGCTGTCGCAAGTGGCCAAGGTGGTGCCGGTGCTGGAGCAAGGCATCGAGTGGCGCCGCGACCGCCTGCCGACCATCAGCGTGCGTGCCACGCTGCCCGACGGCATACAGTCGAACGATGTCGTCACCAAGATGTACAAGGACATGCAGGGCCTGCGCGACGGACTGGCGCCTGGCTACCAGATCGAGATCCAGGGCGGTGCCGAGGATTCGGCGGAAAGCCAAGCTTCGATCGCCGCCAAGGCGCCGATCATGCTGGCCGTCATCGTCGTGCTGCTGATGATCCAGCTGCAGCATTTCGGCAAGGCGATGCTGGTGCTGGCCACGGGTCCGCTCGGCATCATCGGCGCCGCCGCGGCCCTGTTGATCAGCGGCGCGCCGTTCGGGTTCGTCGCCATCCTTGGCGTTATCGCGCTGCTCGGCATCATCATGCGCAACTCGATCATCCTGGTCGACCAGATCGACCAGGACATCGCCGCGGGCATGGAGCGTTCGGAAGCGATCATCGGCTCGGCCGTTCGTCGTTTCCGGCCGATCACGCTGACCGCGCTGACGGCCGTGCTGGCGCTGATCCCGATCTCGCGCGGCGTGTTCTGGGGCCCTCTCGCCTACGCCATGATGGGCGGCATCCTCGTCGCCACCGTGCTGACCATCCTCGTGCTGCCGGCGGGCTATGCCCTGTTCTTCGGCCGGGAGCCGAAGAAGGTGGTGAACAGCGAGCAGACGGCCGAACCAGAGTTGGCTGCCGAGAGGCCGCAACTGGCCTTGGCCGCGGAATAGAGCGGTTTTATCGCATCATCCGCCTTCGGCGATGGCGGATGATGCGGCGTGGCGGACCGTCCGTCACGCCGATGAAAATGCTCCCCGGTGCCGATTTTGCAAAACAGAATTCCTTCTCAGGATGGCCCGGCGGTTCCATGCTGAGCGGCACCGGAGCGGCAACGCTCGTCCTCAGCAAGGTGTCTTCCCATGGCAGAGAAACGGCAATTGCGGCTCGGCGCCTTCATGCGCCCGGTCAGCTTGCACACTGGCGCCTGGCGTTATCCCGGCGCCTATCCCGACGCCAACTTCAACTTCGCGCATCTGAAGCGCTTCGCGCAGACACTGGAGGCGGCGAAATTCGACGCCTTCTTCATGGCCGACCATTTGGCCGTGCTCAACATGCCGATCGAGGCGCTGCAGCGCAGCCACACGGTGACGTCTTTCGAGCCCTTCACGCTGCTGTCGGCGCTGGCCGCCGTCACCGACCATATCGGGCTGGTCGCGACCGCGTCGACGACATTCGACGCGCCCTATCACGTCGCCCGCCGCTTCGCGTCGCTCGACCATATCAGCGGCGGGCGCGCCGGCTGGAACATCGTCACCACGTCCAACCCCGACGCGGCGCTGAATTTCGGGTTGGACGAACATGTCGAGCATGACGAGCGCTATCACCGGGCGCGCGAATTCTACGATGTCGTCACCGGCCTGTGGGACAGTTTTGCCGACGACGCCTTCATCCGCGATGCCGAAAGTGGGCTCTATTTCGATCCGGCCAAACTGCATGTGCTGGACCACAAGGGCGAGCACCTCTCCGTGCGCGGGCCGCTCAACATAGCCCGGCCGGTGCAGGGCTGGCCGGTCATCGTCCAGGCTGGTGCGTCGGAGGCGGGACGGCAGCTGGCGGCCGAGACGGCGGAGGTGATTTTCGCGGCCCATGGCGATCTCGCCGCCGGCCAACGCTTCTTTGCCGACGTCAAGGGCCGAGCACAAAAACTCGGCCGCTCCCGCGACGACATCAAGATCCTGCCTGGCGCCTTCGTCATTGTCGGCGACAGCGTTGAGGACGCGCGGGACAAGCGGACCAAGCTCGACAGCCTGGTTTATTACGAGAGCGGCATTGCCTCGCTGTCGATCGCTCTTGGGCACGATGCGTCGGCCTTTGATCCCGATGCCGCTTTGCCGGACATACCGGAAACCAATGCTTCGAAGAGCAGCCGCGAGCGCGTCATCGAGCTGGCCCGGAACGAAAACCTGACCGTGCGCCAGCTTGCACAGAGACTGGGCGGCTATTCCGGCCTTGCCTTCGTCGGCACGCCGCAAACCATCGCCGACGAGATGGAGGAATGGCTCGTCGCTGAGGGATCGGACGGCTTCAACATCATGTTTCCCAATCTGCCCGCCGGGCTCGACGATTTCGTCGAGAAGGTGGTGCCCGAATTGCAGCGGCGCGGCATGTTCAGGCGGCAGTACGAGGGTTCGACGCTGCGCGAGAATCTCGGCCTGAAGCGGCCGCCCAACCGGTTTTTCGGGGACCCGAAGGCGGCGCTCCGCAAGGCTGGTTGACGCGAGGCTGCGGCCGGCGGCCGAAAAACATCGGGCGCGCCGAAACGCGCCCGATTTCTGTTGAGTCGCCTTGTCAGATGACGAACAGCCAGTTGGCGATCAGCATCACAACCACGCCGGCAATCAGCGTCAGATAGGGCAGGGCACCTGCCTTCCTCACCTTGAGATCGGCCGACGTCATGCCGAGATCGGCCAGCATGTGGTCGGGGAACTTGCCCTTGTCCTGGACGTAGTGGCGGAAGCAGAACACCGGAATGATCAGTGCCGCGGTGACCAGCCCCGCCCACAGCGCCATCGGGTTCCACACCTTGGCGCCGGCGCCCATGAAGATCGCGTTGACATAGGCGAAGATGGCGCCCAGCCCCAACAGCCAGCTCGGCGCCTTCCACGGCCGGGCGATGTGGCCGTTGTCGATGCGGTGGATCCAACCGGCATTGAGGTTGAGGAAATTGAAGATGATGTAGCCGCAATTCGACACGGCCAGGATGAAGAAGAAGCTCGTCGCGTCGGCCGAGGCGATGGCCAGCACGATCAGGTTGAAGATGAGGTCGGTCCACATCGCACGGGTCGGGGCGCCGTGTTCGTTGACGTGGCTGAGATAGCGCGGCAGCCAGCCGTCGACCGAGCCCTGGTAGAGCGTGCGCGAGGAACCGGCCATCGCCGTCATGATGCACAGCACCAGCGCCAGGATCATCAGCATCACCAGCAGGCTATGGATGAGATTGCCGCCGCCGACCATGCCGGCCAGCGCATCGGCGACGCCGGAGCCGTCGACGATCGGCGTCGCCAGCATGCCGTTGAGGCCAAGCACGCCCTGGAAGGTGAACGGCACCAGGATGAACAAGAGCATGCAGAGCAGGCCGGAATAGAAGATCGCCTTGAACGTGTCGGTGCCCGGGTTCTTGAATTCGGACGTGTAGCAGACCGCGGTCTCGAAGCCGTAGGTCGACCAGGCGGCGATGAACATGCCGCCCAGCACCAGCGTCCAGCCGGCGATGTTCCAGGCGCCGGGCTCGGGCGCATAGGCGGCCGCGAGCGGCACCAGCGGCGAGAAATTCGCCCAGTCGATCTGGCCGGTGAAGATCGGCACCACGCCTACGATCAGCATCGGGACGATGACCAGCAGGCCGATATATTTCTGCACACTGGCGGTGCCCAGGATGCCGCGATGCTGGATCGAGAAGATGATCAGCATCAGCACCGCGCCGATGAAGAAGGTGGCGTTGAGCGTGAACGAGACCGGACCCAGCGTGTGGCTGAACAGCGTCCAGCTGCGGATGGCGGGCGTTGCCGCGGCCGTCACCGCGGCGATGGCGTCGGCGGCACTGGTTCCGGCATGCGCGGCGATATAGGCGGCCACCTCGGGCGAGGAGTCGGTGAAGATCGGGAGCGGCGCCAGCGCGTTGAGGATGTAGGCGGCGGCGATCGAGCAGCCGAGCGACAGCACCGGCGACCAGGCGAACCAGTTGCACCACACCGAAAGCGGCGCGATGAACTTGGAGTAGCGCAGCCAGGCCGTGGCGCCGTAGATCGAGGCGCCGCCCGACTTGTTCGGGAACAGGCCGGCGATTTCGGCATAGGTGAAGGATTGCAGGAAGCCCATGATCATGGACACCGTCCAGATCAGGAAGGCCAGCGTTCCGGTCGTGCCGGCAATGCCGCCGATCGAAAACAGGACGAGAGCGGGAACGCCGCTCGCCACGCAGAAGGCGCCACGCCAGTCGATATGCCTGAGCAGCTTGCCTTCGGCAGGCTGCTCCAGGGCCGTGCTTATCGTGCTCATGTCTGTGAATTCCCCTTTTTTGTGTTCCCCGCCGGCGACGCCTCGGCTTCGCGAAGCTTGCTCCCCGGCACATGACCGCGGCTGTAGTGTTTCCACTCAGTCGTATTTTTTTCTTAAGGGTGAAGATCGATCGGGCGCGCTTTCACGTCAAGCGTTTTGTGACGTCGTGCACATCACGCTTGCGAGCGGGCGCACAAATGTGCCCGGTGGCGTTGCCGACAGGCAATTGCGATCAGGAACGCGGCCGGGTCTTCTGCGGGTCGTAATGCGCGAACGCCACCACCCGCGCCGGCAGCCGCTTGGCATGGCCGTCGAGCTTGCCGACCTCGACCTCGGTGCCGATGGCCGCGTGCATCACGTCGAGCCTCGCCAGCGCGATGGTCTTGTTCAGCACCGGCGAACGCATGCCCGAGGTGACGACGCCGATCTGGGCGCGGCCGATATGCACGCAGTCGCCATGGCCGACCGCGACATTGCTGTCGATATCGAGGCCGACCAGTTTGTTGCGGGGGTTTTCCTTGCGCCGGATCAGCGCCTCGCGGCCGATGAAATCGTCGGTCTTGGTCTTCAGCGGCACGGTGAAGCCGATGCCGGCCTCGAACGGGTCGGTCTGGTCGGAGAATTCGTAGCCGGCGAAGATCAGCCCGGCCTCGATGCGCACCATGTCGAGCGCCTGCAGGCCCATCGGCTTCAGTCCGTGCGGCTGGCCGGCTTCCCAGATGGCGTCGAACACTTTTGTCGCGTCGCGCGGATGGCACCAGACCTCGTAGCCGAGCTCGCCGGTATAGCCGGTACGCGAGACGACGACCGGAACGCCGTTGCCGCCGCCGATGCGCGCCACGGCGAAGCGGAACCATTCGAGCTCGTCGATCGACGGCTGCAGCGGCGAGGTCCAGATCACTTCTCTCAGGATATCCCTGCTCTTCGGCCCCTGCACGGCGACATTGTGCATCTGGTCGGTCGACGAGCGCACCAGCACGTTGAGGCCGAGCTTTGTTGCCGTCTCGCGCAGCCATTCGCCGGACAGATCGTCGCCGCCGACCCAGCGGAAATTGTCCTTGCCGAGCCGCAGCAGCGTGCCGTCGTCGATCATGCCGCCATGCTCGTAGCACATCGCCGAATAGACGACCTGGCCGACGCCAAGCTTCTTGACGTCGCGGGTCAGCGTGTATTGCAGCAGCGCTTCGGAGTCCGGGCCGGTGACCTCGAACTTGCGTAGCGGCGACAGGTCCATGATCACCGCGTCCTGCCGGCAGGCCCAGTATTCGGCGATCGCGCCTTGCCCGGCGAAGGAATTGGCCAGCCAATAGCCCTTGTATTCGACGAAGTCGCGCGTGTGCTTGGCAAAGGAGGAATGAAAGGATGTCTCGCGGGTCATTTTCGGTTCCGAATCGGGCGTCATGCGTCTGGCGATCGCTCGCGAGAATTTGTGCTGGCCGGAATAGGTGCGCACATGGATGTCGGTCAGGTTCCAGCCATTGGCGGGCGTCGTGTCGTCAGGGCAGGCCGACGAGACGCAGACGATGTCGGTCAGGGCCCTCAGCAGAACATAGTCGCCCGGCCGCGACCATGGCTCGTCCGAGACCATGACGCCATGCGCGTCGATCGCCGTGTTGAAGAAGAAGTTGATCGCCATCCAGCCGGCACGGGGCGTCACGCCCTTGTCGGCCAGGGCCCGGTTGAAGTTCTCCGAGCAGTTGGTGTGGCCGGGATAACCGATGTCGTCGTAATATTTCGCCGCGCAAGCGAGCGCGAAGGCGTCATGCCGGCCGCATGTGTCCTGCACCACTTCGACCAGCGGCTCCATGTCCTGGTCGTAATATTTCGAATGCAGCCCCGGCATCGGATAGCTCGCGCCCATCAGCGTGCGGGTCGTCGTCACGTCGAGCGGATGGTCGCGGCCCTTGTCCAGCTTGCGCGCCGAAAAGCACTGGAAGTCGGTGCATTGGCGGCCATCGACATCGATGATCTGCAGATAGTCGCCGGCCTTGACGAAGTAGGATTGCGCCGTCGCCGAATGGACGCGCAGGTCGAGCACCGGATCGGCGAGCGGATCGGCGAGCCGCGATCTCGCCAAAGGGCGGATCGTGGCGCGCCGCACGACGACGGCAAGCGGCGTCGCCGTGTCGTGTCCGTCGACCAGCATCGGCCCGCCTGGGGCGCCGATCAGCATCGAGCCGTCGCGTGAGACGGTGAAAGCCTGTTCGGTGCCGGCCGGTGTGGCGCCGCCGAACACGCGCACCGCCTTTGCCTGATCGAGCAGCACCTGCCGGCGCTTGAGGCCGCGCCGCAGCGATGCGAGACTATCGTCGTCCTCGGTAAGCAGCGCCTTGATGCCGGCGGCATTGCTGTTCGGGTTCTCACCGAACATGCCCGGATCGGTGACGCCCGTCTGGTCCCAGGCCAGCAATTCGCAAGCCTGCCCGCCCTCGACATTGCGCACGGTGACCGTGTCGCCAGCCTCGACCTCGATCAGCACCGCGCCATTGCCCGGAATCGTATAGCGCTCCATGCCCGGCGGCAGCGCGATCTCGCCGGGCCTCAGGATGAGGCTCGGCCTGGGCGGTCCGGCGGCGACGGCAGGGTAGGGCGACTGGCTCATCTCAGCCTTGCGGTTCGAGAAACAAGTTTGCCTGTACGTGAAATTATTTTAGCGGGAAGAATAGCAGTGAGGTTGGATTTGGCAAGGCGAAGGTGGCGTGCGGAGCAATCGTCAAACTCACCTCGGACGTCTGCGCTGCCCCTCATCTGCCTGCCGGCATCTTCTCCCCATATAGTGACGTATAGTGACGGGGAGAAGGACAACTGTCGTCCACGATTTCGCCAATCACCAGCGTTGCAGAAAAGGCGCCAGCGATGCGGTCAGCCCCTTCTCCCCGTCACTATACGGGGAGAAGTGCCCGGCAGGGCGATGAGGGGCAGCGCAGACGTCGAAGATTATGCCGGCAAACCGGGGCGATCATCCTTCCGAATAGCCGATCGTCACGCCATACTCCGTAGCAGAATCAAGAATGGTGTGCCACAGGCTCTCGGCGAAAGTCGCGAACACCAGCACGTTGAACACGGCCAATCCATCTCGATCCGTGCTGCGCCAAAGCGTGACACTGGTGTGATCCATCGAGGTCGCGGCCGCCGCGCCAACAGCGAACGCATCGGGATGCAGATCGATCGACGACAGCTTGGCCAGCATCGTCCGCGTCTTGGCGCCGGAGACGCTGACCAGCACCCGCGCATGCGATTGGTCGGACAGCGAAGCGGATGCGGCGAAGGCTGGGACAAGTGACTCGATCGCGTGCTTGCCTCTCTTCGAGAGAACGAAAAATTGATCCGGTCCCGACCAGATCAGCGTCGCATCGGCCGTGCCGACTGCCTTCGGCGCTTCCGGAGCCGCAACGCCGAAGCGCGCCTTCGCGGCCTTGGCCATTTCTGCTGCCTTGCCCCGCCGCGCCATCACCTGGATCAGGTCGAAATTGCGGATTTCGGTCAGCGAAATGCCGGCATCTCCGCGTGCGCCGTAGGAGCCTGGCACGAGAACCCGTTCAAGCGGACTGCGGACTTCCCAGGAAAATTCAGCCACGCTGGCGTCCTCCATCCGGATCGTAAAAGACGGGACTGCACAGTTCGACGTCATAGTCCTCGCCACGCAGCGGGTCATGGGCATGGACGATCTCGCCGATGCGCTCGCGTCCGCGTTCGACCAGAGCCAGTCCGATCCACTGGTCAAGCGTCGGCGAGAAACAGACCGAGGTGACATAGCCCTGGTCGTTATCAGGCCCTGGGGCCTGGCCCTTCGGGATGATGTGCGCGCCGGAGCGCAGGCGGCTTGCCGCGTCCGTCGGCTTGATTCCGACCACGACCTGCCGGTCCGGCGCGACCAGCGCCTCGCGGCCGGCCATGACGCGGCCGATGAAATCCTTCTTCGTCGACATCATCTTGCCGAGGCCAAGATCGGCCGCCGTCGTCGTGCCGTTCAGTTCCGGTCCGGCGATGTGGCCCTTTTCGACACGCATGACGCCGAGCGCCTCGGTGCCGTAAGGCGTGACGCCAAACTGCTTTCCGGCCAGCATCAGATTGCGCGCCATGGCATCGCCGAAGCGCGCCGGCACCGAAATCTCGAACGCAATCTCGCCGGAGAACGAAATGCGGAACAGCCGCGCCTCGATGCCGCCGCGCAAGGCCACCTCGCGCGCTCCCATGAAGGGAAAGCCCTCGTTGGAAAGATCCTCGGCCGGATCGACGAGTTCCCTGAGCAGGTCACGTGTTTTCGGTCCGGCGATCGAGAACTGCGCCCACTGGTCCGAAACCGAGGTCAGCTGCACGTCGAGCTCGGGAAACAGCACTTGCCGGCAAAACTCGAGATGCTGCATCACCGGCCCGGCCTTGGCCGTCGTCGTGGTCAGGAAGTAATGATCCTCGGCCAGCCGCGACGTCGTGCCGTCGTCGTAGACGATGCCGTCCTCGCGCAACATCAGCCCGTAGCGCGCTTTTCCCGCGGCAAGGTTTGAGAAGGTGTTGACGTAGACGCGGTCGAGGAAGGCGCCGGCATCCGGGCCGTGCACGTCGATCTTGCCGAGCGTCGAGACATCGCAGAAGCCGACGCCTGAGCGCACCGCCTTGACCTCGCGCGTCACCGACTCCAGCCAGTCCTTCTCGCCGGCGCGCGGATACCATTGCGCCCGCTTCCACAGCCCGGTGTCGACGAAGACGGCACCTTGTTCCACGGCCCAGTGATGCGACGGCGTCAGGCGCGTGGCATGGAAAGTCTCGTCGCGATGATGGCCGGCGAAGGCGCCGATGGCGACGGGCACGTAAGGAGGCCGGTAGATCGTCGTGCCGGTCTCGGGAATGGAGCGGCCGCTGACCGCGGCCATGATGGCGAGGCCGGCGACATTGGAGGTCTTGCCTTGGTCGGTGGCCATGCCGAGCGTCGTGTAGCGCTTCAGGTGCTCGACCGATTCAAAACCTTCGCGCTGCGCCAGTTCGATGTCGGAGGATGTGACGTCGTGCTGGTAATCGACGAAGGCCTTGCCCTTGCCGGCGACATGCCACAGCGGCGTCAACGAGAAAGCCTCGTCATCGGCGACCGGCGCCGGGCCGGCCTTGCCGCCGTGCCCGGCGTCGAGCGCGGCCGCCGAACCCGCGGCGAACCCCTCGGCCAGGCAGGCGCCGAGGCCGAACGAGCCATTCGCGGCGCCTGCGGCGACCATGCCGGGAGGGGCGCCGTCCGGAACGAAAGCAGAGATTTCATCGCGCCATTTCGGCCGGCCGCGATGGTAGGAGGTTAGTCCTACGGCCGGGTTCCAGCCGCCGGAAACGGCGAGCCCGTCGGCCTCGACCTCGGCGCGCGCGCCGCCGGTCAGCGACACCGCGATTTTCCTGACCCCGTCCTTGCCGCCGTCGATGCTGCTGACCGAGCCGTGCAGCACCGGGAAGCCGCCTTTCAATGCGAGCGAGCGATGGGCAGCCGATACGTCAGGCCGTGCGTCGATCACCGCCGCGATCTGCAATCCGGCGCCGAGTGCCGTCTCGACGGTGCGCCAGCCATCCTCGTTGTTGGTGAACAGCGCGATGCGTTTCGCGGGGGCGGCGGCATAGCGCGCAAGATAGGTCCGCACCGCCGAAGCCATCATCACGCCGGGCGTATCGTTGCCGGCAAAGACGATCGGCCGCTCGATGGCGCCGGCCGCGACCACGCAGCGCCTGGCGACGATCCGCCACAGCCGCTGGCGCACCTGATGCTCGGGCGGCTGGGGCAAATGGTCGTTGACCCGCTCGATCGCGCCATAGGTGCCGCCATCATAGACGCCGAACAGCGTCGTGCGGGTCATGATGCGCACATCCGGCATCGAGCCAAGCTCGGCCAAGCTCCGCGACAGCCACTCGGCTGCCGGCAGTCCGTCGATCGTGCCGCCATCCGACAGCAGGCGGCCGCCGAGCGTGAAATCTTCCTCGCACAGGATGACGCGGGCGCCACTGCGTCCGGCGGCAAGTGCTGCCGCCAGACCGGCTGGGCCGGAGCCGGCGATCAGCACGTCGCAATGCGCCCACGCCTTGTCGTAGTGGTCGGGATCGGCGACGCCGGCGGCGCGGCCGAGGCCCGCGGCGCGGCGGATCGCCGGCTCGTAGACCGCTTCCCAGAACTTGGCCGGCCACATGAAGGTCTTGTAGTAGAAACCGGCGACGAAGATCGGCGCGAACAGCTGGTTGACCGACATCACATCGTGGCGCAGCGACGGCCAGCGGTTCTGGCTGGCGGCCTCGAGCCCGTCATAGAGTTCGGCGGTCGTCGCCTTGGTGTTCGGCTCGCGCCTGGCGCCCGTGCGCAGCTCGACCAGCGCGTTGGGCTCTTCCGAACCGGCGGTCAGGATACCGCGCGGGCGATGATACTTGAACGAGCGGCCGACCAGCTTGACGCCATTGGCGATCAGCGCCGAGGCAAGCGTGTCGCCCTGGAAGCCGAAGAAAGTCCTGCCGTCGAAGCGGAAGCTCAGCGATTCCGAGCGGTCGATGAGGCCGCCGGTGGGGAGACGATGGGATTGGCTGGAGGTCACGACTGCCGGCCTTCCGTCAGGTCGATGAAATGCGAGAGGGTTGCGCTGCCCCTCATCGCCCTGCCGGGCACTTCTCCCCGTATAGTGACGGGGAGAAGGACGCCCTCGTCAGCGATTTCGCCAATCATCGACGTCGCAGGAATGGCGTCGAGGTTGCCGCCAGCCTCCCTCTCCCCGTCCCTATACGGGGAGAGGATGCCGGCAGGCAGGTGAGGGGCGGCGCTGGCCTGGACAGAAGAATTCATTTCACCACCTGCCTCGCCCCGACGCCCGTTGCCGGTTCGACGGAGGAAATCTCATGCGTGAGTGTATTACGGGTGACCTTCAGCCAGACCCGGCAGCCGCCGCCGTGGTACCAATTCTCATCCATCACGCCGGCGACATTGTCGCGCAGGTAAACGTAGTCGAAGACATCGTCCATCGAAGCACCAGCCTCCGGCCGCACTGGCTTGGCGTCGCCGAGATAGGTGAACTCGCCGAGTTCGCGTTCGCCGCAGAAAGGACAGGTAATGCGCATGACAGGGCCTTCAGTGCAGGTTCGGTTGGGCGCCCTGGCCCTTTTCGTCGATCATCGCGCCTGACCGGAACCGGTCGAGGCGGAACCGTGCGGCCTCTTCATGCGGCGTGTCGCGGGCCAGCAGATGGGCAAAGACGAGGCCTGAGCCCGGCGTCGCCTTGAAGCCGCCATAGCACCAGCCGGCATTGAGATAGAGCCCGTCCACCGGCGTCTTGTCGATGATCGGCGAGCCGTCCATCGACATATCCATGATGCCGCCCCACTGGCGCAGCAGCCGCACGCGGCCGATCATCGGCATCAGCGCCATGCCGCCCTCGCAGACGTCTTCCATCACAGGCAGGTTGCCGCGCTGGGCATAGGAATTGTAGCCGTCTATGTCGCCGCCGAAGACCAGCCCGCCCTTGTCCGACTGGCTGACGTAGAAATGGCCGGCGCCGAAGGTCATGACGCCAGGAATGAGCGGCTTGATCGCCTCGGAGACGAAGGCCTGCAGCACATGGCTTTCGATCGGCAGGCGCAGGCCCGCCATCGCCGCGACGCGCGAGGAACTGCCGGCCACCGCCATGCCGACCTTGCCGGCGCCGATCTTGCCGCGCGAGGTTTCGACGCCGGTCACCTTGCCGTTGGCGTCTCTGACAAAGCCCGTCACTTCGCAATTCTGGATGATGTCGACACCGAGCGCGCTCGCCGCATGGGCGTAGCCCCAGACCACGGCGTCGTGCCGCGCCGTGCCGCCGCGCCGCTGCAAGAGCCCGCCTTGCACCGGAAAGCGCGCATTGTCGAAGTTCAGGAACGGCATCATTTTTTTGACCGCGGCGAGGTCGAGCAGTTCGGCGTCGATGCCGTTGATGCGCATCGTGTTGCCGCGTCGCGCATACGCATCGCGCTGCGCGTCGGAATGGTAGAGGTTGATGACGCCACGCTGGCTGACCATCGTGTTGTAGTTGAGGTCCTGCTCCATCCGCTCCCACAGCTTCATCGACAATTCGTAAAAGCCGGTGTTGCCGGGCAGGCCGTAATTGGAACGGATGATGGTGGTGTTGCGGCCGGCATTGCCGGAGCCGATCCAGCCCTTCTCCAGCACGGCGACATTCCTGATGCCGTATTCGCTGGCGAGGAACCAGGCGGTGGCCAGGCCGTGGCCGCCGCCGCCGATGATCACCACATCGTAGCGGTCCTTCGGGCTGGCATCGCGCCAGGTGCGTTGCCAGTTCTTGTGGCCGGAAAATGCGGCGCGGGCGAGCGAGAAGATCGAGTATTTCATAAAATCGTTCCGAGGCCGCTCGCGTCGCGCTGGGACTTTCTTGACGCATCGGATTCGCCCGAAAACCGTTTCACACTTTTCGGTCCGATGCTCTAGATGTCCAGCGTGTGGTCGCGCTCCCATTGCGTGAAGTGCGAAGCATAGGAATTCCATTCCTGGTGCTTCAGCTTTAGGTAAGCCGACGAGAATTCCTCACCCAGCGCCGTCTTGAGCGATTTGTCGTTGTCGAATTCGCGCAGCGCGTCGAGCAGGTTGAGTGGCAATTTCGGTGCGCCTTCCACCGTGTGACCGTGCTGATACATGTCGATGTCGTAGCGTCTGCCGGGATCGGCCCTGGAGCGGATGCCGTCGAGGCCGGCGGCGATGATGACGGCCTGCAGCAGATAGGGGTTGGCCGCGCCGTCGGGCAGGCGCAGCTCGAAACGGCCGGGGCCGGGCACGCGCACCATGTGGGTGCGGTTGTTGCCGGTCCAGGTCACCGTGTTCGGCGCCCAGGTGGCGCCCGAAATCGTGCGCGGGGCGTTGATGCGCTTGTAGGAATTCACCGTCGGATTGGTGATGGCGGCGAGAGCCGAGGCATGCTTCATGATGCCGCCGAGGAAGTTCTTGCCCTTGGCCGACAGGCCGAGCTCCATCGAATTGTCGGCGAAGACGTTGGTCTTGCCCGATTTGTCCCAGACCGAGATATGCGCATGGCAGCCATTGCCGGTCAGGCCCTGGAAGGGCTTGGGCATGAAGGTGGCGCGCAGCCCGTGTTTTTCCGCGATCGACTTGACCATGAACTTGAAGAACGAGTGCTTGTCGGCGGTCGCCAGCGCATCGTCGAAGGCCCAGTTCATCTCGAACTGGCCGTTGGCGTCCTCATGGTCGTTCTGGTAGGCGCCCCAGCCGAGCGCCAGCATGTGGTCGCAGATCTCGGCGATTACGTCGTAGCGGCGCATCACCGCCTGCTGGTCGTAGCAGGGCTTCGAGGCCGTGTCGTATTCGTCCGAAATCGTCTTGCCGTCGGGCGAGATCAGGAAGAACTCGGCCTCGACGCCGGTCTTGACATGCATGCCGTCGTTGGCGGCCTCCGCGATCAGCCGCTTCAGCGTGTTGCGCGGCGCCTGGTTGACCTCCTTGTCGTCCATGATGCAGTTGGCGGCGACCCAGGCAACCTCGGGCTTCCACGGCAACTGGATGACCGAATCCGGGTCCGGCACCGCCAGCATGTCGGGATGCGCCGGCGTCAGGTCGAGCCAGGTGGCGAAACCGGCGAAGCCGGCGCCGTCCTTCTGCATGTCTGATATCGCCTGCGCCGGCACCAGCTTGGCGCGTTGCCCGCTGAACAGATCGGTGTAGGAAATCATGAAGTATTTGACGTTTTTCGCCCTTGCGAATTCAGCAAGATCAAGTGTCACCGCAGTTCCCCATTTTTTGTCGATTGTTGGCCGCAGAGCATGTGGGCTTCGGCCCTTCCTTGATCAGAAGCCGTTCTTCCCCGGTATCCAGTTGGTGCCGGCGAGCGGCACGCCGGCCATGGCGGCGGCTTCGATCGTCAGCGCGACGAGATCCTCGGGTTCGAGATTGTGCAGGCTGTTCTTGCCGCAGGCCCGCGCAATGGTCTGCGCTTCCAGCGTCATCACCTTGAGATAGTTCGCCAGCCGGCGGCCGGCGGCCACCGGATCGACCCGCTTCATCAGTTCGGGATCCTGCGTGGTGATGCCAGCCGGGTCGCGGCCCTCGTGCCAGTCGTCATAGGCGCCGGCGGTGGTGCCGAGTTCGTTGTACTCCGCCTCCCAGCGGGGATCGTTGTCGCCGAGCGCGACCAGCGCCGCCGTGCCGATCGAGACCGCGTCGACACCGAGCGCCAGCGCCTTGGCGACATCGGCGCCGTTGCGGATGCCGCCCGAGACGATCAGCTGCACCTTGCGGTGCATGCCGAGGTCCTGCAGCGCCTGCACCGCCGGTCGGATGCAAGCGAGCGTCGGCTGGCCGACATTCTCGATGAACACTTCCTGGGTGGCGGCGGTGCCGCCCTGCATGCCGTCAACGACGACGACGTCGGCGCCGGCCTTCACCGCAAGCGCGGTGTCGTAATAGGGCCGCGCGCCGCCGACCTTGACGTAGATCGGCTTTTCCCAGTCGGTGATTTCGCGCAGCTCGAGGATCTTGATCTCGAGGTCGTCGGGCCCGGTCCAGTCGGGGTGGCGCGAGGCCGAGCGCTGGTCGATGCCTTTCGGCAGCGTGCGCATTTCGGCGACGCGATCGGAAATCTTCTGGCCGAGCAGCATGCCGCCGCCGCCGGGCTTGGCGCCCTGGCCGACAACGACCTCGATCGCGTCGGCGCGGCGCAGGTCGCGCAGGTTCATGCCGTAGCGCGAGGGGAGATACTGATAGACCAGCGTTTTCGAATGACCGCGCTCTTCTTCGGTCATGCCGCCATCACCCGTGGTCGTCGACGTGCCCGACAGCGTCGCGCCGCGCCCGAGCGCTTCCTTGGCCGGGCCCGACAGCGAGCCGAAGCTCATGCCGGCGACGGTGATCGGGATCTTCAGCTCGATCGGCTTCTTGGCATGGCGCGACCCCAGGACGACCGACGTGTCGCAGCGCTCGCGGTAGCCTTCCAGCGGATAGCGCGAGATCGAAGCGCCGAGGAACAGCAGGTCATCGAAATGCGGCAGCTTGCGCTTGGCGCCGGCGCCACGGATGTCGTAGATGCCGGTCGCCGCGGCGCGGCGGATCTCGGAAAGCGTGTAGTCGTCGAAGGTCGCGGATTTGCGCGGCGTCGTCGGCGGGTTGCGATAGGTCATGCTGCCTCAATACGCGTCGGCGTTGTCGATATTGAAATTGTAGAGCGTGCGCGCCGAGCCGTAGCGCTTGAACTCCGACGGCTTCACGCCGGTGATGCCGGCGCGGTCGAGCAGGCCCTGCAGCAATTCCAGGTGCTCGGACCGCATTTCCTTGGCGATGCAGTCGGCGCCCAGGCTGCCCACCTTGCCGCGCACGAAAAGCCGCGCCTCGTAGATGGAATCGCCGAGCGCGTCGCCGGCATCGCCCAATACCACCAGATTGCCCGACTGCGCCATGAAGGCCGACATGTGGCCGATATTGCCGTGCACGACGATGTCGATGCCTTTCATCGAAATGCCGCAGCGCGACGAGGCGTTGCCCTCGATGACCAGCAGGCCGCCCTTGCCGGTAGCGCCGGCATACTGGCTGGCGTCGCCTTTGACCGTTATCGAGCCCGACATCATGTTTTCGCCGACGCCGGGTCCCGCCGAACCATGCACGGTAATGGCACTGCCGGAATTCATGCCGCCGCAGTAGTAGCCGACGCTGCCGCGCACATCGATGCTGATGGGCTGGTCGACGCCGACGGCGACCGAATGGTTGCCCTTCGGGTTCAGCACTTCCCACGCCGTCTCGTTCGAACCGGGGGCCAGATTGTGCAGCGCCTGGTTGAGTTCGCGCAGCGACATCTGGTCGAGGTCGAAGACGCGCGATGCCTGATTGTTAGCGGGGCTTTGATCGCGCGTTGCCTTGGAAATTGCCGCCATGAACTCAATGCTCCCAGAAATAGACGGTTGCGGGCTCCGGTTCCCAGACCCTCGCATTGTCTATGCCGGGCAGTTTGGTCAGCGCGCGATATTCCGAGCCGAAGGCGACATACTGGTCGGTCTCGGCCATGACGGCGGGCTTGCAGGCGATCGGATCGCGCACGACGCCGAAACCGTTCTTGGTGCCGACGACGAAGGTGAAGAAGCCGTCGAGATCGGAGAGCGTGCCTTCCAGGGCTTCGCCGAGGTTCTTGCCATGCGCCATCTGCGAGGAGAGATAGGCGGCCGCAACCTCGGTATCGTTCTCGGTCTCGAATTTCATGCCTTCGCGGATCAGCTCGCGGCGGACATTGTTGTGGTTGGACAGCGAACCATTGTGCACCAGGCACTGGTCGGCGCCGGTCGAGAACGGATGCGCGCCCATCGTCGTCACCGCCGATTCGGTCGCCATGCGGGTGTGGCCGATGCCATGCGTCCCGGCCATCTTGCGGACCTCGAAGCGATCGACGACCGCCTCCGGCAGGCCGACTTCCTTGTATATCTCGACCACGTCGCCGGCGCCCATGATGCGGATATCGGGCCGCAGCGCCTGGATGGCCTCCCGCGCCTCGTCGATTTTCTCGGGCCTCGTCCGCACCACCGCGTGCGTCGACTTGACGGCGATCGTCACAGGCATGCCGATGGTCCTGGCAAGCTCCGCTTCGAGGCCACGGAAATCTCGTTCCGGGTTCGCCGACTGGATGGTGATCTTGGCCTCGTTGCCGGAAGCCGCGCCATAAATCGCGATCCCGGCGCTGTCGGGGCCGCGATCGCTGAGCGACACCAGCATCTCCGACAGCATCGCGCCGAGCTTCGGCTCCAGCGCCTTGTCCTTCAAGAAAAGTCCGACGATTCCGCACATGTCAGCCTCCCGACGTTTGTGGCTCCGAAATGATGTATCGAATGAGTCTCGGGAATTCAATTGGTATGAAAGAATTTTTCCTCTAGTTACACATGACCATTGCCGGGGTCATCGCTTTTGTCGCCTTGCCGGTGCGTGCCGTGGGCCCATTTGGCGGCGCGCACGCGGGCGGTTTTGTAGGCATCGAGGATCGACAAGGCATAGATCAGGAAGCCGCCGGCATGGCGGCCGACGAAGCTGGCGTCGGGCGGCGCGATCTTCGCCGTTACCCAGGCCAGGATAACGATGAAGAAAAGAAATTGCAGGCCGCGCGTCGCAATGCCGAGCATGACGTGTCCGCTGCCCGGCAGCACGATGGCCGCGCCCAGGACAAGATAAGGGCTGACCGGCGCCGGCGAGGTGATTGAACTGGTCATGCGGCTTGCCGTTCGTTCCTGTTGATGGCCTCACGCAGGTCGAAGAGCGATACGAGCAGCCGCTCGATCACCGCCGGGTCGATTCGCGCGTCGCCGAAAGCGGCTTGCCGGAAGACACCGTAGCGGGCCCGCTCGGCCTCTGCCAGCAGCCAGACAATGCGCACACCTTTTGGCGTGATCAGAAGCTCCTTGGCGCGCCCTTCGGAAAAAGGCTCGATATGGTCGGCGATGATGCCTTGCGGAAAGCGCACGCCCCTCCGGTCCGTCCGCAGCACCGCCTCGGCCGGGAAGCCGGGCGCCTTCGGCAGCGTATGGTCGAGATGATCGAAATTGGAGAAGGTCGTCGGCGAGCCCGGCCGCATCATCATGTCGAACGTGCCGGGCACGGCTGTTTTTTCCGTGATCGACACGCTGAGCCAGCGCGCCGGCAGCTTTCTCGTCGCCAGCGTGTCGACGATGGTGCGGACCTGGACGCGCTGGCCGTTCCACGATCCTTCCCAGGTGACGACGCCGGCAGTGCCGTCCGAGAAATCTTCGGCGTCGGCAATGACGGTGCGGATGCCGGCGTGGTCGGCGGCGAGCGCCACCGCAGCCCTGTTGCGGCTGCGGCGCGCCACCAGGGCAAGATGAAGGACGAGAGCCAGGACAATCGCCCCGGCAAGCAGTGCTGACGTCAGCTCGGACATTTTGTCATGCCAGGCCCGCCCGGGATCCGGACGGGCCTTCTCCCATCAATAGCCCTGCGGTTTCGGCCATGGCATGGTGAACTGGTCGCCGCGCCGCACGAATCTATAGCGGTAGAAATGGAACCACAGCGAGATCAGGAAATAGAACGCGACCATGGCGATCAATTGCGAACCGAAGCCGAGGAAGATCGCGAAGAAGGTCACCACGCATAGACAGAACAGCACGATCGCCGGCAGCGGATGGAAGGGATGCGTGTAGCCGCGGCGGATCGAGCCCAACGGCCACTTTTTCCTGAACATCATGATGTTGATGCTCATGAAGGTGTATTGCAGCACGCCAGACAGGATCGAGAAGGTGATCGCCTGGTTGAGGTCGGCGATGAAGGCGAAGGCCAGTGCGATCGGCAGCAGGAACAGGATCGAGCGGTAGGGTGTGCGATATCTCGGGTGCACCGCCGAGAACCAGCTCGGCAGATAGCGGTCGCGGCCGAGCGAGAACCAGGCACGTGCCGCGTCGTTGATGCAACCATTGGCCGAGGCCAGCGCCGCCAGCAGCGTGGCGATGAACAGCAGGTTTTCCAGCAGCGGGCTGCCGGTCAGCTTGCCGGCGTCCCACAGCGGATAATAGGTGATGCCGAGATACTCCCAAGGCATCATCGAGGCGCAGACATACCAGGTCATGGCGGCGGCGATCAAAAGCGTGATCATGCCGGCCATCGTGCCGTAGGGCAGCGAGCGCGCCGGCGAGCGAACTTCCTCGGCCGCCTGCGTGGTCCCCTCGATGCCGAGATAATACCAGATACCGAACTGGAAGGCGGCGATGACGCCGATCCAGCCATAGGGCAGGGCGTTGCCTGGCGTGACCAGTTCGTTGAGCTTCAGCACGGCGCCTTGCGTCCACGGGCTGACCGAGAAGAACAGGATGACGATCGAGACATAGGCGATCGCGGTGATGACGAAGTTGACGTTGAGCGTCATCAGCACGCCGCGATAGTTGAGCCACGCCAGCACGACGATGGTGGCCGCGATGAAGGAGTTGTGGGTGAGGCCCTCGACGCCCGCCTTGGCGACGATCGTGTCGCCGAGCAGGATGGCGTCCGACACTTCGAGCATCGTGTAGGCGAAGACCAGGAACAGCGCGACGTTGAAGGCCATCAGCGGCCCGACGATATGCTTGGCCTGCGCATATTGGCCGCCGGCTGCGGCGACGGTCGACGTCACCTCGGAATCGATCATGGCGACGGAGGTATAGAGCAGCCCGACGATCCAGCAGACGATCAGTGCCGCCAGCGCGCCGCCCTTGTCGGCGGCAAAATTCCAGCCGGTGAACTCGCCGACCAGAACGATGCCGACGCCGAGCGCCCAGACATGGGCCGGGCCGAGCACCCTGAGCAGCGAAACCCTGTCGCCGTGGATTGACGTTTCTCTCGTTTCAACCGCGATCGCCATCGTTCAATCCCCACTCAGATCCGGTGTTTTTCGGAAACGGCTTCAAGTTCGCCTTCGCGCGACGAGGTCAAGACGTCCTCGGGATAAGTCGTATCGACCTTGAACCAGTCGTAGAGCATCCACAGGGCGAGCAGGATCGAGATGCCCCAGCATGCGTAAGAGAGTGGTATCCACATGATGCGTCCCCCGGACTACTTGTCTTCGAACTTTTCGTTGATGACGTCGCGATATTCGCGGTCGGATGCGCGGAACAGGAACACGAAATAGCCGATCAGCACCGCGGCCATGATGATCAGCGTCGGCCAATCGATGACATAGTGGAAGCGGTTCTGGATGATGTCGTGCGCGGTTTCGGGCGTGTAGCCGAGCTTTTCCCAGATCGAGGCCATGGTCGGGTTTTGGCCGAGCGCTTCCCACGTCTTGGCGTCGAGCGCGTCGATGGACTTCGCAGCACCCGCCAACCCCATCTTGAGCGGCAGCCACAATGCCACGAAAATGGCGACGACCACGACGACGATATCAAAGATCTGCCCGGCCTTGCTCTGCTCCGGCGGTGTATAGCGGGACATGCGTTGTACCCCTCAGGACTTGCTGTTGCGGAACGCGTCGGCGTTCTTGATGTCGAGCCCGTAGATGAATTCCTTGTCTTCCTTGTAGTGGTTGACCATCGCCAGGATGGCCGCCGTGTTGAAGATCAGCACGGCGGCGGCGGCAACCGCCACCACGAACTTGATCCCGGCGTCCGGTATGTATGGCCATGTCATCAGCAGCACGAACAGGATCGTCGCCCACAGGCAGATGATCAGGAGCGCGGATCCGCGCACGTCGGAGCGATACAGCGCCTCGATGCGCCGCTGGAGGTCTGACATCGGTTTTCCCCTTTTCCGACGTCCGGTTCCGAATTCACCGTCCGCCGTCCTCTTTCAAGAGAGTGAAATTTTTTTCATAAGTTCAGGCTGAATTCCGGAATTGTCAAGACGAATTTACGCTGAGTTAACCGATTGTTCGGGACGCCGGATTTTGCCTGACAATGAAATTATTTGCTTGAAGGGGATTGCAGGCTTCCAGCGTTTGCGGTCAATATTCCAACCAAAGCTCCGGCCTCGATGCAAAGGAGCAGGGAACAGCGTAATTTTCGAAACGGAGGACGAGCGGATGACGGCATCCTGGAGATTTTCGACCCTGGCGGATCGCCATCGCGCGCTTGGCTCGAAGCTCGAAGACTGGAGCGGCATGGGCACCGCCTGGACCTACGACAAGGATGCCGACGAGGAATATGTCGCCATCCGCACCAAAGCCGGGCTGATGGACGTGTCGGGCCTTAAGAAGGTCCACATATCAGGCCCGCACGCCTCGCATCTCATCGACCTGGCGACGACGCGCGACGTGGAAAAGATCTATCCCGGCAAGTCGGCCTATGCCTGCATGCTGAACGAGGCGGGAAAATTCACCGACGACTGTATCCTTTACCGCACCGGGCCGAATTCCTGGATGGTCGTGCACGGTTCGGGAACCGGCCACGAGGAATTGCAGCGCGCTTCCGTCGGGCGCGATGTGTCGGTGCGCTTCGACGACAATCTGCACGATTTGTCTTTGCAAGGACCGACCGCTGTCGATTATCTGGCCAGGCATGTGCCTGGTATTCGCGATCTCAACTACTTCCACCACATGCAGACGCAGCTGTTCGGCTTGCCCGTCATGATCTCGCGCACCGGCTACACTGGCGAGCGCGGCTATGAGATTTTCTGCCGCGGCCAGGATGCCGGCACGATCTGGGACAGGATCCTCGACGAGGGCAAGAGCGCCGGCATCATCCCATGCCGTTTCACCACGCTCGACATGCTGCGCGTCGAAAGTTATTTGCTCTTCTACCCCTACGACAATTCGCAGAAATACCCGTTCGAGAATGAAGGCCCCGGCGATACGCTATGGGAACTCGGCCTCGACTTCACGGTCAGCCCCGGCAAGACAGGCTTCCGCGGTGCGGAAGAGCATTATCGCCTGAAAGGCAAGGAGCGTTTCAAGATCTATGGCGTGCTGCTCGAAGGCAAGGAGCCGGCCGACGAGGGCGCGCCGGCCTATCGCGACGGCAAAAAGGTCGGCGTGGTGACCTGCGCCATGTATTCGCCGCTGGTCGAGAAATCGATGGGCATCGCCCGCCTCGACGTCGACTGCGCGGTCAAGGACACCAGGCTGGAGATCCGCAACGGGAGCGGATCGATCAGGGCGACGGCGCAGCCATTGCCGTTCGACGACCCCAAGAAGACCAAGCGCACGGCGAAAGGCTGAGGCATAGTCGAAAGCGAGGCGTTCGAGGCATGAAAGCGTAAATGGCAGCCAAAAGCATCATCAGCCGGCCGGTCTACGGGACGCTGTCCGCTCAGCCCGGCAAACACCATCTTTTCATCGCGGATGCCGAAGGGGCGCTCGCCATATCGGACATGGCCGGCAGAGCCCCCGCCGGTTTTTTCGATGGCGCCGAGATCGTCTTCATTCCAGGACCTGACGGCAAGCACATTGCGGCGCTTGAAGCGCTGAAGCCCGCGCAATTCCACCAGGCGCCGTCCTTCGCCAGCCTGCTGCCGCGCCTGAGACAGACGCTGGCCAACGCGCATATGGGCCTGCGCCTCTATCTCTCCGGCACCGAGGGGCTGATCGGCCAGGCCATGCAGGCGGCACTCGAAGCCGGCATCGACCACACCTCGATCCAGACCGAGCATCGCGGCTCGCTGGCGCGCCGCATGCAATGCGTGCACTGCAAGGGCATCACCGAAAACGTCACGACGCAGCCGGCCACCTGCGCGCATTGCGGCCTGCTGCTTTTGGTGCGCGATCATTATTCCAGGCGCCTCGCCGCCTTCCAGGGCGTCTGCATCAATGCCGAGGATCGCAGCGAAATTCCTCCGATGGAGGAGATCTTCCGATGAGCACCGGCACCACCAAGCTCGACGTTGTGGTCAGCGACGTCGTCCCGGTCAACGAGCTGGTCACCCGCTTTCATTTCCGCCGGCGCGACGGCGAGCTTTTGCCGACCTTCTCCGGCGGTGCCCATGTCGTGGTCGAGATGCGCGACGGCGAGCGCACCAGGCTCAATCCCTATTCGCTGATGGGCTCGCCGCTCGATACGCGCGAGTACACGATCTCGGTGCGCCGCGACGATGTCGGGCGCGGCGGCTCGCTGTTCATGCACAGGCGCGTCAAGCCCGGGCTGGAGATGGTAATCAGCTATCCCGTCAACCTGTTCTCGCTCGACCTCAGGGCGAAGAAACACCTGATGCTGGCCGGCGGCATCGGCATCACGCCGTTCATGGCGCAGACCGCGCAGCTGGCGGGCGAGGGCGGCAATTTCGAACTGCACTATACCTGCCGCACATCCTCGCTCGGCACCTATGCCGATGTACTGCGGGAGCGCTACGGCCGCAGGGTCAGGCTCTACCATGACGACCGCGAAGAGCGAGTCGATCTCGACAGGCTCCTGTCGTCGCAGCCGCTCGGCACACATCTCTATGTCTGCGGTCCGGCAGGCATGATCGGCTGGGTGCGCGAACGCGCCGCCGCGCTTGGCTGGCCGCCGGAGACGGTGCATTTCGAGCATTTCGCGGCACCCCAGCCAGGCCTGCCGTTCGACGTGATGCTGGCTGTCAGCGGCAAGGCGATCCGGGTCGGCGAGCAGCAGAGCCTGCTCGAGGCGATCGAGGCGGCCGGCGTCGATCCGCCCTATCTCTGTCGCGGCGGCGTCTGCGGCCAGTGCGAAACCAATGTCGTCTCGTCCGACGGCAAGTTCATTCACAACGACCACTGGCTGAGCGAGGACGATCACCGTTCCGGCTGCAAGATCATGCCGTGCGTGTCGCGCTTCGAAGGCAAATCGCTGGTCTTGGAAAGATAGGAGGCGAGCTTGGGCATCACCTTTCGCAAGGAAACGTTCCGCGACGACTTCACCTTCAGGAACAGTCCGGAGCACATCAGGCGCTTTCCGTTCCCGTTCCACGAGGACGCCTACATGTACGCGGTCAATATCGAGCCGCATGTCGTCGGGCCGAAGGGCAGCGTGCTGGAAAACCTGATCGACGTCGACGAGCACTATATCGCCGAGATGCAGGACCGCGCTCTGGTGCTGGCGGAGGACCCGCTGCGCTGCCAATCGCTGCCGCACATGACGCTGGCCGGCTGGGATTTGCTGGAACTCCTGATGGAGCAGCAGGCGCTGGGCTATCCCGAGCATTTCACGCTCACCCGTGACGGCGACCGTTGGCGCTGGATCAACCGGCCGCTCGGCATCGACGACACCTTCACCTTCGGCGACACCTCGACGCTGCCCTATGGCCCGATGGAATACATTACCCGCCAAAGCCAGGGCGATTTCTGCATCCTCGACCAGCGCGACGGCAATCTGTGGATGGATGCCGGTATGGTGACCACCCAGGCCGACTGGTCGCTCGATTTCGACATCGGCATGAACTTCTTCGAATGGCACGCGCCGGTGCCGCTGGCGCATGAGAAGGGAATTTTCGTCAGGGCGCTGAAATTCCTCACCAACATCCAGCAAGGCAAGCCGGCGCGGCGTCTCAACTGGACGATGACCATCAATCCGCGCCTCGACACCAGCCCCGAAAACTACCACAAATGGGGACCGGACCGCGCCACGGTGACGCCGGAAAACGTCGGCGACAAGGTGCATCTGCGCGTGGAGCTGCAGAGCTTCTGGCGTCTGCCGCGTTCCAACGGCATCGTCTTCCCGATCCGCTGCTACCTGATCAAGATGGACGAACTGGCAACGCAGCCGAAATGGGCCCGACGCCTGCACCGCGTCATCCGCGACCTGCCCGACGAGCTCGCCAACTACAAGGGCCTGACCCGCTATCGGCCGGCGCTGGTGGAGTGGCTGTCGAAATTGGATGATGGAAGTGCGACAAGCCCGGGGTTTGGGCCGGATTGAATAGCTGATGTTGGCGCTGCCCCTAAAGCTGCCAATCTCCCCCCAAGAGGGGGAGATGCCCGGCAGGGCAGAGGGGGGCGCGAAGGAATGCGAACCATTGAGATCGTCATCCTAGGGCGAAGCAAGGAGCGAAGCGACGCGGCGCAGACCCTACGATCCATGCCGCGACGTTAAGGTATTGCAACGGCTAAGAGTTTTGCTCCGATGCGCCCTTCGTCAAAGGTCACAGGATCCTCGGGTCAAGCCCGAGGATGACGAAGCGCGGTATGAACCAGCCCAGTAATGATACGTCGGCGGGACAGCGCCCCCCTCTGTCCTGCCGGACATCTCCCCCTCAAGTGGGGAGATCGGATGTCGTGAAGCTGCCGATCTTCCGGATGGGGATCTCAAAGGGTGAGATTGGCCAACTCAACCCGCGCTCTGGGGGTAGCAGATGATCGACAAATACCGCATCGGCAGCTTGGTCAATTGCTCCGGCCCGTGCGGCGCGTCGGCGTCGAAGAACAGGCTGTCGCCGGGCTTCATCGGGTAGAGGTTGCTGCCGTGCCGGTAAACGACCTCGCCTTCGAGCATGTAGAGGAACTCCATGCCCTCGTGCTGGAAGGTCGGGAACACATCCGAATCCTCGGTCAGCGTGATCAGATAGGGTTCGACGACGACGCCGCTGGTGTTCGATCCGATATGGCCGAGCAGATTGTACTGGTGGCCGGCGCGCGTGCCGCGGCGCTCGACGTCGAGGCCTTCGCCGGCCTTGACGAAGACGGCGCTGCGCTCTTCCTCGAAGCGGCGGAAAAACGCGGTGACCGGGACGCCGAGCGCTCGCGACAGCGCCTGCAGCGTAGTCAGCGACGGCGAGGTGATGCCGTTCTCGATCTTCGACAGCATGCCGAGCGAAATGTCGGTGGCGGCCGCCAGGTCGGCGACGGTGATGCCGAGCTTCTTGCGGAACGCCCGCACCTCGCGGCCGATCGCCACCTCCAGCACCTTTTCACGCGTATCGCGAATGGCATGCGGATTCTGCGTCAGCGGCGCCCGGATCGTCCGCCCGTCACCCGTCTTCGGCGATGGCTCTGTCTTGGCGACGGCGCCGGACTTGAGGTTTGATGCTGATTTCGCCATTTTGCCGCCCCGAGGGAATCTGCCGATTTTTTCACTCAAGGTGAACATATTCGGTGCCGATACAGAAACGCAACCGCGACAGCAAGCCCTCTTGGTCGAATGATGCCGACCGCAGATTTCGGCAGGCGCCGGGTTTTGCGGGAAAATCCGGTGTCGCGAAACGAGGTTTCCTACAACGCCAGTTGACAGCATGGATGGGCCAATTACTGTCCTGTCAGTGAAATTTGTTTCGCTGGGGAAATCATGACAGGAGGCCCTGCAATGAAAAGTCGCGTTGCCGTCATCGGAGCCGGACCATCCGGCCTGGCACAGCTCAGGGCCTTCAAATCGGCGGCCGACAAGGGCGCCGAGATACCCGAGATCGTCTGCTTCGAAAAGCAGTCCGATTGGGGCGGCCTGTGGAACTACACCTGGCGCACGGGCCTCGACGAGCATGGCGATCCCGTCCACGGCTCGATGTACCGCTACCTCTGGTCGAACGGGCCGAAGGAATGCCTGGAATTCGCCGACTACACGTTCGAGGAACATTTCGGCCGGCCGATCGGTTCCTATCCGCCGCGCGCCGTGCTGTGGGACTACATCAAGGGCCGCGTCGAGAAATCAGGTCTGCGCAAATGGGTGCGGTTCAACAGCCCGGTGCGCATGGTCACCTTCTCCGACGAGACGAAGAAGTTCACCGTCACCGCGCATGACCGCAGCAACGACGTCACCTATTCGGAGGAGTTCGACAATGTCGTCGTCGCTTCCGGGCATTTCTCGGTGCCCAACGTGCCCTATTTCGAAGGTTTTTCCACCTTCAACGGCCGCATCCTGCACAGCCATGATTTCCGCGACGCCATGGAGTTCAAGGGCAAGGACATACTGATCATCGGCCGCTCCTATTCCGCCGAGGACATCGGCTCGCAGTGCTACAAATACGGCGCCAGATCGATCACCTCCAGCTATCGCTCCAAGCCGATGGGCTTCAAATGGCCGGAGAACTGGAAAGAGGTGCCGCTGCTGCAGAAGGTCGTCGGCAAGACCGCGCATTTCAAGGATGGCACCACCAAGGATGTCGACGCCATCATCCTGTGCACCGGCTACCTCCATTCCTTCCCCTTCCTCACCGACGATCTCAAGCTCAAGACCGCCAACCGCATGTGGCCGCTGGACCTCTATGAGGGTGTCGTCTGGGAGAAGAACCCGCAGCTCTCCTATATCGGCATGCAGGACCAGTTCTACACCTTCAACATGTTCGACGCGCAGGCCTGGTACGCGCGCGATGTCATCATGGGCCGCATCAAATTGCCGTCGGCCGAGGCGATGGCCGAGCACGGCGCCAAATGGCGAGCGCGCGAGGAGACGCTGGAGGACGCCGAGCAGATGATCTGGTTCCAGGGCGACTACACCAGGGAATTGATGGACCAGACCGACTATCCCGGCTTCGACGTCGAGGCGGTCAACCGGACCTTCATGGAATGGGAGCACCACAAGGCGGAGAACATCATGGGCTTCCGCGACAACGCCTATCGTTCGCTGATGACCGGCACCATGGCGCCGCTGCACCATACGCCGTGGCTGCAGGCGCTGGATGATTCGATGGAGAGCTATCTCGAGGTGAAGGGCGTCGCGGCGGAGTAGCCGTCGCGCCTCACACTATCCCAGCCTTGCCCTTGCCTTCGCCGTCCAGGCGTTGAACAGCCGGTCGGCGACGATACCGATGAAGGCGATGGCGAGACCGGCGACGATGCCACGGCCGGAATCGGCCTTGGACAGTGCGATGAACACCTCCTGGCCGAGATCGCGCGTGCCGACCATGGCGCAGATGATGATCATCGCCAGCGCCATCAGGATGGTCTGGTTGACGCCGAGCATGATCTCCGGCAGCGCCAGCGGCAATTGCACGCGAAAGAAGGTCTGGCGCGGCGTGCAGCCCGATACCTTGGCCGCCTCGATCAGCGCCGGCGGCACCTGCCTGATGCCGTGATTGGTGTAGCGGATCGCCGGCACCACGGCGAAGGCGATCGTTGCGATCATCGCGGTAACGTCGCCGACGCGGAACAGCATCACCACCGGAATGATGAAGCAGAACGACGGCAGCACCTGCAGCGTGTCGATGACAGGCGTAATCACCTTCTCGAAACGGTCGCTGCGCGCGGCCATCAGGCCGATCGGGATGCCGATCAGGCAAGCGATGAAGGCCGAGATGCCGCAGAGATAGACCGTGGCCATGGTCTTTTCCCACAGCCCCGTGACGGCGCAGAAGGCGGTCAGCACTGCCACCAAAGCGGCCAGACGCAAACCGGAAAGCTGATAGCCGGCAAGGCCGAGCAGGAACACCGCGCCCAGCCACGGAAAGCCTTCGCAGAAGGCCCGCACCGGGTTCAGCACGTTGAGGATCAGCACCACGCGGAACGCCTCGATCGTGTCGAAGAAATTGATCGTCACCCAGTTCACCGCCGCCTTCCACAGCGGCGCGGTGGTGAAGGTGATCGCCTTCGGCACGGCGGAGAACGCCGGCACGAACAGTCCGAGCAGCGTGGTGGCCGCGAGGATGGCGATGGCCAGCGTCAGATTGGGGTAGCGCCGCCAGAAGTTCGCTTCTGCATCCTCGAAGGCATGGCCCTTTGCCTGTTTGTGCGCGATGGCCTGGCTCAGCCGGTCGAGCGCGATGGCCAGCGCCACGATGGCCAGCCCTGCTTCCATCGCTTCGCCGACCTTCAGCGCGCGCAGCGCCAGAAGCACGTCATAACCCAGCCCGCCGGCGCCGATCATCGAGGCGATGATGACCATGTTCAGCGCCAGCATGATGACCTGGTTGACGCCGATCATCAATGTCGGCCGCGCCGAGGGCAGCAGCACGCGCCATAGTTTCTGCCGCGCCGTGCAGCCGGCCATCTCGCTGAAATCGTCGATCTCCGACGGCACCCGCGACAGGCCGAGCATCGTCGCGCGCACCATCGGCGGCGTGGCGAAGATGGCGGTTGCGATCATCGCCGAAACCGGGCTGTTGCCGAACAGGAGCAGCATCGGGATGAGATAGGCGAAGGTCGGGATCGTCTGCATCAGGTCAAGCGCAGGGGAGACGACGAGCTTCTCCGCCCACGGCTTGCGCCAGGCCCAGATACCGGCGAACAGACCGGTAACGATGCAGAACGGCACGGCGATGGAGATCAGCGCCAGCGTCAGCATGGCGCTGGTCCATTGGCCGAACAGCGCGATGTAGAGGAAGCAGCCGCCGACCAGCATGCCGAGTTTTCGCCCACCCACGGCGTGCCCGGCCAGGAAGGCGGCGGCGCAGACGCCGGCCCAGGACAGGCGCGGCAGGACGTAGGCGTCGGCGCCATGGCCGATCTTGAAGTTCTTGGCCAGGAGATTGAGCGCGAAATCGAGTGGCACGCCGAGCACCGCGGTGATCGAGCGCGTCAGCCAGGACAGGTTCGACTTGATCCAGCCCATCAGCGCGCCGACCCAGTCGGCGACCGGCACGATCCCGCTGGCCGGATAGTTGACGGCCCAGGGCATGCGTTCCTGCTGAAGAAACACGATGAGCACGGCGGCAAGTGCCGCCGCCCAGATCGCCAGCCACCGCTGAACAGGCGGCCTCGCTTCGCTGGCGCTTGCCGTCACCGTCATGCGCCGGCCCCCGCATGCTCGATGCCGGCCAGCAGATCGATCACCGCTTGCGGCGTCACCTCGCCGATCGGCTTGCCGGTGCCGTTGACCACGGCGAACGGCTTGCCGGCCGCAACGATGCTGGCCGAGAAGCTTGCTATCTTGGCGTCCGGCGATACCGTGCCGCCATGCTCGGCGCCGTCGCAGGCGCGCATCAGGCCGCGCGCCGAGATCACCTTGGCGCGGTCGACGTCGCGGGTGAATTCGGCGACATAGTCGGTCGCCGGATTGACCACCAGCTCCTCCGGCGTCCCGATCTGGATGACCTCGCCGTCCTTCATGATGGCGATGCGGTCGGCCAGCCTTATCGCCTCGTCGAAATCATGGGTGATGAAGACGATGGTCTTGTGCAGCATGGTTTGCAGCCGCATCAACTCGTCCTGCATCTCGCGGCGGATAAGCGGATCGAGTGCCGAGAACGGTTCGTCGAGGAACCAGATTTCCGGTTTTGTCGCCAGGCTGCGGGCAATGCCGACGCGCTGCTGCTGGCCGCCGGACAATTCGCGCGGATAGAAATGCTCGCGGCCACGCAAGCCGACCAGCTCGATCACCTCGCGGGCCCGCGCCTCGCGCGTCGGACGGTCCTGTCCCTGGATGCTCAGCGGGAAGGCGATGTTCTCCAGCACGTTGAGATGCGGCAGCAAGGCAAAGTTCTGGAACACCATGCCCATCCGGTGACGCCGCAATTCTATCAGCGCGGCATCCGAGATCTTCAGCAGGTCCTTGCCTTCGAATTCGACCTTGCCATGCGTCGGTTCGACCAGCCTGGACATGCAGCGCACCAGCGTCGATTTGCCCGATCCCGACAGGCCCATGATGATGAAGATCTCGCCCTGGCGGATTTCGAGATCGACGGCGCGCACCGCGCCGACCAGCCCGGCAGCGGCGACATCGGCCATGCTGGCCTTGCCGTCGCGCTCGCGGATGAAATTGGCCGCGTTCGATCCGAACAGCTTCCAGACGTTGCGGCAGGCGAGCTTTACCGGGCGGGCATCCGTGCCAGCTTTTTTCAGGTTCTGGTCAGTCGCTTCGCTCATGCAATCGCCCTTCTGGAATATGGGATAGAGACCCGGCTGCCAGCGGCCGGGTCTCGCAATTTCCAGTCGGAACGGTCACTGCGCCCAGGCTTTCCAGTCCGCCTCGTGGGCGGCGATCCAGGCGGCGGCGACGTCTTCGGGCGTTTTGCCGCCGAGATCGATGTCGCCGCTCATCTTGTTGAGTTCGTCCGTGTCGACCGTGTACGCCTTCGCCACCTTGTAGGCGACCGGCCATTTGTCCTTCATGCCGGACCAGGAGTATTTCCAGATCTCGCCATGCGGTTTGCCGCAGTCATATTTGGCGTCGGGGTTGGTGCCCCATTTCGGGTCATTGTAGCACTCGGGCGTGTACTCGGGGAATTCAACCCATTCGCCCTTGTATTTCGCCGG
The DNA here is from genome assembly GCF_040322415.1 of Mesorhizobium sp. M0152. NCBI lineage: Bacteria > Pseudomonadati > Pseudomonadota > Alphaproteobacteria > Hyphomicrobiales > Phyllobacteriaceae > Mesorhizobium > Mesorhizobium sp. M0152. Next base: position 194,668 of record NZ_JAMYTH010000007.1, read on the forward strand.
CGCCCAGTGCGGCGAATAGATCCACAGCATGATCGGCGCCTTGCGCTGATAGGCCGAGTCCAGCTCGGCGAACATCGCCGCGTCGGTGCCGGCATGGATGACGGTGAAGGGCAGCTTCAGCGCCTCGACGCGTTCGTCGTCAAAGCCTTCCCAGGTCACCGGGCCGCCGAGATAACGGCCCTTCGGCGCTGTCTCGGCCGTCGAGAAGGCCTCGGCGCATTTCGGGTCCTTCAGCGCTTCCCAGTTCGGCAGGCCGGGGCACTTTTCCTTCATGTATTCGGGAAACCACCACTCTTCCTTGGCCTTGGGTCCCAGTTTGCCGAGCCGTTCGGTCTGGCCGGTGGCGTCGGACGCCTTCATCGCCTCGCCGGCGGTCGTGTCCCAGAACTCCAGGCCGACATCGAGGTCGCCATTGGTCAGGCCGGTGGTCAGGCTGGAGAGGTAGTCGGCGGTCGGATATTCGACGGTATAGCCGAGCTTTTCCAGGATGCCGCCGAGGATCTTGGCGTTGAGGTTGACGCTGGTCCAGTCGAACAGCGCGATCTTTATAGGGTCGTTGGATTCGGGTGCGGCGGCGTGGGCGGAAGGTGCCGCCAGGCTTAGTGTCGCGAGCGCGACGGCGCCCATGGATAGTCTCGAAATTCGACTGCGAAATGACATGCTTGTTCTCCTTCAAGCTGTGACGATTATCGTTCGTTCCCTTCTTGCGTCTTTTTTTGGTTGTGTTGGAAAGACTTGTCGTTGCGCAAGGCCGTTGCCGCCATGTCGCGGCCCTGGCCGGCGCAGGCGGAATGATGCTCGATTTCGGTGATGACGAATGCGGGGAGAACCGATGTCATGGCTACCGATGGATCACCGCGCGAGCGATCCCCGGCGGATCATTCGCCAGTCCTGCGGCGCCCTGCACGGTGCGAGCCATCAAGGTCCCATGATCTCGGCTATCGACCCGGCGAGCCCGTACCCGCCAAGGACGTTTCATAGGATGAAATTATATATACCAACGCTCATGACGCGCAACGACTAACGCCTCGCGAGGCGCATAATTTCGGACCGAAGGGGAACTCCGGCCGCTACCCCCGCGACCAGACGTTATCCTTTACCAGCAGACGTAGCCGCCATCGACGATCAGGTCGAGGCCAGTGACGAAGCTCGACGCGCGGCTAGCCAGGAACACGGTTGGCCCGACCATTTCTTCGGGTGCTGCCATGCGCCCCATCGGCGTGTCGCGTTTGAAGATTTTGACCTCTTCCGCGACCTCCGGCCGTTTGTTCATCGGCGTCAGGGTGTAGCCCGGACTGACGACATTGACGCGCAGCCCGCGATCGGCCCACTCCATGGCGAGGCTTTTCGACATATGGATGACGGCCGCTTTCGAGGAGTTGTAATGCGCCTGCGTCAATCCCCGATTGACGATGGTGCCAGACATCGAGGCGATGTTGACGATCGAGCCCTTGCATCGCGCCAGCATCTTGCGGGCTTCGGCCTGGCAGGACAGGAACACGCTGGCGACGTTGACCTCGTGTACCTTCTGCCATTTCTCCAGCGACAGGGTCTCGGCCGGCTCCGAACCGGCAATGCCGGCATTGTTGACCGCGACTGTCAAAGCGCCGAGTTCGGCCTCGACACGATCGATGGCCGCCGCGAGATCGCTCTCGGAGGTCACCGTGCCGTTCAGCACCAGCGCCTTGCGGCCGAGCGCGGTGATCCGGTGAGCGGTTTCGTCCAGCCCACCTTTCGATGCATGGCCGAAACAGGCGACGTCGGCACCCGCCTGCGCCAGTCCGATCGCGATTGCCTGGCCGATGCCGCTGCCGGCGCCCGTGACCAGCGCAACATCACCGTCCAACTTGAAAAGATCCATCGATAGCCCTCCCTGGCTCGGGAAGGGTAAGCGCTACGCCGTACTTCGATCAAGCCTCTGCGCGCCTCGAGACGGAGATCGATCGGCATGGCTTTGATGCCGCGGATTTTCAGCTCAGCGGCCGACCTCGAAGAACGGCGCGCCGAGCAGGTCCGGCACGACATCGATGCCAAGGCCCGGCCCGTCGGGAATGCCCATGCGGCTGCCGGTGACCGGCGGCGTGTTGGACGCCGTGCGCACCGTCACCCATTCATGGAAGGCGATTGCGTGCAGCCGGCGCTCTTCCGGCGTCGACAGCGACAGATGCGCCATCGCCGCCGTATCGATCTCGGCCCCGCCGGTGTCCTCGACGGTGATCATGAAGCCGAGGTCGACCGCGAGGTCGCGGATCTGGCGCGTCTTGGTTACGCCGCCGAGCCGCGAGATTTTCAGCGTCAGCCCGTCGGCCGCACCTTTGCGATGGATGTCGAGCATGTCGTCCAGCGAAGCGACGGATTCGTCGAGCACCATCGGCTTGTCGAGCGAGCGGCGCACCGACATGTTCTCGTCGATCGTGGTGCAGGGCTGCTCGAACGTATAATCGATCGCCCTCGTCGCATCAGCGAACTGGCGGGCCTGGTAGGGCGTCCAGCCGGCATTGGCGTCGCAGAAGATGACGGTGCCTTTCGGCACCGAAGCCGCGACCGCGGTGACGCGTTCGATATCGTCATGGACATTGCCGCCGACCTTGACCTGCAGCCGGTGGAAGCCGTCCTTGACGATGTGCTTCGCCAGTGCGGCCATGGCGTCGACGCTGCCGTGGGTGACGACCTTGTAGAGTTCAGCCGTCTCGCTCTCCTTGCCGCCGAGCAGCGTGACCAGCGGCACGTCGGCGGCGCGCGCCGCGAGATCCCAGCACGCCATGTCGAGCGCCGACTTGATATAGGGGTGGCCCTTGAACACCGTGTCCATCAGCCGGCCGATGCCGGCAAGTCCGCGCGGATCGTGGCCGATGAGATGCGGCGCGATCTCGACCACGCCGGCGCGAACGCCGGCCGCGAAGGCGGGCGAGTAGAAATTACCGAGCGGCGCCATCTCGCCCCAGCCGGTGATGCCATCGTCCGAGGTGATGGCGACGATCACCGCGTCGAATGCGTCGGCAACGCGCCCCTTCGACATGCGATAGGGGCCGTCCACGAAGGGCTGCACGACATGATAGGCTTTTATCGTTTCGATCTTCACGTTGTTGTCCGTTGCGATGTTTGAGGAAATGATCAGGCGCCGTTCGAGGGACGCTGTTCGAGGCCACGCGCATAGGTAAGGAGCTCTTCGAAATCGAGATCGGTATGCTCGCGGGCATGGCGCTGGGCAGCGCGCATGTCGGTGCCCTTGAGCAGCCGCACATAGGTCTCGTGGATGTCCTCGGCCGGCACGGCTTGATTGCGTGCCTGCTGGTGCAGGGCGAAATACATCTGCAACCGGCTGGTCAGCCGCTGCCAGGTATCCAGCAGCACCGAATTGTCGGCCCATTCATGGATCAGGCCGTGCAGTTGCAGCGCGGTCTCGATCTGGCGGGTGGTGTCGCGGTGGCGGGTTGCTTGCTTTACCGCTTCATGGCGGCGGTCGAGCTCATCGAAGAAGCGCTGGTCGCGCAGCTTCCATGTCCGTTCGATGGCGAACTCGTCGAGCACCTTGTTGAGGGAATAGGCATCGTCGATGTCCTTGGCGGTGACCTCGATGACGAAGGTGCCGGCGTAGGGAATGCTGGTCAGGATGCCTTCCTGCACCAGTTCGCGCATTGCCTCGCGCAGCGGCGCGCGGCTCACTCGCATCTGTTCGGAAATACGAAGTTCGTTGAGCTTCTGGCCCGGTCCCAGTTGTCCGGTCAGGATCGCACGTCGCAGCAGCGCCACGATCTCGGCGCGGCGCGTCGTATCCGCGATCGGACTGAAATCCGCTTTCCCCATTCGGCCACTCCAAGAAACCGAAGACAACACAACCAGATTGTCGACAATCTAACAAGGAGCGATTTTCGGATTGGATAGGCAGACGCTCCGGGACCGCTTCGAAATTCGCACGGGCGGTCAAAAAGGGGCGGTGGGGTTGCTCGCGAAAGCGGCGCCCCGACCCGTGGGAAGGTCGGAGCGCCGCGCAGAAACCGGGCCTGCGGGGGTGTCAGGTAGCCGGTTTCTGAGGGAGTGGCGAAATCGGCATTCCAGGTCCGATCTTCTGCAGATTGCCTGTAATCACCTGGTCGCCTTCGGAGACGCCGCTGAGGATGGCCACCAGATCGCCGCTTGTCGGGCCAAGCGAGACCAGCCGCTGGTCGACCGTGTTGCCCTTGCCGACGACGTAGACATATTTGCCGAGCTGGCTGGAGCCCAGCGCCGTCTGCGGCACCATCAGCGCATCGGGCTGCTGTCTGACATGCAGCCGCACGCGAACATACTGGCCGGGCAGCAGCGTGAACTTGCCGTTGCCGATGGTGGCGCGCGCGGTGATGGTGCCGGTCGAGTGGTCGACCGTGTTGTCGATGAAGGTGAGCTGACCCTTCTGGTGTGCTGTGGTCTCGCCGGGAAGCAGGACCTCGACCTCGATCGGGCCGGCGGCGCGCGCCTGCTCGATCTCGGCGAGATCAGTCTCGCTCGGATTGAAGGTGACGTAGATCGGGTCGAGCTGCACCAGCGTGTTGAGCACCGTGCCGGCGACGCTGACCAGCGTTCCGACCGAAGCCTGGTTGCGGCCCAGGCGCCCGGGGAACGGGGCGCGGATTTCCGAGTAGCCCAGATTGAGCTCCGCCGTGCGGACAGCCGCCTGGTTGAGCGCCAGCGAGGCCTGCGCCTCGCGCAAGGTGCTGGTGCGCTGGTCGAAACTATCCTTGGCCAGATAGCCGCTCTTGGCGAGCTCGGTGCCGCGGCCGAGATTGGAACGCGCATAATCGAGCGTCGCCGTGTCGCGCTGGACCTGCGCCTTCGCCTGGTCGAGCGCGGCCTGGAAGTCGTCAGGCGAGATCTTGTAGAGAAGATCGCCCTGCCGCACGTCGGCGCCGTCCTCGGCGCTCTGCTCCTGCAGATAGCCCGGCACCCTGGCCTGCAGCGTGATGCTGCGTATCGACTCCGTGCGGGCGGCATAGTCTAGATAGATCGGGATCGTCTTCTTGACGACGCTCGCCACCGGCACCGGCATGACGAAGGCCGCTGGAGCGGGTGTCGCCGCTCCAGCCGAGTCGGCGCTGAGCCCGAGATTGCCCATGTCGAGCAGGTGCACGCTCGCCACCGAGATCGCACCTAGCGCGACAGCCGTTCCCAACGCTATTTTCCATTTACGCATGATCGATCTCCAATCTTATTCGGCCGCTTCCGCCAGGGGAGGGAAGGCGGGTTCGGCGGTTGGTTCAGTATGATGGGAAGCTGGCGAGCCGCCTCCACGGCGTTCGCGCAGCTGTTCGATGACGGCGTAGAAGACGGGCACGAACACCAGCGACAGGATGGTCGCGGCGACCATGCCGCCAAACACGGTGGTGCCGATCGATTGCCGGCTGGCAGCACCGGCACCGGTGGCGTACATCAGCGGCAGCACGCCGAGGATGAAGGCAAAGGCCGTCATCAGGATCGGGCGCAGCCGCAGCCGTGCCGATTCCATCGCCGCCTCGACGATGCTCAGGCCTTCGTCGCGTCGCCGCCTTGCGAACTCGACGATCAGGATCGCGTTCTTGGCCGCCAGGCCGATCAGCATGACGAAACCGATCTGCGAATAGACGTCGATCTGCATGCCACGCGCCCACAGCGCGGCGAACGCGCCGAACAAGGCGAGCGGCACCGCCAGCAGCACCATGAACGGCATCGCCCAGCTCTCGTACTGCGCCGCCAGGATCAGGAAGACGAAGACGATGGCGAGGCCGAAGACGACCGATGCGATCGATCCTGCCTTGAGCTCCTGGAAGGTGATGCCGGTCCATTCGAAACCGAAATCCCTGGGCAGCGCGGTGGCGGCGGCCCGTTCCATCGCGGCGACCGCCTGGCCCGAGGAGAAGCCGGGGGCAGCGCCGCCATTGATCGAGGCCGAGGCGTTGTTGTTGTAGTGCGGCACGGTTTCCGGACCGACGAACGGCACGAGCTTGCCCAGCGTGCTGAGCGGCACCATGCCGCCGGATGCATTGCGCACATAGAGCCGGGAAATGTCGGCCGCACCCGCGCGTGCATCCTTGTCGGCCTGGATGGTCACCCGGAAGGTCCGGCCGAACAGGTTGAAATCGTTCACGTAGAGCGAGCCGAGATAGATCTGCAGCGTGTTGAACACGTCAGGCAGGTTGAGGCCGAGCAGCTTGGCCTTGGCTCGATCGAGGTCGTAGTTGAACTGCGGCGTCGAGGTCGAGAACGGCGAGAACAATTGCTGCGGGTTGATTTCCGGCTGCTTGCGAGCCTCGGCGATCACGGCTTGCGTCGCGTCGTTGAGGGCCGAGCTGCCGCGCCCGGTGAGGTCCTCGACGACGAACTCGAAGCCGCCCGTGGTGCCGATACCCGGGATCGAAGGCGGATCGAAGCTCAGCGCGAAGGCTTCCGGAATCTGCATCAGCTTGCCGCGCACATCGGCGACGAGCTTCGACGCGCTCTGGTCGGGGCCGCGTTCCTCCCAAGGCTTCAGGATGGCGAACTCGACCGCCGAATTCGACTGCGCGGCACTGGTCAGGAAGTTCAGGCCGCTGATCGAGCCGACGATGTCGACGCCCGGCGTCGCCTGCAGGATGTCGCGCGCCTTCTGCGCCACCGCGTCGGTGCGCTCCAGCGAGGCGCCGTCGGGCAGCTGGATGACGACGAAGAAATAGCCCTGGTCCTCGACCGGAAGGAAGGTCGAGGGCAGACGCTGCCAGACGAAGTAGGTGGCGACCAGTCCGGCCGCGAACAGGCCGAGCATGATCCAGCGCAGGCGGATGAGGAAGCGCACGCCATGGGCATAGGCATGCGACAGCCTGTCGAAGCCGGTGTTGAACCAGCGGAACAGCACGAACTGCGAGCCCTGGCGATGGCGAAGGAAGGCGGCGCTGAGCGCGGGACTCAGCGTCAGCGAGTTGAAGGCGGAGATGCCGACCGAAATCGCCACGGTAAGCGCGAACTGGTTGTAGAGCTTGCCGGAGACGCCCGGAATGAAGGCGACAGGCACGAACACCGCCATCAGCACCGCGGTCGTGGCGATGATGGGACCGGTGACTTCGGCCATCGCGGCCTTTGTCGCCGCCAATGGCTTGAGCCCGGCCTCGAGCTGTCTTTCGACATTCTCGACCACCACGATGGCATCGTCGACGACAAGGCCGATCGCCAGCACCATGCCGAGCAGCGAGAGCATGTTGAGCGAGAAGCCCATCATCTCCATGACCACGAGCGTCGCCACCAGCGACACCGGAATGGCGATGGTCGGGATGATCGTGGTGCGCCAGCTCTGCAGGAAGATGAACACCACGGCGACGACCAGCACCAGCGCTTCGCCAAGCGTGATCAGCACGTCATGCATCGACGCCGAGACGAAGCGCGTCGTGTCGTAGTGCATGGCGTAGGAGACGCCCTTGGGGAAGCGGCCGGACAGTTCCTGCATCTTGTCCTTGACGCGCTGCTGCAGATCGAGCGCGTTGGAACCAGGCATCTGGTAGACGGCGAGCACTACGGTCGGATCCTTGCCGAAGAAGGCTGACGACGAATATTGCAGCGCGCCGAGCTCGATGCGGGCGACGTCGCGCAGCCGCACCAGCGAGCCGGTGTCCGTATTGGCGCGCACGACGATGTCGCCGAATTCCTTCGGATCGCTCAAGCGGCCGACGGCGTTGACCTGCATTTCGAAGGCGGTGCCGGCCGGTGCCGGCGACTGGCCGATCTTGCCGGCAGCCACCTGGACGTTCTGTTCGGCAATGGCATTCTGGACATCGACGGCGGTGATGCCGAGATTGGCGAGCTTGTCGGGATCGAGCCAGACGCGCATCGAATAGCGCCGCTCGCCGAAGATCTGCACGTCGCCGACGCCGGGCAGCCGCTTCAGCGGATCGACCACCTGCAGATAGGCAAGGTTGCTCAGCGCCACCGGATCGACCGAACTGTCGGGCGAAGTGAGGTTGACGATCAGGACGAAGTTCGGATTCTGCTTCTTGATCGTCACGCCGCCCTGGTTGACGATCGCCGGGAGCGACGAGGCCGCCTGCGAGACGCGATTCTGGACGTCGACGGCGGCGGTGCTCAGGGAGTAGCCGACATCGAAGGTGATGGTGATGGTCGAGGAGCCGTCATTGGAGCTCGTCGACGACATGTAGGTCATGCCTTGCACGCCGTTGATCTGCTGCTCAAGCGGCGTCGTCACCGTATCGGCCACCACCTGCGCGCTGGCGCCCGGATAGTGGGCGCTGACCACGACCTGTGGCGGCGTGATGTCGGGAAACTGCGAGACGGGCAGCAGGAAATAACAAATCGTCCCGGCGAGCACCATGATGATGGCGATCGCCGAGGCGAAGATCGGACGATGGATGAAAAAGTTTACCACGACACACACGCCTCTCCGGCTGCTCTTGCCCTGCCGAAGGCACTGGCAACTCTCGACAACCGCTGGCCGCGCCGGGAATCCTCCGGCGAGCGCAGCAGCGGCACATCACGATGCGACTCCCGCGCACCGGCGAGCGAACGCAGCATTTTCTCGAAGGCGTGCGGATCGACGCCGTCGGCTTTCATGACCAGCCGGATCATCGGATCCCGGACGGCTTCATCTATGGTAAGATCGCGGCGCTGTGGCATTGGCCGGCTCCTTGTGTGTCGGCCCGCAGCCCTTGCTCGCGAACCGTTTTTCATCTCTTCACCGGCCGAAGCCGCATGATTGGCAATTTTTCATCCGTCCCAATCTGGCAGGACCAGTTCACGGCCTTGTTATTGACGACGGACGATATAGGTGTTACCAGTAAGTAACATTCTGGAAGTTACAGACCGGTAACACCCTAGTCAAGAGGTGGCCGAGGGATTTTTGGAAACGAAAGGAGATCATGATGACAGACGGCGTCGTGGAGCGCTCGCGTCCCCGGGATCGGATCCTGGAAACGGCGCGTGACATGTTCCACAAGCACGGCATCAAGGGCGTCGGCGTCGACGCCATCACCGAGGCTGCCGGCACGAACAAGATGACGCTCTACCGTCATTTCGAATCCAAGGACGAACTGATTGTCGAATGCCTCCGCGCCACCGCTTGCAAGGCGGGCGCGATGTGGGACGCATTCGAGGCCGAGTATCCGGGCGACAAGCTGGCGCAACTCCATGCCTGGGTTCGCAAGGCGGCCGACATGCTCAACGCCGACGGCCGCGGCTGCGACATGGCCAATGCCGCTGCCGAACTGACTGAGCCGGATCATCCGGCCAGGCGGGTGATCAAGGAGCTTAAGGAAGCCCAGCGCGAACATCTGGTCGCGCTCTGCCGCGGTGCCGGCATCGGGCAGGCTGAACTTCTCGCCGATACGCTGTCGCTGCTGCTTGAAGGTGCGCGTGTCAGTGTGCAGACCGTCGGCGCCGAGGGCCCCAGCGCGCAATTCGTTCGTATGGCGGAAGGATTGATCCTGTCCTTCAGGGGCTCTGCGGCTGGTTGAAGTCTCCTGCGGCGGCCGACGTCCCGTCGATCATATGACCGCTGACGTCCCGGTGCGCCCTGGCCGGGAATTGCTGCTGGCCGAAACGAAAAAAGCCCGCTGCCGGGAGGAGGTGGCAGCGGGCTCGATTTCGAATGTGGTGCGGGAGGAGGTGCACCCCACTCAGCGCCGGCATCGCATCTGGGAGGAGTAGATGGCCGACAACCAGAAACTACGAGTTGCCCAATGATTCGGCAATCATGAATCGTGCATAGCAGCTGTGCAGATTCGCCGTGACGCCCGCGAAAGTTGTGCGGTGTGACCGGAAAAGCTCACGTCCAGGGCCGCCAATCACTGCACCGGAACGTTTTCCCTGAAGATCAGTCGTGGTTCGATGAACTTCCGCGTCAGATACGGCGCCGATGAGGCGATCGAGCCGAGCAGGCGGATGACCGACTGCTCGGCGATAAGCCTGGCATTCTGGTCGATGACGACATCGGCGAGGTCATCGACCAGGTAACCGCGCGTTTCGCGTGTCAGGTCGTGGCAGATGAACACCGGCTTGCGGTTGGGCCTGGCTTCCCGGATTGCTTTGGCAACGCCCGAGCGTCCGGCTCCGACGCAATAGATGCCCAGCAGTTCCGGCTCGTCGTGCAGCGCCTTCATGGTCTCGGCATAGCTGACGTCGGGCTCGTCGTTGATGTCGACCGCGCTCGATATGACCAGGTTGGGAAATTCTTCGCCCAGCACCGAGCGGAAACCCATTTCGCGTTCCTCATGGCCACGGTACGAGCGTGATCCGACCACCATTGCCAGATGGCCCTCGCGGCCGCCGAGAAAGCGGCCCATCAACAATGCCGCCGTCCGTCCGGCCACCCGGTTGTCGATGCCGACATAGGCCGAGCGCGGCGCCGCCGGAATGTCCGACACCAGCGTCACCAGGCGGATGCCGGCATCGACGACGTCGCGCAGGATGTTGCGGGTGCGTGGATGGTCGATGGCGATGACACCGACGCCGTTGACATTGAGCGAAAGGTTTTCGACGGCGCTCTGCAGCGCGTTTGGCGAGATGCCGGCAAGATTGTGGATCCGGCACGAGGCGACGAGCGGCAGCCGCGCGGCATAGTCCTGGATATGTCCGGCCAGATCGCGCATGAAGGCATTGCTGCCGATCGGCAGCAGGAACTCGAGATGTGCCGGCCGCGAGGGAAGCGTCACCTGGTCGGCCACCGGCAGGTAGCCGAGCTGCTTGGCGGCCTCCATGACGCGCTGCCTGTTGGCCGCGCTGGCGCCCGCCCGGTTGTTGAGCACCCTGTCGACCGTTGCGGTCGACAGTCCGCAACTCCTGGCGATGTCGGAGACGGTTGCCTTCATGCCGCGACCCTATGCGCTGAAGTGATGCCGCGCCGGACAAGCGATGCGCCGCAGGCGATGCGATCCGAGGCGACCGATGATTGCGCCCGGACGCGCATTCGGCCAATTTCACGCAAGGGCTTTCGCCCGTGCTCAGTGCGACGGCTTGCCGTCGGCGATGGCATCGCGGATTTCCTTGTCCGACATGCCGGTGATGATCCGCTCGACTTCCGCCACGCTGGTCGTCTTCGGATCGATAGCGTCGGCGACCACCTTTCCCCTGCGCATGACGACGATGCGGTCGACCACCTGGAAGACATGATGGATGTTGTGGGCGATGAAGATGCAGGAATGGCCGGAATCGCGGGCGCTGCGCACGAAACTCAGCACGCCCTGTGTTTCGGCGACCCCAAGGTTGTTGGTTGGTTCGTCGAGGATGATGAGGTCGCTGTCGAAATGCATGGCGCGCGCGATCGCCACCGCCTGGCGCTCGCCGCCGGATAGCGAACCGATCGGCGTCGTCGGCGGAATGTTTTTCGAGATGCCGACCTGCTTGAGCAGGTCGCGGGCAACGACGTTCATGGCCTCCTGGTCCATGCGGTTGAGGAAGCGCGGCGGCTTGATCGGTTCGCGTCCCAGGAACAGATTGCGGGCGATCGACAGCTGCGTGACCAGCGCCGAGTCCTGGTAGATCGTCTCGATGCCGTGGGCGATGGCGTCGCTGGTGTTGCGCAAGCTCACCTTCTTGCCGCGGATGAAGATCTCGCCGCTGGTCAGCGGCACCGCGCCGGACAGCACCTTGATCAGCGTCGACTTGCCTGCGCCATTGTCGCCGAGCAGGCCGACGATCTCCCTTTCATTGACGTGGAAATTGGCGTCCACCAGCGCCTGTACGCGGCCATAGGACTTGCGGATGTTCTGCATGCGGATCAGTGGCTCGGCCATGGTTCAAGTCCCCGCCTGATGCCGGCGTTCCAGCCATGAATGCAGCGCCATCATGCCAAGGATGATCGCGCCGATGAAGATGTTGTAGGCAAGGCCGGGCACGCCGATCAGCACGATGCCGTTGCGCATTACGCGCAGGATGAGGATGCCGAGCACGGTGCCGATGATGGTGCCGCGCCCGCCGGTCAGTGCCGTGCCGCCGATCACCACCATGGCGATGACTTCGAGCTCGTAGCCGGTGCCGCTGTTGGGGTTGGCGGCGGACGTGCGCAGCGAGGAGATGACGCCGGCGAGCGAGGCCATGACCGATGACAGGATGAACAGGCCGATCTTGACCCGGCTGACGTTGACGCCGCGGGCGCGCGCCGCGCCGGGATTGCCGCCCGCCGCCTGTATCCAGTTGCCGGTGCGGCTTTGCGTCAGCACATAGCCCAGCGCGATCGCCGCGGCGATGAACCAGAACAGCGACATGTAGATGCGGAACGGCCCGATGAAAAAGTCGCCGACCAGCGCTTCCGCCAGCCAGCTGCCTTCCGCGCTCCAGGTGCGCTGCGGAAAACCGTCGGTGACGAACAGCGCGGTGCCGCGCACTACAAGCAGCATTCCGAGCGTCACCAGGAAGGACGGGATCTTGAGCTGCGTCACGAACCAGCCATTGACCAGCCCGATGAAGGCGGCGACCAGCAGCGCGACGATGAAGGCCACTTCCAGCGAGGTGAGGCCGCTGTTGAACAGCGTCCACATCAGCACCGGCGAGAAGCCGAACAGCGAGCCGACGGAAAGATCGAATTCGCCTGACGTCATCAGCAACGTCATCGCCAGCGCGATCAGGCCGAGTTCGACCGTGAACGCCAGCGTGTTGGAAATGTTCTGCGGTGACAGGAAGTCGTGATTGAAGCCCCAGAAAACGGCGATCTCGACGATGAGCAGCACGAACGGCCCGAATTCCGGACGCGCGATCAGAAGTTGGGGGAGCGAGCGATTTTCCACTGGCAATCCGCGACAGGGTTGGAACGGGCCGGGATCGCCACCGCATCGGGCGGGTCGCGGCGTAGGGAAGATGCCGGGCGCCGTGCCGGAAACGGCGCGGCGCCAGGGATCGCGGGTTACTTGCCGGACAGGATCTTGTCGTAGACCTCGGCGGTGTCCTTTTCGTACAGCGCGCCGGTGATGACGTTGAAGCCCGGAGGAATACCGCTGGCGGCCATGTTGGCCAGCGAAAGCGCCACATAGCTGGTCGCCTGTGGATCCTGCCACTGGCCGGCATTGACGTAGCCGTTCAGCACTTCCTGGGTTGTGTCGAGCGAATTGCCCCAGCCGACGACCGGAATTTCGCCCGGCTTGATACCGACCTGGTCGAACACCCGCTTGATCGAGCCGGTGACGAGGTCGCCGAGACCGATGATCGCCTTGACCTTGGCCTTGTTGGCGGTGAGGTAGTCGACCATGCGGTTGATCACCTCGGCCTGGTCGAGCGTCGCTTCGGTCACTTCATAGGTGATGCCGAGCGGCTCGAAGACGCTCTTGATGCCTTCCTCTTCCTGGACGCCATAGGTGGCGCCGGGGATCTCGACCGGCATCCAGACGAAATCGCCCTTCTTCACCAGGCCCTTGTCGACCAGATATTGCGCCCAGTGCTTGCCGAAGGTGACGTTGTCGCCGCCGACATAGGCGTTGAAATTAGCCTTGGGATCGGGCGTGTTGAAGTTGATGATCGGGACGTTCGCCGCGCGGGCTTCCTTGACGATCTCGACAAGGCTGCCCGGATCGGGGCTCGTGGTGACGATGCCATCGGCCTTGGCGGAGAGGGCGGCGCGGACCGCTTCCTGCTGCGAGGCCACATCGCCATTGTGGAACGAGGTGTTGACGGTGTTGCCGGTGTCCTTGGCCCATTGCTTGGCGCCGGCCAGGAAGTAGGTCCAGACCGGGTCGGCCGGGCCGCCATGCGAAATCCAGTAGAATGTCTTGGCCTGCGCCGCTGCCGGAATGACCGTCAGCGCCACCAGCAGGCCGAATAGAACCACTCTTAGCCGTGTCAGCATTTGATTTCCTCCCATTTTGAAGATGATCAGTCCGGATCCACCTCTTGTTCCGGCAAGAACCGGATCGCGCCTCCTTCGCCAGCACCGGTTGGATGCGTCAGAGCATCCTCTTTTCCGGCGGATGGCAAGCCTCCATCTGCAGATGTAGTTGGCGCCTGACGAGGCGCCATCAGCGGTCCCATCAGATTGCATCAGTTCAGGTGATTTTTTCCGAGCCGACGGATGATTGGCGCGGAAGCTCAGCCGAGCGGATCGCCTTCGGCATGCTTGCTCGAGCCAGGCCCGGTCAGATGAGGTCGGCCTGCGCCAGCTCGCGCATCAGATGACTGGCGCCGTAGGTCCAGTGCGGGCAGTCTGGCGACAGCCGCACCCGGTTGACCAGCGCGCCGAACTTCTCCGACGAGATGGTGACGATGTCGCCGACCTTGTGGGTGAAGCCCTTGCCCTTCTCGCCACGGTCTTTCGACGGCACGAACATGGTGCCGAGATAGAGCGCCAGCCCGTCCGGATACTGATGGTGGGCACCCATGGCGGCGGCGACCAGTTCCTCCGGCGAGCGGCTGATCTCGGCCATCGAACTCGCGCCCTCCAGCGAGAACCCGTCCTCGCCCTCGACCTTCAGGCGAACGACCGCCCGTTTCACGTCATCGATCGAGAAGGTGTCGTCGAACAGGCGGATGAAGGGACCGAGCGAGGCCGAGGCATTGTTGTCCTTGGCTTTGCCGAGCAGCAGCGCCGAACGCCCTTCGACGTCGCGCAGATTGACGTCGTTGCCGATGGTGGCGCCGACGATCCTGCCGCTGCTGGCGGCGATCATGGCGATCTCGGGCTCCGGATTGTTCCAGGTCGACACCGGGTGCAGGCCGACATCGGCGCCGAAGCCGACCGAGGCCATGGGCTGGCATTTGGTGAAGATCTCTGCGTCGGGGCCGATGCCCACTTCCAGATATTGCGACCAGGCGCCGCGTGCGATGAGCTTGGCCTTGATCTCCATCGCCTCGGGCGAACCGGGCTTCAGTTTCGACAGATCATGGCCGATCAGCCCGGCAATGTCGGCGCGGATGGCATCGGCCTTCTCGGCCGAACCACGCGCCTGCTCCTCGATCACGCGTTCCAGCAGGCTGACGACGAAGGTAACGCCCGACGCCTTGACCGCCTGTAGGTCGACAGGAGACAGGAGGTAGGGTTTTGCCGGATCGCGCGTGGCCTGGAAACTGTTGGCCGCGATGGCGTCGAGCCACCCGATCGGTCTGCCCTTCGCCGAGCGCACATGCCCCGCCGGATCGGTCATCTCGCAAATATCACGCACGGTCGGTGCCGTGCTCGACGTGATGTCGAAGACCGTGCCGTCACGCACCGTGATCACCAGCGGGTACGAGGCGCCGCTGCTCCTGGCTCGGCCGACAAAAAGTCCCTCGGCGGGCAGCTGCGTCGGGTTCGTCATGGCGTTCGGTCCTCTGATCATCGAAAATGCGGCTTGCCGGATCGACGCGGCACTTTCACCGGATTCCTGTCAAAGGTCTATCCCGTATGTGGTGATCCAGGCGCCACCGCCGCCGAGAGCCGGCATCTCGCCGACAAACATGGCGATGCGTGCATGGGTGCCGAAGCGCCGGCGCTTGTAGTATTTTTGGCTTGCATTTGTTCTTGTTTTGTTCTATAACTCGCGACCTGATTCAATTTGCCGGATGGGATCGGTCATGAGTGGACAACCTGCATTTGGAACCGCGAAGAACGGCCAGGCCTTTTTCCGCTGGGAACAGGCCGGGAAGCATTTCCACCGCCTGTTCTTTGCCATCCTCGTCGGCAGTGCGATTGCTGGTCGTCTCGCGCGAAAGGCCATGGCCTGGAACCGTGAGTTCGGATTGCAAGGCTGGCTGGTTCCGGAAAACCACATCCACATCTCGCTTGTCGGCCTCGGCGACCAAGAGGAGTATCCGCAAGAGCTGGTGGAGACCGCCTGTCATATCGGATCGATGATCGTTGCGAAGCCCTTCGAGGTTTCGTTCGATCGCTTGTCGGCTTTTGGCGGTGGTGCGCTGGTCCTGCGCGGCAGCGATGGCAATCCGGCGCTGCAAAAGTTCTGGCGTGATCTGACGGCGGTGATCTCGGACAGCCCGTTGAAACCCTTTCTCACCAGGTCCATCGAACCGCATGTTACGTTGCTTCGTGACGAGGTGGGCGTTCCCAGGATTCGCGAGCGGTCGATCGATCCGGTCGGCTGGACTGTCCGCGATTTTGTACTCATCCACAGTCTCACTGGGAAGGGTGCCTACAAGCATCCCGGACGCTGGCAACTGACCGGCCAGGACGATGCACTGCCCGCCATGTGAGCGCCTGGAATCGTCCTCACATGCGCCGCGCGGTCCATCATCCTGACATGATATGTCAGCTACCAACCGGAACGACGATGGCAGGCAGCGGGCTGTTCCCTATTTGCAATAAGATCCGAACAGGAGGAACACATGACCATCGCGGATATTGCCAAGCATTTCACCGAACTTCTCAAGCAGGGCGACAACGAAAGTGCTGCCGAGAAATACAATGCCGACGACATCGTCAGCTACGAAGCGATGGAGGGGCCGATGGCCGTCTGCCGTGGCAAGGACGCCGTCAAGCAGAAAGGCCAGTGGTGGCAGGAAAACAACGAGGTCCATGGCGGCTCCGTCGAGGGCCCTTATGTCAACGGCGACCAGTTCGCTGTGCGCTTCACATTTGACATAACGCCCAAGGCCGCGGGCCAGCGTGTCACCATGGACGAGGTTGGCCTGTACACGGTCAAAAACGGCAAGATTGCCGAAGAGCGCTTCTATTATTGAGGCCGAAATCGCGCTCGGCGTTCGGCACATTTCGCCGCATCCTCCAGGACCAGGCGGCCAGGATCGTCTCCTGGCCGCGCTCCGACCCGATGCACGTCCGTGCCCCCCGCCATTGAAGAAACTCATCTCTTGATGGTTTTGGCGGGCCGCTGGCAAAGCGTGCGGGGCATCCTTAATCTGCGGTCGGATTCGAAATCCGAAAGGCCCCTGTTTTGACGATCACCATGTACGGAATCACCACCTGCGACACGATCAGGAAGGCACGCGTCTGGCTGGAAGGCCATGACGTCGCCTATCGTTTTCACGATTACCGGGCAGAGGGGCTGGATGCCGAGCGGCTGGATGGCTGGGTCGGCGAGGTTGGCTGGGAAATCCTGCTCAACAAGGCGAGCACGACGTTCCGCGAACTGGCGGACAAGGACAAGCAGGGCCTGGACGTAAAGAAGGCCAAGACGCTGATGCTGGCCCAGCCGACGATGATCAAACGCCCGGTGCTGGAGGTCGGCGACCGGATTCTCGTCGGCTTCAAGCCGGATGCTTATGAGGCGGCGGTGGGCGGGAAGTAGAACAACACTCCGTACGCTGCGTTCCTTCGCGCCCCCCTCTGTCCTGCCGGACATCTCCCCCACGAGGGGGGAGATTGGCCGTCACCCCGGCTTTCGCGAAATCGCCAACGTCGCAGGAGCGAGCGGAGCACCGAAGCTGCCGATCTCCCCCCAAGTGGGGGAGATCGGCAGGACAGAGGGGGGCGCTGTCCCGCCAGCGTTCGAAAGTACCAGAAGAGCATCACCGCCCGCGCATATACCCCATCAGCGCCACTGCATTGTTGCGCGTTTCGTCGTGGGCGCCGTAGAGCAGCGTCACCTTGCCTTCGCCGAGCAGGCCACGCAGTTGCGCCACCGCCTCGCCATTCCTATCCAGCTCGGCTGCATACCGCTTCTGAAACTCCGCCCAGCGCCCGGGCTCATGCCCGAACCATTTGCGCAACTCGTCGCTCGGCGCGATCTCTTTCAGCCACAGCGTCAGCGCGGCATCTTCTTTGCGGATACCGCGCGGCCAGATGCGGTCGACCAGCACCCGCTGGCCGTCCGCCTTTTCGGGCGCTTCGTAGATGCGCTTCACCGCGATATCGAAGGCCACCAAGCCCTCCTCGGGAGCGATCCGCTCAGACCCACTCGCCCTTGCGCATGACGGGCACGCGGCTGCCGTCCTTGTGAACGCCGTCTATGTCGATCCTGTCCGAACCGATCATCCAGTCGATATGGATGAAGCTCTTGTTGCCGCCGCGCGCGGCGATCTCGTCCTGGCTGAGCGACGCACCGTCGACGAAGCACTTCGAATAGCATTGTCCGAGCGCAATGTGGCAGGCGGCGTTTTCGTCGAACAGCGTGTTGAAGAACAAAAGGCCGCTCGCCGAGATCGGCGAGGAATGCGGCACCAGCGCAACTTCGCCGAGCCGCCGCGAACCCTCGTCGGTATCCAGCACCTTCTTCAGCACATCCTCGCCCTTCGAAGCCTTTGCCTCGACGATCCTGCCTTCTTCGAAACGCACCGAGATGTCGTCGATCAGCGTGCCCTGGTAGGACAGCGGCTTGGTCGAGGAGACATGGCCCTCGACCCGCCTTGCGTGCGGCGTGGTGAAGACTTCCTCGGTCGGGATGTTGGGATTGCAGGTGATGCCGTTCTTGGCGGTCGAGGCGCCGCCCATCCATTCATGGCCGTCCGCCAGCCCGACCGTCAGGTCGGTGCCTGGGCCGGTGAAGTGCAGCGCGTGGAAATTATGGCTGTTGAGCCATTCGGTGCGGCCGCGCAGCGCTGCATTATGCGCCTTCCAGTTGCCGATCGGATCCTCCACGTCCACTCGCGACGCGGCGAAGATGGCGTCGGCGAGCTTCGCCACGGCAACGTCGTCGGCGTCGCCGGGAAAAACCTGCTTGGCCCAGGCGAGGTCCGGGTAGGCGACGATGTTCCAGTTGATGTCGAAGCCGGTGATCTTTTCCAGCGCCGGCTGGTAGGCTATCGAATTGGCCTTGTTGGCGCGGGCTACTTTCGCCGGATCCTGCGCCGACAACAGCGAGGGATCCTCGCCGCGCACGGCAAGCCTGGCCGCATTATTGGAGAAGGCTTTCGCCATGCCTTCATAGAGCCAGCCGGCGGCGCGGTCGAAGCCGGCATCGGCGCCGAAGCGATAGCGCGCCAGCGTCATCTCGTCGTCGTTGAAGATCGGCGTCACCAGCCCGGCGCCGGCCTTGTAGGCGTGTTCGACGATGCGCCTGGTCAGCGGCAATGCCGCGATCGACGACGTCAGCACCAGGTCCTGCCCCGGCTGCAATTGCAGTCCGACCTTGATGGCGACCTCCGCCAGCCTGTCGAGCTTCACCGGGTCGATCGTTGCGGAAACGCCGCGCGAATGTGTGGTCATGATCCTGCCTGCCGTAGTTTGATGTCAGACTCTACATAGACCGGCGCCACGGTGCTTTCCACCGCGATCGCGCCAGCGGTTCCTTTAGCCGCCGACCCGAACCGCGCCATCGTCGCCTCGATCTCCTCCTTGATCCAGAGCTTGAAATCCCGGACTTTGCGGCTTTCGGGCCTGGTCGAGGAGGTCACCAGCCAGTAGCCGAGCCCGCTCTGGGCGCGGATCCCGAAAGGCGCCACGAGCCGCCCGTCGGCCAGCGCATCGGCGGCGAGCAATTGCCAGCCCAGCATCACGCCATGGCCAGCGATCGCCGATTCCAGGCACAGCATCGGATCGGTGAAGCGCGCGCCTTTCTGAAAGGTGACGGGTTCGACGCCGGCCGCCGCGAACCAGCTTTCCCAGTTGATCATCGCCCGCTCGTCGGTGATCGCGCAGGTCTTGGAAAGGTCCTCGATCGATTTCAGTTTCCTGGCGATGTCAGGGGCGCAGACCGGGAAGACTTCCTGCGCCAAAAGCAGTTCCGATCGCCCGCCCGGCCATTTGCCGTCGCCAAGCCGGATGGCGATGTCGATGTCGGAGCGGTCGAGATCGGCCAGCCGCACCGAGGCGTCGATGCGCAGGAGCACGTTGGGATGGCGGGCGAAGTGGCGCGACAGTCGCGGCAGCAGCCATTTCGAGGCAAAGGCCGGCGCCACCGAAACCACCAATGTGCATTGCGTCGCTTCGTCGGCCAGTGCGACGGCCTGGACAAGCTCGCGAAAGCCCGTGCTGAGGCGGGCCGCGAACGCGGCGCCGAACTCGGTCAGCACCAGGCCGTTCGCGGTGCGTTCGAACAGCGCCTGGCCGAGCTGCTTTTCGGTGCGGCTTATCTGCTGGCTGACCGCGCTGGAGGAAACGTTGAGTTCACCGGCCGCCGCCGCGAGCGAGCCGAGACGGGCAACGGTTTCGACGGCGCGCAGGCCGTTGAGGTGGATGCGGTTGAGCATGGCCATTTGAGTTTTTCTAAACCGATCCGGCTGAAATCTCAATTGATAGACATGCCGAAACGGCGGACTTTGGCGCAAGGACATACTCCGGAGCCGGAAATGTTGAGAATGCTGTCGTCGCTGAAGGTCCTGTTCGCCGTGGACGCGCTGCATGAGCCGCGTTGGCGGTACGAGCCACAGACATGGCTGACCGATCCGCTTTCGCATCCCGTGCTGGACACGATGTCGGAGCGCGAACTTGGCGATGTTCCGTTCAGGCTGACGGCGCGGCGCACGGTGCATGAGACCGCTTCGTTGCATGGCTGCGGCGGACGCTGTTGAGCCAACGCCACGCTCACCGATCAGGCAACAGCGGGGACAAGCGCGGAGTTCCGCAATAGCACTGGCCTAACAAAGGCGGATTGTTTCGTCCGTTCGGACACTTATTGTGCGCTGCAATGACATCAGCCACGTCAACAGCGCTGCGCTTCGCTTTCGCCGGCATGATCGCCATGGCCGTCGCCATGGGTGTCGGCCGTTTCGTCTACACGCCGATCCTGCCCGGCATGATGGAAGAACTGCGTCTGACGCCGGCCGATGCCGGCTGGATCGCCTCCGCCAATTATCTCGGTTACCTCGTCGGCGCGCTGGCGGCGGGCGGCGGCTGGGCGCATGGGCGCGAGCGCCTGCTGATGCTGGCGGGTCTTGGCGCCAGCACCGTGCTTGCGGCGCTGATGGGGCTGACCGATGCGATGGCGGCCTTTCTCATCATCCGATTTCTAGCCGGCCTGGCCAGCGCCTGCGTCATGGTGTTCATGGCCAGCATCGTCTTCAGCCGCATCGCCGCCGCCGGTCGCGGCGATCTCCAGGCATGGCATTTCGGCGGCGTCGGCCTCGGTATCGCGATATCGGCGGTGATGATGGCGGTGCTGGTCACGGTACATGCCGGTTGGGCGGCGGGCTGGCTGTGGTCGGCGGCAATTTCGGCTTGCGGTTTCGTGCTCGTGGCGCTGTTGGCAAATGAGGGCCCGCTCACCGATGGCAAAGCCGCGGGCGAACCCGCATTGCCGAAAGACCGGTCGTTGATGAAGATCATCGTCGGCTACGGCCTGTTTGGCTTCGGTTATGTGGTGACGGCGACATTCCTGGTCGCCATAGTCAGGCAAGGCGGCGGTGGCCGCGTCTTCGAGGCTGTCGTCTGGATGGCCGCTGGCCTTGCCGCCTTTCCCTCGACCTGGCTCTGGCAGAAGATCGCCGCACGGATCGGGCTCCATGCCGCCTATGCGCTGGCGTGCCTGATCGAAGTCGTCGGCGTTGCCGCCAGCGTGGCGGTCGGCGGCCGCACCGGGCCGCTGCTCGGCGGCCTGCTGCTGGGCGGCACTTTCGTCGCCATCACCGCGCTTGGCCTTCAGGCGGCACGGCAGCAGGCGCCAAGGGCGCCCCGGCGCATCTTCGCCTTGATGACTGCTTCCTTCGGTCTTGGCCAGATCGTCGGCCCGATCGCCGCCGGGCTGCTGGCGCAGGCGTCAGGCGATTTCTTCCTCGCGTCCATCGCCGCCGCGGCCATGCTGGTCGCCTCCGGCGCCATCATATGGTCGGCTGCGCCAAAATCGCCATGATTTGCCGTCTTGCTCGAAGCCGGGCATCGGGCAGGCATTTTCTTTCCCACTAATGTGTGACCTTATGCCCGCTAAGCCCCGCTGATTTGCGCAGAGACCGAGGAATTCGCCACAGTGTTCGTATCTTTTTTCCCGCAGCCGAAGCTGTTTTTCTCTTCGGCGGCCGCCTGGAGCCTTGCGGCAATCCTGTTCTGGTTTTTCGGCGGTGAGCAACTGGGCGCTGTTTTCGGCCTGCCGGCGGTGGCGGCCGGCGTGCCGCCCATCATCGGCATCGCCGTGCTCGTCTCGAAACCGTTTCTCTGGTTCTATATCTACTTCGCGTTTTGCGTGATCGCTTTCTATGCGTTCTGGAGCTGGTATTCGCCGCATCCGTGGCAGCGCTGGTCGATCTTGATGACGGCGGTCATTTTGTTCTTCATCTATTTCAATGTGCAGGTCAGCGTCGCCGTCAACGCCTGGTACGGCCCTTTCTTCGATTACGTGCAGGGGCTGATGTCGGGGACCGGAACGTCGACAAACGGCGAATTTTATACCGGACTGGCCGACTTCTCGTGGCTCGCGCTGGTTGGCATGAACGTGCAGGTGGTCAACGCCTTCATCGTCAGCCACTGGATCTTCCGCTGGCGAACGGCGATGAACAACTACTTCGTTGAGAACTGGGGCAGGCTGCGCCACATCGAGGGCGCCTCGCAGCGTATCCAGGAGGACACGATGCGGTTCTCGCAGATCATGGAAGATCTCGGCTCCAGCTTCGTCCAGTCGATCATGACCCTGATCGCCTTCCTGCCGGTCATGATCCAGTTGCAGGCCCATATCACCGAGTTGCCGATCATCGGCACGGTCCCGCAGCCATTGGTCGTCGCAGCGCTGGCCTGGTGTCTGTTCGGAACGATTTCGGTCATGATTGCCGGCCTGAAACTTCCAGGGCTACAGTTCCGCAATCAGCGCGTCGAAGCGGCTTACCGCAAGGAACTCGTCTATGGCGAGGACAATGCGGACAGGGCCCAGCCCGCCACCACCGCCGAGCTGTTCGCGAATGTCCGTCACAACTATTTCAGGCTCTATTTCCACTACATCTATTTCAACGTCGTCCGGTACACCTACCTTCAGGCCGACAACATTTTCTCGCTGCTGATCCTGGGTCCGTCGCTGGTTGCGCACAAGATAACGTTCGGTGCGCTGAACCAGATCTCGAACGCATTCGGCAAGGTGACGGGCTCGCTGCAGTTTCTGCTCACCTCCTGGTCGACCATCGTCGAACTTCAGTCGGTCCACAAACGCCTGCGGGCCTTCGAGGCGACGTTGCTCGGCGAGCCGTTGCCTGAAATCGACCAGCGCTACCTGGCAAGGCAGGGCGCCGAGGATCCGGCCTAGGAGAACATCGAGGTTAGATGCGAAGCGGCCGGGCGGCTCAGCCGCCCACCGCCGGCTGCTTCTGGCCGGCATCCTGTCGCGAGGTATAATCGCGAAAACTGATGCATTCGACGTCGGCCTTGACGCAGACTTCTCCGGCAAAGCGCTCCAGCGCGTTCCAGTAGGCGCCGTCATTCATCAAGGCGAAGTGGAAGCCGAGCTCCAGTGGGACGCGCTTGCCCTGGTATTGCGCGTCGAAGGCGGCGCGGAAGGCGTCGTATGTCCGGCTGGCGAACTCGTCCGCCTGGCTCGGTCGCTCGAAACCGCCGGAATGCCTGACGTAGAGATTGTAATCCATGGCGATCACCGGCCTTGATTTCGGGCCTTCCGGAATCTGCGGCAGCGAAAAGCGCGTGATGCCATTGGCGGCTGCCGGCGGGACAGGCCCCTGCGAGACGCTGCTTGCATCGAACTGGTAGCCGGCGGCGGACAGTGCCGCGTAAAGCGCCTTGTTCGCCGACAGGTATGGCGCGCGAAAACCGACAACCGCATGCCGCGCGAAATCGCGCCAGCCCTGGGGTTCGGGCGCGATGCCGTTGATCGAATAGGCGTTCTCGAGAATGTGCTCGAACGAGCCGAATTCCTTCAGCCAGTCGGCCTTGCTCCAGTCCTTGCCGTCGAAATGGCCGCAGCCATGGCTGGCGATGTCGTGACCTTCCGAGGCCGCGAGCCCGATCTGCTCGAGCCGCTCGGTCACCTCCAGCGTGGAGGTGGCAAAGCCGATATTGGATTTGCCCGATGTCTTGCCCGGCGGCGTGTACTGGCTGCGTGTCTCCGGCGACAGCAGGAAGACGCAGGACAGAAAATAGGTGAAATGCGCGCCGCTGCGTTGCGCCAGCGCCCGGCTGCGCTTCCACTGCGAGATGTCGCGGGCGCTGTCGAACGAGATGATCACCACCTGCTTCGGCTTGGCCGGCGCTGGCGGCGCCGGCGGGTCGGCCCAGGCCCCACCGCAAACGGCGAGCGAGCCAAGCGAAAACGCAACAACGCGGAATGGACGAAGCATCGGCGATCTGATCTGGGTTCGGGGAAATGTCTGAAAGCCGGCTAGCGGGCAAATGTGGCTTCGGTGCGGTCGCTCTTTGTGGTCGCTTGGCGCGCGATACGCCGATTTTCCGGCCGAACCCCTTCCATGCCGACGAAATTTCGCTAAAACGCGGGCTCGTGAACCGCCCCGGCCCGGGGCAGGAATGGTTTTGATTGATGTCCGACGACAGTTTTATCCGTGAAGTCAACGACGAGATGCGCCGCGAACAGGCGCAGGCGCTGTGGGACCGTTTTGGTCCGGCCGTGCTCGTCCTGGCCGTTCTCGTGGTGCTCGGCACCGCCGCCTTCGTCGGCTATCGCTATTGGGACGAGACGCGCGCCAACCGTTCAGGCGATGCGTTCTCGCAGGCGCTGAAGCTCGCCAATGACGGCAAGAGCGACGATGCGCTGACCGCGCTCGACCAGCTGGAGAAGGATGGCTACGGCGCCTATCCGCTGCTCGCCCGCATGCGCGCCGCGACCGTCAAGGCGGACAAGGGCGACGCTGCCGCCGCCGTCAAGGATTTCGACGATGTCGCCGCCGACACCGCGATCCCCGCCGGCATTCGCGACATGGCGCGCCTCAGGG
The DNA here is from genome assembly GCF_040322415.1 of Mesorhizobium sp. M0152. Taxonomy (NCBI): domain Bacteria; kingdom Pseudomonadati; phylum Pseudomonadota; class Alphaproteobacteria; order Hyphomicrobiales; family Phyllobacteriaceae; genus Mesorhizobium; species Mesorhizobium sp. M0152. The sequence goes on from NZ_JAMYTH010000007.1 coordinate 219,283, forward strand.
CCGCGCTGCTGCTTGTCGACCACGGCTCCTTCGCCGATGTCTCCAGCCGCGTCGAGGCGCTGACGTCCGACACCAACACGTTGCGCCATACCGCGCGCGAGGCGCTCGGCCTTGCCGCCTGGAAGGAAGGCAAGACGCAGGATGCTTTGAAATTGTTCGACCAGATCGCCTCCGATGACGGCGCGCCGCGCAACACGCGTGAGCGGGCAACGCTGATGTCCGAGCTGATCCGCGGCTCCGGCAGTGCGTCGTGACCTTCAAAGTCGCCATCATCGGTAGGCCTAACGTCGGCAAATCGACCCTTTTCAATCGGCTGGTGGGGAGAAAGCTGGCGCTTGTCGACGACACGCCCGGCGTCACCCGCGACCGTCGCGTCCACGCGGCAAAGCTCTACGACCTGCATTTCGACGTCATCGACACTGCGGGCTTCGAGGACGCCGCCGCCTCGACCTTGCCCGGCCGCATGCGCGCGCAGACCGAGATCGCCATCCGCGAGGCCGATCTGATCTTCTTCACCATCGACGCCAAGTCGGGCCTGCTGCCGGACGACAGGACCTTCGCCGAAATCGTGCGCAAGTCCGGCAAGCCGGTCGTGCTGGTCGCCAACAAGGCCGAGGCGAAGGGCGCGCAGGGCGGCATGCTGGAGGCCTGGGAACTCGGCCTTGGCGAGCCGATCCCGGTTTCGGCCGAACACGGCCAGGGCATGCCCGATCTGCGTGACGCGGTGATCGGCGCGCTCGGCGAGGCGCGCGCCTTCGGCGAGGACGAAGACGGCGAAGACGAAGAGATCGCCGCCGGCGAAGTGCTGATCGGCGAGGACATCGCCGACCCGGACGCCGAGGAAGCGCCGGCCTATGACGACACCAAGCCGATGCGCATCGCCGTCGTCGGCCGCCCCAACGCCGGCAAGTCGACGCTGATCAACGCGCTGATCGGCGAGGAGCGGCTGCTCACCGGACCGGAAGCCGGCATCACCCGCGATTCGATTTCCGTCGACTGGGACTGGCGCGGCCGCCGGATGAAACTGTTCGATACGGCCGGCATGCGCCGCAAGGCCCGGATCCACGAGAAGCTGGAAGTGATGTCGGTACAGGATGGCTTGCGCGCCATTCGCTTCGCCGAGATCGTCATCATCGTGCTCGACGCCACCATTCCCTTCGAGAAGCAGGATCTGCAGATCGCCGACCTGATCATCCGCGAAGGCCGGGCGCCGGTGATCGCCTTCAACAAATGGGACGTGATCGACCACCCGCAGGAGCTTCTGGCGGAGCTGCGCGAGAAGACCGAGCGGCTGCTGCCGCAGGCGCGCGGCATCCAGGCCGTGCCGGTCTCGGCCGAAACCGGGCGCGGCCTGGACAAGCTGATGGACGCGGTGCTGAAGACCCACAAAGTGTGGAACAGCCGCGTTTCGACCGGCAAGCTGAACCGCTGGCTGGAAAGCATCCTGGCGCATCATCCGCCGCCCGCCGTTGCCGGGCGCAGGCTGAAGGTCAAATATGTCACCCAGGCCAAGACGCGCCCGCCGGGCTTCGTTGTCCAGTGCTCGCGGCCGGACGCGATGCCGCAATCCTATGTCCGCTACCTCTCGAACAGCCTGCGCGAAGCCTTCGACATGCCCGGCGTGCCGATCCGCATAGCGCTTCGCACATCGGACAATCCGTTTGCCGGGCGGGCGAAGAAGCGCGGCTGAGTGCCGGCGCCGGCGATCCGTGATCACGTCGCGTTGCGCAAACCGTCGTCATTAGCCCGCGCGCCGTCGGGCAATGCCTGCCGCGCCGCGTCCAGCAATATGTCGGCGAGGCGGGCCGCGACCGGCTCGGGTTCGGCATCCCTGCTATAGAGGAACAACGCCAATTTGGGCAGTGCCGGCAGCCCGGCGATCTCGGGCGTCAACGTGCTGACGTTGGCCGGCAGGCCGATCTCGGTGCGGATCGTCAGCCCCAGTCCCGCCGCCACCGCCGCCCAGATGCCGCCAAGGCTCGGGCTGGAGAAGGCCATCCGCCACGACAGGCCGGCGCGGTCGAGCGTTTCCGTCGCCACGGTGCGCAACAGGCACGGCGCCTCGAACGCCACCAGCGGCAGCGGCTCGCCGTTGCGCGGGCTGGTCTCGATGCGCTTTGCCGGGCCGATCCAGCGCATCTGCACGTCGGCGACGTGCCGGCTATGGGGCAATGCCTCGCCGCTGTGCCAGGCGAGCGCGATGTCGAGATTGCCTGACGTGACCCTTTCGGCGAGCTCGTGGCTGCGCGCGATCCTGGCTTCGATCTTGACCCTGGGATGGGCGCGGGCGAAGCGGCCAAGCACTTCCGGCAACACCGCCTCGCCGAAATCCTCCTGCAGGCCGAGCCGCACCCAGCCTTCCAGCTCGACGTCGTGGATGGCGGCCGCCGCCTCGTCGTTCAGGTCGAGCAGCCGTCGCGCATAGCCGAGCATGGTCTCGCCAGCCTCCGTCAGGGCGAGGCCGCGCCCCGATTTGCGGAAGATCGGCGTTGCCGCCTGTTCTTCCAGTTTCTTCAACTGCGCGCTGATCGCAGAGGTCGACCGGCCGAGCCGGTCGGCGGCCTTGGCGAAACTCCCAAGCTCCATGCCGGTGACGAAACTTCTGAGAACGTCGAGGTCGAATGTTACGCGTCGCACGATTATCGTCCTAATTTTTGGAATTATCTATCCAAAACTTCCTGATTTTAGGGACGAAGTTATGGCGCTAAAGACGTCCCGTCAAGGCCAGGCCGCTGGCCCGCCACGGGAATGAAATCATGTCCGCCATCGTCGATTGCACCGGCCAAAAATCGTCTGAATGCCTGAAGCACGGGGCTGCCAACCCTGTCGAAAGGGCATTCAAGCCCGGGCACCGCTGGAAGGTCCTGGGCCTCGGCGTCGCCGCGAACGCCAGTTTCTCGGCCACGTTCGCCGGCATACCGGCCACGGCGGTCGTGCTTCGCCAGGGCTATCATCTGGGCAATGCCGAGCTTGGCCTGGCGCTCGGCCTGCTCGGGCTGGGGGTCGCGCTCAGCGAACTGCCCTGGGGCCTGCTCACCGACCGCTGGGGCGATCGCCGCGTGCTTCTGACCGGGCTCGGCGCGACGGCGGCCTGGCTCTTCGTCATGGCGATGCTCGTCGTGCCGACGAGGACCGATATCCCCGGCGTCACCCTGCTGTCCGCGAGCCTGCTCGTCACCGGGCTGCTCGGCGGCAGCGTCAACGGTTCGAGCGGCCGCGCCATCATGGGATGGTTTCGGGAAAACGAGCGCGGCTTCGCCATGAGCATCCGGCAGACCGCGGTGCCGCTTGGCGGCGGCCTCGGCGCGCTGGTCCTGCCGTCGCTTGCCCTGTCGTCCGGCTTTGCCGCGGTATTCGGCCTCCTGGCGGCGGCATCCGCTCTCTCCGCCCTGTTCGCCTGGCGCTGGCTGCACGAACAGCCGGCGGCGGGCGAGGGCCACGTCGCTTCGGCGGCTGTCGCTGGACCGGCGCCGCTGCGCAATGTCGAGGTCTGGCGCATCGCCACCGCCATCGGCCTGCTCTGCTTCCCACAGGTGGCGGTGCTCACCTTCGCGTCGGTGTTCCTGCACGACTTCGCCGGGCTGGGAACGGCGGCGATAAGCGCGAGCCTCGCCGCCGTCCAGATCGGCGCCATGGTCATGCGTGTCTGGAGCGGCCGCTTCACCGACCGCAACGGCAACCGCCGCCAGTTTCTCCGCTCGTGCAGTGCGCTCAGCGCGCTTGCCTTCTCGGTGCTGTGGTTGCTGGTTCTGGCCGGTCCCGTCCTGCCAGGCGGCCAGGTCGTATTTCCCCTGGTGCTGATTGTCGCAGGCATCTCCGTCTCCGCCTGGCACGGCGTCGCCTATACCGAGCTTGCCACGCTTGCTGGCGTCGGCCATGTCGGAACCGCGCTCAGCCTCGCCAACAGCTTCGTTTTCATCGGCTTCTTCCTGGTCCCGGTGGCCATTCCGGGGCTCCTGCACCTCTGGTCGTGGCCCGGCGTCTGGCTCGCGGCCGCCATCTGCGCACTGGGCGCCTGGCCGGTCTTCCTGCGGCCGGCCCGAACTCCCGCCGCAAAACCGCCCCAGTTCGAAACGACGACCCTGAGCCGACTGACAAAACCTGATCGAAGTCGTTAACGTCCCATCAAGGTTAATGCATCATTTTGCTCTCCAGTGGGGTCAGTAGCGTTCCTGGAGAGAGTTCCGTGCATCGACGTGTCTTGACGCGGCTTGTCGCCGCCGCCGGTGAGAAGAAGCGTGGCTTTCTGACGCCGTTCGTCGTCGGCCTCGGCATCTGGATCGGCTTTCCGACCGTCGCCGCCTACCAGGACATGACGAGCCTCGTTTCCGGCCTCGAAGCGTCGAGCGCGCGCTGGAATTCCTATGTCGAGAAATCCGTCGCCGGCTCGGTCCAGGCCGCCGAGATGCCGTTCGCCGATTCCGACATCACCGGTTCGATTTCCGGCTCCGGTGTCCGCCTCCCCGGTGTCGGCGCCGTATCGTTTCGCGGCAAGGGCGGCAAGGTCAGCGCAACGCCGGACGAGGCACGCGTCCTGCGCGCGGACAAGAAGGGCCGCGTCGTCCAAATGTCTCCCGTCGCCCCGCCGAAGAACTTCAATGCCGGGTCGATCTTCGAGCGCACCTCGTCCCTGACGCGGCCGAGCATGGATGGCGACCTGAAGATGGCCTTCGCCAAGCCGCAGATCAAAGGCAAAGAAATCCAGATCGCCGCGGCGTTCCATGCGCGTGAGGACAAGAAGCCTGATTCCGGCGTGCCGTCCATGCTTGCCGGCTTGGTCAACAACGACCATCCGGACGTGCTGGCGACCGCCTATGCGCAGTCCGCGCCCGACTATGCCAAGGCCTCGCCTTTCGAAGCGCTCCTGCAGGATGAGCAGCCGAATGATGGCCGCTTCATCCCGCCGATGGCCAAGGGCGATCATTCGTGGATCCAGACCCCGTTGCCGGCAAGCGTCTTTTCCCAGCCCGAGCAAAAGTGCCTGGCCAACGGCATCTATTTCGAGGCGAGGAGCGAATCCTTGCGCGGCCAGGCCGCCGTCGCCCAGGTCATCCTCAACCGCGTCCGCAATCCATCCTATCCGAACTCGATCTGCGGCGTCGTCTACCAGAACGACAACTGGTTCAATCGCTGCCAGTTCTCGTTCGCCTGCGACGGCAGGAAGAAGCGCATCGACAGCCCTGTCGCCTACAAGACCGCGCAGGACATCGCCATGGCCGTCAGCGCCGGCAAGATCTTCATCCCGGAGGTCGGGTCGTCGACCCATTACTACGCCCAATATGTCCATCCCGGCTGGGCGCGCACGATGCAGAAGATGACCAAGATCGGCCTGCACATCTTCTACCGCACGTACGGCGGCGGCTGGAGCTGAGTGCCCGCACGCCCGCGATCTTTTCGCGCGGTCCTGCGGCCGATCGAGGAGCCATTGTCCGGGGGATTCGCGCGACGCACCCCCGTCATCGCGGCGGGCACGATGTCGCACCTCTCTAATCCGCTGATTTCATTCACTAAAATACATGAGTATGAACTTCCGCCCGTGGCTTGACGGGCGCAAACCCTCTAACTATGTTGCCGGCGACTTTAGAAGCGGACGGACGGTGACGGTCTGACCGGGCAGGGGGGTTGCGATGGCCGAAAAGAATGGGCCAGGCGGAACCGGAGAAACCGGCCGCGGCAATCAGCATGAAACCGGCATCCGCGACGACGATCTTGAGCGACGTCGGCGTGAACTTGAAGCATCGCTTGCGACAAGGCTGCCGAACCGGCTCGAGGGGAAAGACGACGCGAAAGCGGGCAGTGTGGCCGGATATGGCCAGGCGCTCAAACTCTCCAGCGAGTTTATCGCCGGAGTAGTGGTGGGTGCCGGCATCGGCTGGATCATCGACCGGCTGGCGGGGACATCGCCATGGGGTCTGATCGTGTTTCTGCTGCTCGGGTTTGGCGCCGGCGTGCTCAATGTCATGCGTTCGGCGGGCGTTGTTGCTGAATTCGGGCAGGGCGACAGATCGCGCCGTGACCAGGACGACACGAAATGACCGCCCTTCATGTGCGGCAATGGTAACGAGGCCGCACGCGGCATTGACGGGGATTGAAAGTGGCAGCTGACAAGGTCGATCCGATCCACCAGTTCCATATCAACAAGCTGATACCGATCGAGATCGGCGGCTATGACCTGTCATTCACCAATTCGGCGCTGTTCATGGTCGCCACCGTGGTCGTCGCGGCGGCGTTCCTGTTCCTGACCACGTCGAGCCGCAGCCTTGTTCCCGGCCGGCTCCAGTCGGTCTCCGAAATGGCCTACGAGTTCGTCGGCAACATGTTGCGCGATGCCGCCGGAACCCAGGGCATGAAGTTCTTCCCCTTCGTGTTCTCGCTGTTCATGTTCGTACTGGTCGCCAACCTGCTCGGCCTGTTCCCCTATTTCTTCACCGTCACCAGCCACATCATCGTCACTTTCGGCCTCGCTGCCCTGGTGATCGCCACCGTCGTCGTCTACGGCTTCATGAAGCATGGGTTCGGCTTCCTGAAACTGTTCGTCCCGCATGGCGTGCCGGTGTTCCTGCTGCCGCTGGTGGTGCTGATCGAGGTCATCTCCTTCGTGTCGCGCCCCGTCAGCCTCTCGGTTCGTCTGTTCGCCAACATGCTGGCCGGCCACATCACGCTGAAAGTGTTCTCTGGGTTCGTCGTCAGCCTCTCCGCGCTCGGCGCGGTTGGCGTGGCGGGCTCGGTGCTGCCGCTGGCCATGGCCGTGGCGCTGACGGCGCTTGAACTGCTGGTCGCCTTCCTGCAGGCCTACGTCTTTGCCGTGCTGACCTGTATGTATCTCAACGACGCCCTGCATCCCGGGCACTGATCGAAAATTTCCGGCCCAAGAGTTTCCAACCTTGCCGCCGGAATGGAATAACAACGGAATTTCAGATCCAAAGGAGTTGAACAAATGGACGCAGAAGCAGCAAAGTACATCGGCGCTGGTATCGCTTGCCTGGGCATGGGCGGCGCGGGCATTGGCCTCGGCAACATCTTCGGCAGCTACCTCTCGGGCGCGCTGCGCAACCCGTCGGCCGCCGATGGCCAGTTCGGCCGTCTGATCTTCGGCTTCGCCGTGACCGAAGCTCTTGGCATCTTCTCGCTTCTCATCGCGCTTCTGGCCCTGTTCGGCTGAACCTCTGCGTTGATTGGACAGGCCGGCCGCGAAAGCGGTGGGCCTGATATCAGGGAATAGTCCATGTTCGTGACATCTGCCTTCGCGCAAGAGTCCGCGCCATCAGCCGACACCAGCCACGCTGCGACGGAAGGCGAAACGCATTCCGGCACCAGCGTGCCTGCCGAAGCGCACGGCACGTTTCCGCCGTTCGATCCTGCGACCTTCCCGTCGCAGCTTCTGTGGCTGGCGATCACTTTCGGGCTGTTCTACCTCTTCCTGAAACGGGTCGTGATGCCGCGCGTCGGCGGCATCATCGACGTCCGCAACGATCGCATCAGCCAGGACCTCGACCAGGCAGCCAAGTTGAAGGGCGAGGCCGACGCCGCCGTTGCTGCCTACGAGCAGGAACTGGCGGAGGCCAAGACCAATGCCAATTCGATCGGCCAGCTGGCCAACGATGCGGCCAAGGCCGAAGCCGAGACCGCGCGCAAGAAGGTCGAGGCCGCGCTCGATGAAAAGCTTGGCGCGGCCGAAGCGCGTATTGCTTCCATCAAGGCCAACGCCATGAAGGAAGTCGGCGGCATCGCCGAAGACACCGCCTCGGCGATCGTCGAGGCACTGGTCGGCGGCAAGGCCAGCAAGGCCGAGATCGCGGCCGCGGTCAAATCCGTGGCCCGGTGAGGAGCGCATCATGGACGCCACATCTCTAGCAACGCTCTGGGCAACGATTGCCCTGGTCATCTTCCTGGGCGTCGCCGTCTACATCAAGGTGCCCCGCATGATCGCGAAGGCGCTCGACGCCCGCGCCGCCAGGATCAGCAACGAACTCGACGAAGCGCGCAAGCTGCGTGAAGAGGCCCAGCAACTGCTCGGCCATTACCAGCGCAAGCGCAAGGAAGCAGAGCAGGAGGCCGCCGACATTGTCGCGGCCGCCAAGCGCGAGGCCGAACTGCTCGCCGCCGAAGCGCACAAGAAGACCGAGGACTACGTCGCCAGGCGCACCGCGCTTGCCGAGCAGAAGATCGGTCAGGCCGAGCGCGAGGCGATCGGCGAAGTGCGCGCCAGCGCCGTCGACATCGCCGTCGAAGCGGCACGCACGCTGCTCGCCGGCAAGATCGACGCCAAGGCCGGAGCGGAGTTGTTCAAGGCTTCGCTCGCGGACGTGAAGGCAAAGCTCAACTGAGCCGATCGCGTCAGGAATTGAAAAGGCCGCCCGGGAAACCTGGCGGCCTTTTTTGTTTCGGCTGGGATGATCTCCCCCCTCGAGGGGGAGATGTCGCCGAAGGCGACAGAGGGGGTCGGTACGTCCAGGCGCAACCTCTTATCCGGCAAAAAAGGATGTCGGCGCTTCACGCGCGGCGCCCCCCTCTGTCCTGCCCGTCCTCCGCAGCAGCTGCGCTGCAGCTACGGAGGGTGGACCGGACATCTCCCCCACGAGGGGGGAGATCGGCTGTCATCGCCGCTTTCGCCAATCTTCTCAGCTCAATCGAGCCCGTCGAAGCTCTCTTCTTCCACCACTTCCGTCCCGCCGAGCCTGAACGGTGCGAACGACACGCGGTGCAGCCGGGCGACCGGCCCGTGTGCTTCGATCGCCGTGCGATGCCGGACAGTGGCGTAACCCATGTGGGCCTCGAAACCATAGCGGTCGTGATGATTGCCGCAGCCGCACATCATGCGGTCGCGCATCACCTTGGCCACGATGGAGGCGGCCGCGATCGACTGCGAGCGCTGATCGCCCCTGATCAGCGCGCGCCCGGCGCAAGGCAGTCCGGGCGGCACGTCGCGGCCATCGGCGAGCGCGAGCTTCGGCTGAACCGACAAGCCGACCAGGGCGCGGCGCATCGCCTCCAGGCTGGCCTTCAGTATATTGCTGCCGTCGATGCCTTCGGCGCTGATCGACGCCATCGAAACACCCTGCGCTGAACCGAGAATGCGCAGGAATAGCGCCTCGCGCTGCAAATGGCTGAGCCGCTTGGAATCGTCTAGGCCTTCGGGGATGTTGGAGGGGTCGAGCACCACCGCCGCGGCGACCACCGGCCCGGCGAGCGGGCCACGGCCGGCCTCGTCCATCCCGGCCACCGGCCACAGGCCTTCGGCCATCGCCTTCGTCTCGAAGGAGAAATCGGGTTTCTCGACGATTTCGAAGAGAGGCGGAGAATCAGAACGCGCGCGAGCCATGTTGCGGCGAGGTTCGCATCGGCTCCGATTCTCCGCAAGTCCCTCCGGGTCGGGTGGGGCGCCGGACCGGGAGGGCACCGTCTGCAGGCCGGGGCAGGCCGGACGGGATTCAACAAGCGAAAGGCAAGTTTAGAGCAGCATCAACTGCTCCTGGTCCTTTCCGGCCGCGACGAACTGGTCGGTCCTGAGCGTGCGCCGCTCGGCATTGAGGCCGAGCCGCTTGGCGGTGATCTCGAAGCGCCGGCCGATCTGCCAGGCGTAGGGACCGGCGCCCTTCATGCGCTTGCCCCATTCCGAATCGTAGTCCTTCCCATCGCGCATCGAGCGGATCAGCGACATCACGTGACGGTAGCGGTCCGGATAATGGCGCAGCAGCCAGTCCTTGAAGATCGGGCTGACCTCCAGCGGCAGGCGCAGCACGACATAACCCGCCTCGCGCGCGCCGGCGGCACGGGCCGAATCGAGGATGCGCTCCATCTCCTGATCGGTCAGGCCAGGGATGATCGGCGCCACCATCACCGAAGCCGGAATGCCGGCATCCGAAAGCTGACGGATCGCCTCCAGCCGCTTGGTCGGCGTCGAGGCGCGCGGCTCCATGGTGCGCGCCAGCATGCGGTCGAGCGTCGTCACCGACAGCGCCACCTTGGCGAGCCCCCGTTCGGCCATGCGCGACAGTATGTCGATGTCGCGCGTCACCAAAGCGGATTTGGTGACGATGCCGACCGGATGGCCGCGCGCCTCCAGCACTTCGAGGATCTCGCGCATGATCCGGTATTGCTTCTCGATCGGCTGGTAGGGGTCGGTGTTGGTGCCGATGGCGATGGTGCGCGGCTGGTAGCCGTCCTTCGACAATTCCTTGTCGAGCAGCCTTGCGGCATCCGGCTTGGCGAACAGCTTGGATTCGAAATCGAGGCCCGGCGACAGGCCCATGAACGAGTGCGTCGGACGCGCGAAGCAATAGACGCAGCCATGCTCGCAGCCGCGATAGGGATTGATCGAGCGATCGAAGGAAATGTCGGGCGATTCGTTGCGGGTGATGATGGTGCGCGGCTTCTCGACCTGCACCTCGGTCTTGAACGGCGGCAACTCCTCCAGCGAATTCCAGCCATCGTCGAAGACATGCCGGCTGACCGGCTCGAACCGGCCGGAGGGATTGATGCCCGCCGACCGGCCGCGGTTGCGGTCCGGACGGATACGCACGCCGCTCTGTTCGATCATCGCGTTGGCCATCTCGGCTCTTCCTGCTCCGAAAGCCGCGATGTCGGCGCGCACGATCTGTTCCATCTTCGCCCGCTCCCAGGGACTGTCCATGTTGTGTCGGATTGCTCTGTTCATGAAAATAATCCTATCTCATGGATGAGAACAAAGCAAGAACTTTTTAATGCTGCCTTGCAAAAACTGGCGTCCGGCACGGCTTTCCGCTATTCGGCTACCAATGCTCAGTGTTCTCATCGAAACCCGCAATGACGAGGAGGCTCTCGCCCGAACGCTCGCCTCGCTGGTCGGCGGTGCGGTGGAGGGCGTGGTGCGCGAGGTCATCGTCTGCGATGCCGGTTCCACCGACCAGACGCATCGCGTCGCCGAGCATGCCGGCTGCCATTATGTGGCGAGTGGCGGCGTCGCTGCCGGCATCCGGCAGGCCAAAGGCGACTGGCTGCTCATCCTGGAGCCCGGCGCGCGGCTGGCGGAGGGCTGGATCGACGCCGTCATCGCCCACACCGCCAGGCAAACCATGGCGGCGCGATTCTCGCGGGCGCGCGGCAGCCGCATGCCGTTCCTGGCCCGGGTCTTTTCCGGAAACCGGGCCCTGGCCGATGGACTGGTGATCAGCAAGCGGCAGGCTGCCTCGCTGTCGAAGAACGCCGCCAGCGCCGAGGCGCTGGCGCGCGGCCTGGCGACGAAGCGGCTCGACGCCGAGATCTGGGTGGCGCCACCGAAACAGGGCGCGCGGAAGTGATTTTTTGCAACTGCACACTCTGTTGTGCATTGCACAAAATCTGACGGGAGGTTAGCGTCTCAGTCAGGCGGGTGAAATTTGGGTTTGGGTCATGCCGAGCGGTGGGCATCGATGCGCCATCGGTGCCGCTCTCATAACCGAGGACCCTATGAACCTTTCATCCCCCGACAACTCCGGTACCGCCAGTCTCGAGGCAATTGCGCGCAATGGCAGCCTGCTGCGCCGTATCGCCGTTCGCATTCCGACCTACCTGAAGGATTTGCGCGAAAATCCCGCCTGGCTGCCGATGTTCGTCCTGGCCCGCACCATGCCCGGGCGGCGGATGCACTGGCTGGGCGCAAAACGCGCCCGTCCGGCCGACAATGCGGGGGATACGATGTTCGCCGGCGTCGAGCGCAAGGCGGCGGTCGATGCGCTGCGCTCCGACGGTCTGTTTTCAGGCTTGGTCCTGCCGCCGGAAATCCATCAGGAGATCGCGAATTTTGCCCGGCGCACGCCTTGCTTCGGCAATTTCGACCGCCGTCTCGAGTTCATGCCGGACGAGCATGCCGAAGCCGAAAAACGTTTTGGCCGGCCGCTGCTCAGCGGGCATTATTTCGAACGTGTTCTCGACTGTCAGGCGGCACTCGCCATACAGCGCGATCCGCTGCTTCTCGACATCGCCGCGCATTATCTCGGCGGCCAGGCGAAACTCATCACCACGCGCGTCTGGTGGAGCTTTCCGACCGGTGCGGCCTCGGACGCCGACAAGAACCTTGCCTCGCTCGGCAAATATCATTTCGACCTCGACGATTGGCGGATGCTGAAGTTCTTCTTCTACCTGATGCCTGTCGATGCTGGCACCGGTCCGCATGTCTACGTCAGGGGCAGCCACAGGCGCCGCAGCCTCAAGCATCAACTGACGCTTCTCGTCGGCCATCCAGCCGAGGATGTGCTGAACGTCTACGGCGATGAGAGCCCGGTGACGCTGACCGGCGAGGCTGGGCTGGGCTTCGTCGAGGATCCGTTCGGCTTCCACATGGGCACCGTGCCGGCGCGCACGCCGCGGCTGATGATGGAAGTCGGCTTCGGTGTTTCGCGCCCCTCGCGCCGACGCTTTCACGGCGAGCCGGTCATCCGCTGAAACCTTGCGTCCGGGGACGCAGACCGGCGCTACGGAGCCGATTTGCCGCGCCGCAGATGCTCGTTTAGGCGCGGCATGATCTCGACGAAATTGCAGGGCATATGGCGATAGTCGAGCTGCGCCTTCAATATGCCGTCCCAGGCGTCCTTGCAGGCCCCGGGCGAGCCCGGCAGCACGAAGACGAAGGTGGCGTTGACGACGCCGCCGGTCGCCCGGCTCTGGATCGTCGAGGTGCCGATCTTGTCGTAGGAGATGCGGTGGAACACTTCCGAAAAGCCGTCCATGCGCTTTTCGAAGATCGGCTCCAGCGCCTCCGGCGTCACGTCGCGGCCGGTGAAGCCGGTGCCGCCGGTGGTGATGACGACATCGATCGCCGCGTCCTTCGACCAGCCGAGCACCTTGTCGCGGATCTTTTCGCGGTCGTCGGTGACGATATCGCGGGCGGCCAGGATGTGGCCGGCCTCGGTGATGCGGTCAGCCAGCGTCTGGCCGGATTTGTCGTCGGCGAGGCTGCGTGTGTCCGACACGGTCAGCACCGCGATGCGCACGGGAACGAAGGAACGGCTTTCGTCAGTTCTGGCCATCGGCGCCCTCCGATGCGATGCTGCGCGTCGCGGCGACGAACCAGTCGGGCTGGCGGGCGCGGATCTCGGCGGCCGCGCGCTTGGCGACGTTGCCGGTCTCGAACAGGCCGAAGCATGTCGCGCCCGACCCCGACATTCGCGAAAACCCCGATCCAGCCTTGTTCAGCCATGAAAGTGCCCTGCCTATGGCGGGCTGTAGCGCAAGAGCTGCCGGCTCAAGATCGTTGCGGGTGATCTCCAGCCAGTTGCGCAGGCTGTGAAAATCGATGCGGCGCGGCAGCGGCGGCAGGCCCTCATTGTCGCGCCGCGACAGCGCGTTGAATATTTCGGCCGTCGAGACGGGAGTGCCGGGATTGACCAGCACCAGCCCCAACGCCGAAAAATCCGGCACGATGGACAGCTCGTCGCCAATGCCGCGCGCGACCAGCGGCTTTGCCGCCAGGCACATCGGCAAATCGGCGCCAAGCGAGAGGCCGATCCGCGCCAGCGCGGCGTCATCGATGTCCAGGCCCCAGGTCTCGGCCAGCCCGCGCAGCACCGCCGCCGCGTCGCTCGACCCGCCGCCGACGCCGGAGGCAACCGGCAGGTTCTTTTCGAGCTTGATCGAAACCGGCGGCGTTCTCTCTGGTCCAGCCTGTTTTCGCAGGGCGTCGCGCGCCTGGAGCACGAGGTTGGCGGCGTCGAGAGGAACCGTCGGCGCGTAGCGGCCGGAAACGGTGAAATCGTCGCCGTCGGCAAGCGCGATCTCGACCCGGTCGCCGAAACGCGTGAACACCGCCAGGCTTTCGATCAGGTGATAGCCGTCGGGGCGCCTGCCCGTGACATGCAGCGCTAGATTGATCTTGGCGTGCGCGGGCCAGATGCGCGAACCGATATCGGTGTCCACGGCGTCAGTCGTCTGCGGAATGATGCTCAGTCCTTGGCCAGCCGGTATTCGCCGGTCTTCGGGTCCTTGACCAGCGTACCCATCGCGCCGTTCGCCGCCTGCTTTTCAGTGCGCCGCACCTTGGCGGTCACGCGCTCGGCTTCCCGGATGAAAGTGCGGTAGCCGAAATAGGCGGCGACGCCAACGACGGTGAAGAAAATGATCTGCGGCATGTCGAAACTCCTCCCACGCTAGGCCGGCGAAGGCGGCCGGTCGGGTCGGTTGATGCATGTCACCCAAAGCGGGTTCGGCTTTGGGGAAACGACATGCCTACGATTTCAAGCGCTCATGCTAGACGGTTTTGCATGGTTTTCAAAGCCCGAACCGAGCCCACAGCGCGCGCTCTTCCGCCGCATCGATGATGCCGCTGGCCGCGGCGGCGGCGATATCGGGCGCCGAAAAGCCCTGGCTCGACCCGAACAGGCCGAAGCGGCTGAGGAAACCGCGCGGCGCGGTGATCAGCTTGAGTTGGGTCTTCTCCCCGAACCTTGTCTTCAGCACCGTGCGCATGTCGCCGAGCGCGTCGACCAGGCCGAGCTCCAGGCCTTTCTTGGCGGTCCAGAACAGGCCGGTGAACAGGTCCGGATCATCCTTCAGCTTCGTGCCGCGCCGCTCCTTGACCAGATCGATGAAGGTTTCGTGGACCTCGAGCTGCAGCGCCTTCAGCCGTTCGACGTCTTCCTTCTTCTCGGGCTTGAACGGGTCGAGCACCGCCTTGTTCTGGCCGGCGGTGTGGACACGGCGCTCGACGCCGATCTTCTTCATCAGTTCGGGGAAACCGAACGAGGCCGAGACCACGCCGATCGAGCCGACGATGGAGGACGGATCGGCGAAGATTTCGTCGCCGGCGACCGCGATCATGTAGCCGCCCGATGCCGCGACGTCCTCGACGAAGACCAGAACCTTCTTGTTCTTTTCCGTCGCCAGGTCGCGGATGCGCTTGAAGATCAACCGCGACTGCACCGGCGAGCCGCCGGGCGAATTGATCGAGATGGCGACCGCCGGCGCGTCGAAGGAAAAAGCCTTTTCGATGAGGCCGGCGGTGGAGGCAAGCGACAGCGTCGGCCGGAACTGGCCGCCCCCGGCCATGATGGTGCCGTGCAGCCGCATGACCGGAATGGTGACGACGCTGGAACGCCAGGATTTAGGCAGCAGGCGGTTGAAAAAGCGCTTCACGATGGCGAGGTCTCCGGCCGGTGGGTTGCAGGCATGTAGGAATTCCCCGGCCAACGGCAATGTGGCCGGCGACAATAGCTCAATCTCCGAACAGCGAGGCGAGACCGTTGGCGATCATTTCGCTGCGCTCGTCCGGCCCGTTGCCGGAGCGCGCATGCAGCATCAGCGGCGGGCGGATGGCGAGTTTTCCGCGCGCGCCGAGCGCCGCCCGCACGATGATGCGGATCGCCGCCGCATCGGGGCGCGGGTGGACGGCGAGCATCTCGGCGTCGCCGAAGCGGCCGGCAAGCGCGCCGAGAATGGCGCCGAGCTGTTCGGGTCGCGCAATGACGGCAAGCCCGCCGCGCGGCCTGACCACGGCCGCCGCACTGCGGATCCAGCTCTCGAACAGCCCGTCCTCCATCACATGCGCTTCCTTTCTCAGCCGGTCTGGTGTGGCGCGGTCCCGGGAAGCGTTGAAAGGCGGGTTCATGATGACGAAATCGAAATCATTGTCGGCGAGACCGGCCGCCGCGCGCGCCCGGCCCGACACCGTGACGTCGGCGACCAGCACCGAGGCGCGGTCGCTGAGATGCGCGTTGCCGGGATGGGCAAGGGTGGCGGCTGCGAAACGTGCCATTTCCGGCGCGCGCTCGACGAGCACGGCCTCGGCGGCCGGGCAGCGAGACAGCACCGCAAGCCCGGCGGCCCCGGCTCCTGCGCCGAAATCGGCGAGGCGCCCGCCAAAGGCGGATGGCACGGCCGCCGCCAGCATCATCGCATCCATGCCGGCGCGATGGCCACCCTGCTTGGGCTGCACGAGCCAGAACCGGCCGCGATGAAAAGCGTCGACCGTGTGGGCCGGCGTGTCCGAAACAAGGGCGGCTGGCGCGGCTGACATTATTTTCCGCGGATCTCGTTGGCGATGCCGGCATCGGTCAGGATGCGCCGCGCCGCGTCGGCCTGGTCGGCGTCGACCATGATGCGCCGCGGCAGGATCCCGAGCGAACCGTCGAGCACGCTCATGTTCTGGTCGGCGACGAAGCAGCCGATGCCGGCATCGCGCATCAGCGATTCGACAAAGGAGATGATGACCGCGTCGTTGGTGCGAATGAGCTCTATCATCGGGCGAAACTCTCAGTTTGCGGCACTTCTGTAAACGGGCAGGCGGATTTGCCTGGCGAAGAAGAACTTCCTTGGCGTCGGTCGGCACGCCGTCGTCATCGCCGCGCCAATTCGCCTCTTGCCGTGGCCATGTCCGCAGCCCTAGAGTCCATGCGGGATCAAGGGTGCCGTCGCACGCGTTATATCAAGACGGGAGAGTTTGTCGTGGGTGTCGTTCTCAACATCGAAAACGGGAAGCGGGAACCCGCGTCCATCAAGGACCTGATCGACCTGACAGCGGCCGATATGGGGCGCGTCAACGAATTGATCCTGTCCAAGGCCGGCTCCGACGTCGAGATGATCCCGGAGGTCGCCAATCACCTGATCTCGTCCGGCGGCAAAAGGCTGCGGCCGATGCTGACGCTCGCCGCAGCCCAGATGTTCGGTTATGCCGGCGAGGGCCATGTCAAGCTCGCCACCTCGGTCGAATTCATGCACACCGCAACGCTGCTTCACGACGACGTCGTCGACGAGAGCGGCATGCGGCGCGGCAAGAAGACCGCCCGCATGATCTGGGGCAACCAGGCGAGCGTGCTGGTCGGCGATTTCCTGCTCGGCCAGGCCTTCCGCATGATGGTCGATGTCGGCTCGCTGGAAGCGCTCGATATCCTGTCGAGTGCGGCCTCGATCATCGCCGAGGGCGAGGTCATGCAGCTTGCGGCCGCCAAGAACCTCGAAACCACCGAGGACGAGCATTTCGCCGTCATCAAGGCCAAGACCGCGGCGCTGTTTTCGGCCGCCGCCGAAGTCGGCCCCGTCATCGCCCAGGCGACCCGCAACGACCGTGCGGCGCTGCGCTCCTACGGCATGAATCTCGGGCTTGCCTTCCAGCTCATCGACGATGCGCTGGATTATGGCGGCACCAGCAAGGATCTGGGCAAGAATGTCGGTGACGATTTCCGCGAGGGCAAGGTAACCTTGCCGGTCATTCTCGCCTACCGGCGCGGCACCAAGGCCGAGCGCACTTTCTGGAAGCGCGCCATCGAGGACAATGTCACCGATGACGCCGGCCTGGAAAATGCGATCGGCCTGATGACCCGCCACGGCGCCATCGCCGACACCATCGGACGCGCCCGCCATTTCGGCGAAATCGCCCGCGACGCGCTGGCGCCGCTGGAAGCAACGCTGCAGAAATCGGCGTTGATCGACGTCATCGATTTCTGCATCAGCCGGGTGAACTGAAGCCGCCTCAGCCGGGCTCCGGCTACTTCGTTTTTCCAGGCAACACCATCGCGGCGAACAGGCTGATGACGATGCACGCTCCTGCACGGCCTTTCCGTGCAGGCGCGTGACGGCGTGCCGAAGAAGCGCCATGCAGGGGCTGGACGCAAGACTGGCAGAGCGCCCCTGACTTACAGCGCCGTTTTTAAAGCAGTTGTGAAAGCCGGTCCCACCCGTCTCGACAAGACGCCCCGCCGCAAATTATCTATAAAACATGGCAAAGGGCACGGACGACACCATCGCGGTGCGCATCAGCAAGGCATTGGCGGACCGCATCATCTCCGGCGCGATCGAACCGGGCGCTCGGCTTCGGCAGGATCATGTCGCCGAGGAGTTCAACACCAGCCATGTGCCCGTGCGCGAGGCCTTCCGCCGGCTCGAGGCGCAAGGCCTCGCCGTCAGCGAGCCGCGCCGCGGCGTGCGCGTCGCGGCCTTCGATCTGGGCGAGGTCAAGGAAGTCGCCGAAATGCGGGCCGCGCTCGAAGTGCTGGCATTGCGCCATGCCGCGCCGCATTTGACAGCGGCCATTCTCGACCAGGCCGAGGAGGCGACCAAGGCCGGCGACAAATCCCGCGACGTCAGGTCATGGGAAGAAGCCAACCGCGCCTTTCACCGCTTGATCCTGGCGCCGTGCGGCATGCCGCGCCTGCTTGCCACGATCGACGATCTCCACGCCGCGAGCGCGCGCTTCCTGTTCGCGGCATGGCGCTCGGAATGGGAGGCGCGCACCGACCAGGACCACCGGGCGATCCTGGCCGCCTTGCGGCAGGGAAACACCGAATCGGCGGCGGTGACGCTGGGGCGGCATGTCCAATGGATCGGCCGCAAACCGGTCAAGACAGCCTCCGGGACCACGCGGGAAGCGTTCGCGATCGTGGGCTAGGGGTTGTTGAGAATCAGGATTCCACTTTCGCCCTTTGAGTGATTCAAGCCTCATTTTGGAGGTTTTGATGATTCGAACGGT